>NZ_JAGIKY010000002.1:0-311846 GCF_017874695.1 Halarchaeum nitratireducens
ACGGAAGTTAAGCTCACCTGCGTATTGGGTAGTACTGGAGTGCGCGAGCCTCTGGGAACACCGATTCGCCGCCTCGCTATTCATAATCGGAGAGTTGGTGGGATGAGGGCGGATTCCACCGACTCGTTCATTCGGTATTCGTTTGCCCGGAGAGCCACAGCGCTCTTCACCCGTTTCGGGGTGGATCGCTACGTTTAAGCGCGCCTGCCCGCTACGGTGAACCGCGCCAAGGTGGCAGAGTCCGGCCTAACGCAGCGGCCTGCAGAGCCGCCCATCGCCGGTTCAAATCCGGCCCTTGGCTTCTCACCTTTTACCGTGGGCGGAAACCGGGAGTCGCGCTGCTCACTCGCTCGGCTGTTCGGGCGTCCCACGGAGGATTCCGCGGAGCCCGGTGAGCGGGTCGCCGATCTTGATCCCGTGTTGCGTAATCTCGAACTCGCGGAGGGTTCGCTGGAAGTCGCTGGTGCGTTTCTTGAGGACGCCGACGACTTTCCGTAGCTCGCCGTCCATCTCGATGTAGCGGAGGAAGACGATGTTGTCGGCCAAGTAGCTGATTTCGCCTTCGGTGGCTTGGAAGTCACCGGTAACGGAGGCGATCTCCTCGATGAGGACGACGGTGACGCCCATGTTCTTGAGGTACCGACAGAGCCGGTGGATCTCGGAGCGGAAGGTGTGCTCGTCGCCGCGGATGGAGAGTTCGTATCCGTTGATACCGTCGATCATCACGATCTGCGTGCCAGCTTCTTCGACGTCTCGGCGGACGGTGTTGGCGAACTCCTGTGGTGTGTATTCGAGGGCTTCGATCTCCTCGATGGCGAGGGTTTCGCGCTCGATCATCCGATCGACGGGGATGTTGACGTCGGTGCAGCGTTCGAGAAACGTGCGTTCGTCCTCCTCGAAGAGGTAGATCGCGGAGCGTTCGCCGCGACCGGCGGCTTCCTTCATGAACTGCGCGCCGGTCGTCGTCTTCCCGACGCCGGTCGGCCCGGAGATGATGGTGACGGTCCCGCGTTCGATTCCGCCGTGGAGTTGCTCGTCGAACTCCGGGATACCGGAGGGGATGGATTCGGACTCGAACGGCCGGTGATGATTCGGATCGAGTTCGGGGTAGACGCTGAGACCGCTATCGCGGATCCGGAGCGTGTGCGTGCCGCCGCGCGTTTTGGACCCGCGGAACTTGGGGACAGAGATCGTTCGCCCGGTTTCGCCGTTGTCGATCTCGATGACGCCGTCAGCCATGAACTGGAAGTCCTCGTCGCTGTGATCGCTGGTCGCCTGCGTCGTGAAGACGAGAGTCGCGCCGACCTGTTCGAGGAAACGGGTGAGCGCGAGGATCTGCTTTCGGAGCTGGTACTCGTCGGGCGCGAGGTATCGTAACTGCGTCATCGGATCGATGACGACGCGGGTCGGCTCGACCTCACGGACGCGTTGGGTGATGGTCTCCGTGAGCGAACGCTCCTCGACGGTCCCGGGATCGAAGACGTCGTACGTCCCGTCGTCGGTGAACGCGCTGGATTCGGGCGTGAGATCGAGGACGGTGATCCCCCCGATGTCGAGGCCGACGGCTGCGGCGTTGCGCCGGATGTCGGCCTCGGTCTCTTCGAGTGCGACGAGGAGGCAGTCTTCGCCCCGTTCGACGCCGTCGATGAGGTACGCGAGCGCGAGGAGTGATTTCCCCGTCCCGGGCCGGCCGCGGAGCATGTAGCTTCGCCCGGGGATGAAACCGCCGTCGAGGACCTCGTCGAGACCGGCTATCCCAGTGCTCGTGCGACCGTCACGGTCGTCGGTCGGTGACACGTCCCTGTATGAGTGGACGGCTCGAATAGCTCTTACCCCGCTTCGGTCGCGTTCAGGTGGATCGTGACGGTGGGGTGGTCGTCGCTCGCGTCGACCTCGAATTCGCCGCTCGACTGTTCGACGGCCCAGCGGAGCAACCAGAGTTCGAGCCGATCGAGGTGGTCGAGTGGCGTTTCGGCGTCACGGGCGACGATCTCGACGCCGTGACGCCGTAGCGTGCCGCTCCGGTCGGTGGCGGTGAGACGCACTTCGCCGTCGCGCTCACGGACCGCGACGTCGAGATCGATCTTCGAGACGTCCTCGAAGAGGGAGAAGAACCCGCGGAGAGCGGCGCGTAACGACGGATGTCCGGAGACGACCGCCCGGTCGGGGAGGTCGGTGACGACGTCGGCGCGCGGGACCTGTCTTCTGAGCGCGTCCGCCTCGTTCTCGACGATCTCGACGACGTCGAACGATTCCCCCTCGGCGTCGCCGTCGGCGACGAGGGTGTCGAACTCGTACATCTGGGTGCCGATCTGGAGGAGCTCGTCGGCGGCCCGACGGATCCGCTTTGCGTCCTCGGACGTGCTTTCCCCCGCTTCGATCCGCTCTGCGTACCCCTTGATCACCGTCATCTTGTTCCTGAAGTTGTGTCGGAGGACGCGATTGAGCACGGAGAGCCGGAGCTCGTGGCGCTTGCGCTGGGTGACGTCCTGCTGGAACCCGAGGTAGTGGGTGATATCGCCCTCGTCGTCGCGGATGGGGACGATGTCGAGTCGGTTCCAGAACGGCGTTCCGTCCTTTCGGTAGTTGAGGATCTCGGCGGAGACCGGGGCGTTGCGCTTCATGGCCTCGCGGATGGTCTCGACGGTCGATTCGTCCGTGTTCCGCCCTTGGAGGAAGCGGCAGTTCCGCCCGATCACCTCGTCGGTGTCGTAGCCGGTGATCCGATGGAAGGCCTCGTTCGCGTAGATGATGGGCGTGTCGTCCGCCTCCGCGTCCGCGATCGTGATACCTTGGGAGGCGGCTTCGATCCCCCGTCGGAAGAGTCGGAGGCGCTGTTCGCGTTCGGCGAGGCGAAGCGAGGCGCGACGCGTGCGGAGGTGGTTCTCGATGCGGCGGTGCAGTTCGTCGCGTCCGACCGGGAGCGACACGACGTCGTCAACGCCCACCACGTCCCAGACGCTCTCGTCGTCGCGGGTCGTCAAGAGTACGTGCGGGAGATAGACGGGGTCGGCGTCGCGGCTGTGTTCGACGATGGACTCCCGGTCCGATCGAAGCGCCCGATCGTCGAGGAGGCAGATGTCGTATTCGGCGGGGAGGCCGCTCGCGTCGCTCGCGGATTCGACGGCGTAGTCGGCGGCGTCTTCGAGCCAGTCGGCGAGTAGCTCGCGGTCCCGGCCGGGCGACATGAGGAGGATCACCCGTTCCGTGACGTCTGGCTCGTGAAACACCCCCGTCGCCGCGTCGTCCATGGCTTTGTTTTTGTCCCCCTGATACTTCTCTCTGTGGCTCGCCGGGCGTCCGCGGTGGGATCAGACCCCGCTGACGGTCTCCCGGTAAGCTCGGATCGACGCGAGCGCGTCGTCGACGGCCGCGGCGATATCGTCGTCGTCCGCGTCCGACGCGATGTCTTGAAGCGCGTGCGTGTGTCGTGCGAGGCGGCCGTGGTCCGGCCCCTGATCACGCGTCGCGAGCGACGCGAGCGCGTCGGCCTGCGTGGCCAGCCGTTCGCGCAGGTCGTCGTCGTCGCAGTCGTTCGCGGCGGCTTCGAGCGTCTCGCTCGCGTCTCGGAGTTCGTCGATCACCATACCCGAAACTGAGCGAACGACCGCCTAAACGTTTCGACGCGTTCCCGGCACGCCACTTACGTAGCCGCGTCGCCAAACGCGTCCAATGAGTGACGCCGGCCCGCTGCAACCGGATCGCCCGGACGCCGAACGTGAGTTCCGCGTCGACGCGCCCTTCGACCCGGCGGGGGATCAACCGGACGCGATCGAGGCGCTCGCGTCGGGGTTCGAGGCGGGGATGGACGCCCAGACGCTCCTCGGCGTGACGGGCTCGGGGAAGACGAACACCGTCTCGTGGACGATCGAGGCGCTTCAGAAACCCACGCTCGTCATCGCGCACAACAAGACGCTCGCGGCGCAGCTCTACGAGGAGCTGAAGAACCTCTTTCCCGACAACGCCGTCGAGTACTTCGTCTCCTACTACGATTACTACCAGCCGGAGGCGTACGTCGAGCAGACGGACACGTACATCGACAAGGACGCCTCGGTGAACGAGGAGATCGACCGCCTCCGCCACTCGGCGACGCGCTCGCTTCTCACGCGCGACGACGTGATCGTCGTCGCCTCCGTCTCGGCCATCTACGGCCTCGGTGACCCGTCGAACTACGTCGACATGTCGCTCTCCGTCGAGCGCGGTGAGACCATCGAGCGCGACGAACTCCTCTCCCGGCTCGTCGATCTGAACTACGAGCGCAACGACGTGGAGTTCACGCAGGGCACCTTCCGCGTCCGCGGCGACACCGTCGAGGTGTACCCGATGTACGGGCGCTACGCGGTCCGCGTCGAGTTCTGGGGCGACGAGGTCGATCGCCTGACGAAGCTCGACCCGCTGGAGGGCGAGGTCGTCTCGGAGGAGCCCGCGGTGCTCTTCCACCCGGCCGAACACTACTCGATCCCCGAGCAGCGTCTGGCGGACGCGATGGCGGAGATCGAGGCGGACATGGAGGAGCGCGTCGCCCAGTTCGAACGCGAGGGCGACCTGCTCGCCGCCCAGCGGATCGAGGAGCGCACCACCTTCGACTTGGAGATGCTCCAAGAGGCCGGCTACTGTTCCGGGATCGAGAACTACACGCTCTACTTCTCCGATCGGGAGATGGGGGACGCCCCCTACACCCTGTTGGACTACTTCCCGGACGACTTCCTCACCGTCATCGACGAGTCCCACCGGACCGTCCCGCAGATCAAGGGCCAACTCGCGGGTGACAAGGCGCGCAAGGAGAGCCTCGTCGACAACGGCTTTCGCCTCCCGACGGCGTACGCGAACCGCCCGTTGAGCTTCGAGGAGTTCGAGGCGAAGACGGATCGAACGCTGTACGTCTCAGCGACGCCGGGGGACTACGAGCGCGAGGTCTCCGGACAGGTCGTCGAGCAGGTCGTCCGTCCGACGTACCTCGTCGACCCCGCCGTGGAGATCTCGCCCGCCGACGGACAGATCGACGACCTCCTCGCACGCATCCGCGAGCGCGCGGATCGCGACGAGCGGACGCTCGTGACGACGCTGACGAAGCGGATGGCGGAGGATCTCACGGAGTACTTGGAGGAAGCGGGCGTCGCGGTCGAATACATGCACGACGAGACGGACACCTTGGAGCGCCACGAACTCGTCCGCGGGCTTCGCCTCGGCGAGTTCGACGTCCTCGTCGGCATCAACCTCCTCCGCGAGGGCCTCGACATCCCCGAAGTCTCGCTCGTAGCCGTCCTCGACGCCGATCAGCAGGGGTTCCTCCGCTCGCGGACGAGCCTCATCCAGACGATGGGGCGCGCGGCGCGCAACGTGAACGGCAAGGCCGTCCTCTACGCGGACGAGACGACGGACGCGATGGCGGACGCCATCGCGGAGACCGAGCGCCGCCGCGAGATCCAACAGGCGTTCAACGAGGAGCACGGGACGACGCCGACGACGATCGACAAGGCGGTCTCGGACGCGAACCTCCCCGGCTCGAAGACGGACACCGGGGGCGCGACGGGCGGCGAGACGCCCGCGGACGCCGAGACCGCGGCCGAGCGCGTCGCCGAGCTCGAAGCCAGGATGGAAGACGCCGCCGCGAACCTGGAGTTCGAGCTCGCGGCCGACATCCGCGATCGGATCGCCACCCTTCGGTCGGAACACGACCTCGACGCCGACGACGAGGGGGTGACACCCGAACCGGACGCGGACTGGTAGTCGCGGCTACTCGATCTCGACGTCGATCGCGTCGGCGTCCGCGGGCGTCTCGATCACGTCCTCGAAATCGAGCTCGACGAGGTCGACGGGGTTCGAGGTGAGCCCGCTCGCGTCGGTGCCGCGACCGCCGCGTTCGCCGTCGATCCCTCGGCCGTAGCGGCCGACGAGCGACGTGAGCTCTTGGGGGACGACGTACGTCGTCGCCGCGCCGGCCCCGACGCGTTCGAGTGCGCGAAAGCCGCGCTCGATGAGCGCACGCTCGCCCATCGCCTCGGCCGCGCGGGCGCGGAGGATGGTCGCGGCGGCGTCGCCCTGCGCCTCCAAGACGCTCGCGCGCTTTTTGCCCTCGGCGCGGAGCACCGCGGCCGTCCGCTCGCCGAGCGCGCGTTCGACCGCGGCACCGCGCACCCCCTGTGCGTCGAGGATGGCGGCCCGGCGGTAGCGCTCGGCGGCGGCTTGGCGCTCCATCGCGCTCACGACCCCCTCGCTCGGCATGACGCGCTTCACCTCGACGGCCTCGACGGCGACGCCCCACGTCGCGACCGTCGCGTCGAGTTGCTCGTGGATCCGCTCGTTCATCGCCGTCCGGTCGCTGAGCGTCTCGTCGAGCGCCATGTCCCCGATGGTCGCGCGCAGCGACGTCTGTGCGAGGTAGGCGACGGCGTCGCGGTAGCCGTCGATTTCGAGGAACGCCTTCTCGGCGTCGACGACGCTGAGGTAGACGACGGCGCTCGCGCGCACCGGCGAGTTGTCGCGCGTGATCGCCTCCTGCGTCGGCACCTCGACGGTCTGGGTGCGCGTGTCGAAGACCGCCGTCTCGGTCACGAACGGGACGACGAGGTTGATCCCGGGCCCGAGGATCCCCTTGTACGCCCCGAAGACGGTGTAGGGCCGGCGCTCGTAGGCCTGCACGATCTCCACGCTCTCGACGGCGACGACGACGAGGGCGCTCAGTGCGAGGACGAGGAGGACGGCGCCCGTCCCGATGCTGGCGGCGAGGGAGAGCGCGACGACCGCGAGGAGGCCGACACCGAGGTGCCAGCGTCCCACGCGGGCGCTCGCGCGCCCGAGCGAGCGGAAGAACCGCCGCATCGTCTCGTCCCCGGACATACACCGACCGTCCCGTTCAGTGCCCTTAGCCGTTGCCCCGTTCTCGTCCCCGCTCTCTCAGAGCCGCCGATCGATGCGCTCGGCGAGCGCGGGACCGACCCCCTCCACGTCGCGGAGCTCCGTGACGCTCGCCGCCCGGACGCCCTCGACGCTCCCGAACCGTCGGAGGAGCCGCGTTCGGGTTTTGGGGCCGATCCCGTCGACGTCGTCGAGCGCGGTGTCGACGCTGTCGCGGAGGCTCTGGTGGTACTGAACGGCGAAGCGGTGGGCCTCGTCGCGGACGCGTTGGAGGACGTGCAACTGCGGGGCGTCCGACGCCCAGTCGTGCGTGCCTTCAGGCGTGATCACGACCTCCTCGCGCTTGGCGAGCGCGACTGCCGGGACGTCCCACTCCGCGTCGTCGAGGGCGTCCAGCGCCGCGTCCAACTGGCCGCGCCCGCCGTCGACGAGGAGGAGATCGGGGTCCGGCCGGTCGTCCCGTCCCGCGACGGCCCGCCGGGCGCGCCACGAGACGAGCCGATACATGTTCGCGTAGTCGTCGTTCTCCTCTTCGAGCTTCTTCCGCCGGTAGTCGCCCTTCTCGGCGCTCCCCTCGACGAACGTCACGTCGCTCCCGACGACCGCCTTCCCCTGCGCGTGGCTGACGTCGACGCCCTCGATCCGCGCCGGCCGTCGGTCCAGTCCGAGCGCGTCACGGAGCGCCGAGAGCTCGTCCCGGCCACCCGCGCGCCGGTGGGCGTTCTTCAGCGCGAGATCGACGAGCTTCGCCTCGCGGCCCGCGCCGGGGACGCGGACGGCGACGCCCTCCGCGTCGAGCCACGCCCGCAGGTCGTCGTCGCTCGGGTCCTCGGGGAGCAAGAGCGCGTCCGGAAGCGCGCGCTCGGCGTAATACTGCGGGACGAACGCCGCGAGGACGTCCGCGACGCGCTCGTCGCCGTCCGGGGCGTCCATGCGGTGCTGATCGCGCTCGACGAGCTGGCCGCCCTCGCTGTGGAGTCGGGCGACCGTCGCGGCGTCGCCCTCCACGGCGACTCCGAGGACGTCCACGTGGCGCTCGCCGCCTCGCGAGGCGACGGCTTCCCCGCCGCCGCCGTGGAACGCCTCGACGGCCGCTAGGCGGTCGCGGAGGTTCGCGGCCCGCTCGAACTCCTGCGCTCGGGCCGCCGCCTCCATCTCGCGCTCGATCGGGTCGGCGAGCGCGCCGGTCTCGCCCTCGAAGAAGCGACTCGCGGCCTCGACGGCCTCCGCGTACGACTCGCGGTCGATCGCGCCCGTGCAGGGCGCCGAACAGAGTCCGATGTCGTGATCGAGACAGGGCCGCTCGCGGCCGTCGAACTTGTGGTCGGAACACCCGCGGAGGCCGTACGTCTCGCGGATCGCCTTCACGACCGTCTCGACGCGCCCGCGGTCCGTGTAGGGGCCGTACGCCGTCGCGCCCTCGTCGGGATCCCGCGTCACCTCGATCCGCGGGAACGGGTGGTCGGTGAGTTGGACGAGCGGGTACGACTTGTCGTCCTTCAGCCGGACGTTGTACTTCGGCTGGTGGCGCTTGATCAGGTTCGCCTCCAGCAGGAGGGCCTGGGTCTCCGTGTCCGTCACCGCGAAGTCGAGCTCGTCGGCCCGCTCGACCATCCGCGCGATACGTGCGCTCCGCGGATCGGCGTACGAACGCACCCGCGCGCGCAGGTCGACGGCCTTCCCGACGTAGAGCGTCGTGCCGTCGTCGCGCTGGAACTGGTAGACGCCGGGATCCGCCGGGAGGGACCGTGCGGCCCCGCGCACCGCCTCGTCGTCCATCACCCGCGTTAGCACCCGCGGCCGTTTGAACGTCGCGTTCGCCCCGGACGCGCCCCCGTACCCACAGAGCCAAACGCCCGCGGTCCCACGGGCGACGTATGAGCGACGACGACAGCGTCCGCGTCTGGTTCGTCGGCCGCGAGTACACCGATAAGGGGATGCTCACGGTCCGCTACGCGACGCCGGACGGCGAGGCGCGATTCGAGAAACAGCAGTCGCTGAACGCGCCCGACCCGACCGCTGCCCGCGACGTCGACCCCGCGAAACTCACGCCGGTCGAGGACGCCGATCGCGCCGAGCGATACCGGCGCGAGGTCGAGCGCGTCCGCGAGTCGAACGCACCGGACGACCCCATCTGACGTGGCCGATGACGATCCGGTGTACGCGACGCGCGCGCTCGCCGAGGCGCTCTGCGACCTCGCCGCCGACGCCGATCCGAAGACGCTCTCGATCGCGCTCACGACGCGGCCCGCCGGCGAGCTCGACGCCGACGACGGAGCGGGCACGCCGCTCGCCGACGTGCCCGCTGATACCCCCGTGTTCGCCGAGTTCTACCTCCCCGACGCCGGCGGCGCTATCGCCGCGGTCTTCGGCGTCGACCTCGCTACGCCGTCCGGTCGGACGCGCGGTCGGTTCCTCTCCCACCCGGAGGGCGACCCGAACCCGTCGCTGACCGACGACTTGGCGGCGCGGCTGCTCGTCGCCGTCCCGCCGTGGATCGCAGAAGACGTCCGCGCGTACGACCGACGCGGGCGCCGTGAGATCGTCCTCCTCGCCGCGAGCGCCCCCGAAGAGTCGATCTGACGGTTTACCGATAAACGCCTCTCCTAGCCGCGCGTACGTCGAGCCGCCTTCGTCAGCGCTCGGTACGCGCGGGCCCCGCCGCCGCTCGGGCCGGTCTTACTCCAATCCGAGGAGGTCGTCGACGAGCTCCTCGGGGTCGAAGCGCTGCAGGTCGTCGTACCCCTGTCCCGTCCCGAGGAAGAGGATGGGCTTCCCGGTGACGTACGCGACCGAGATCGCGGCGCCGCCCTGCGAATCGGCGTCCGCCTTCGTCAGGATCGCGCCGTCGATCTCCGCGGCGTCGTCGAACTCCCGGGCGCGGTTGACCGCGTCCTGTCCGGCGACGGCCTCGTCGACGAACAGCGTCATGTCGGGATCGACGACGCGGTCGATCTTCGCCAGCTGCTCCATCAGGTCGTCAGAGGTGTGGAGGCGGCCCGCGGTGTCGCCGAGGACGACGTCGACATCGTTCGCCTCCGCGTACTCGACCGCGTCGTAGATGACGGCCGCCGGGTCGCCGCCTTGCTCGTGGGCGATGAGCTTCGTGTCGAGCGTCTCGGCGTGCTCGCGCATCTGCTCGTTTGCCCCCGCGCGATAGGTGTCGCCGTTGGCGATGACCGACGAGAACCCCCGCTCGTCGAGGTAGTTCGCGAGCTTCGCGATGCTCGTCGTCTTCCCGACGCCGTTGATCCCGGTGAAGACGATCACCAGGGGCTTCTCGGCCTCGGTGACGCGCCGATCGAAGTCGAACTGGCCGACGCCGATGACCGAGAGTAACGCGTCGCGCAGCGCCTCGTCGACGAGATCGCCCGTCGACTCCGTGAACTTCCGCTCCTGTCCGACGAGCTCCGTCCGGATCTGATCGAGGATGGCCTCGGCGACGCTCATCTCGACGTCGCTCTCCAAGAGCGCCATCTCGAGCTCCCAGAGGGGGTCCTCGAGGTCTTCCTCCTCGATGACGACCCGCCCGCGGACCGCGGACTTGGCCTTCTTCGCGAGGCCGAAGCCCGTCGTGGACTCCTCGGACTCGCGCTCGTCGTCGCCGTCGCTCCCGCGTTCGGTGTCGGTCGCAGTCTCAGTCTCGCGCTCGACGTCCGCGGCCGCACGCTCGTCGGCCGACGTCGCTTCGGGTGCGGGCGTCGCGTCCGAGCCGGTGCCGACCTCGCCCTCGACGACATCCGCGTCGTCCGTCTCGGACGCGGCGTCCGTCGTCGGTGCTGCCGCCGCGGTCGCATTCGTGTCCGCGTCCGCCGTCGCGGGCCCGCTCGACCCCCCGCTCTCGGTGGCCGGCGTCTCCGAGTCTCCGCGTTCCTCGGTCGCGGCCTCGACAGCCTCCGCGTCCGGCTCGGCGGCGCCCGCCGTCGCTTCGCTCGGCTCCGCGGTCTCGGCGTCGGCCTCAGCGTCGGCGTCGGCCTCAGCGTCGGCGTCGGCCTCAGCGTCGGCGTCGGCCTCAACGTCGGCTTCGACCGCCTCGGCGTTCTCCTCTGCGACCTCCTCGGCGTCCTTGCGGAACCGACCGAGCTTCTCCTTCAGCCCGTCGAACATGTCGGGTTATTCGCCGTCGCCGCCCTGCCCCTGCGACTGCTGCATCTGCTGTTGCATCATCTGTTGTTGGGCCTGCTGGGCCTGCTGTTCGAGCTGTGCGCTCTCCTCTTCGACCTCCGCGAGCTCCTCGCGGACGTCCTCGATGCGCTCGTCGAGCGTCTCCTTTTTGGCTTCCAGACTCTCGACGGCGCCCTCCTGGGTGCGCTCGGCCGAGTAGTCGGCGCCGAGCTCGACGATGACCTCGTCGATGTCCTCGACTTCCGCGCGGACGTACGCGCCGCCGCCGACCGGTACCTGCACCGTCGAGCCGGTCTCGATGGTGTTCAGGGCCTCGATGGCCTCGTCTGCCTCGCGCTTCTCCTCTCGCAGGCTCTCGACTTCCGCCTCGAGTTCGGCCTGTTCCTCTTCGAGGGCCTGAATCTGTTGGGAGAGTTCCTGCAGCTGCTGTCGACCGCCACCGCCGCCTCCGAGACTCATGCGTGGAAGGGGGGCCGCGAGCGGGAAGTATCTTAGGATGTGGGTCCCGACGCCTCGCGGGCCGGCGAAAACGGGGTGCGTCGGCGTGAGCGAAGTCTCAGATGTAGCCGAGGGCGTCCTCGATACGGCCGAGCTCGGGGCCGGTCGTGTCCTCGCCGACCACGTAGCCGTGCGTGTTGGCGATGAGGCCGGAGCCGACGAGCGGCGCGCCGTAGTTGATCGTGCCGATGTCGGCGGGGACCCCGAGGACCTCCTCCAGCCGATCGAGCTCGTCGTCGGTCGTCTTCGGGTGACAGAGCACGCCGTCGTTCGTCGCGACGGCGGCCGTGCCGACCGTCTCGACGTCCGCGATGCGCCCGCGCGTCACGGGCACGTCGAGGGTGTCGGTCACCACTTCGACGGCCTCACGGCCGAGGTCCGGGTGGACGTACGCCCCCTGATCGTTGGCGAGGACGACGTTGCCGGCGGCGTTGACGCGTCCCGGGAGCGCCCCGACGGGGAGATCGGTCGCGTCGGCGATGCGCTCGCGCTCTCGGTCGCGGACGCGGCCGCTGACGAGGATTCCCGACGCGTTGCCGGTGGCGAGGGACCCGACGGTGCTCGACCCGCCGATCCGGGTGGGGACGGCGGGCACGTCGAGCTCGTCCGCGACCGACTCGACGAGGTCGTCGTCGAGGTCCGGGCGGACGAGGACGCAGCCGTCGGTCGCGCGGGCGAACACGCCGACGTACGGTGATCCGGAGAACGAAGCGCGGAGCAAGGTGGTGTTACTCGTCTGCGTGCTCGGCCTCGACGACCGTCTCGCCCTCCTCCTCGAAGCGGGCGGCACGTACGCGAAGCTTCCGCGGCGGGTTCTTGTTCGAGCGCGACCAGATGGCCTCGTTGATCGAGGGATCGAGGCGGACCTCCTCCTCGTCGACGGCGAAGTGCTTGGCGAGGTGCCCGCGAACGAGCGTCGCGGCCTTCCCGGCGCGTTCGTGCTTGGCGACGGCCTGCAGGTCGCGCAACGGGACGGTGACGATGCGCTCCTCGAAGTCGCTGGCGCTCATTATTCGTCCGTGTCGCTACGCCGCCAGTGGCGGCGCTTCGGGTTTCGCTGCACGTCACGGTCCGTCTTCATCATGACCCACGCCGGGACGCGGCTGTTCTGGCGCTCCAGCTTCGCCAGCCGCTTCTTTTTGGCCTTGGACTTCTTGCCCATAGTGGTACGAACGTTTCGCCGCCGCACTTAAAACGTTGTTCTTCTCGACCCGGAACGCGCCGCCGCCCGACCAGTTAAGGACCTGTACGCGGACACCCCCAGTATGGCCAACGAAGACGCCGAGCTGGAACACGACCTGCTCTCAGAGGAGGCCCGCGAGCGGCTGCGCATCATCGCGCGCACCGCGCTCGGGGACAGCCTCCGCTCCGTGACGTACTTCACGCACACCGACTACGAGCAAGTCTACCTCCGCTCGGACCTCGAACGCGACGCCGACCTCTCCGCGTTCATCGGCGCCGAGTGGCAGTCGTTCCAGCTCACCCAGGACGCCTACGCGGGCAGCGAACTGGGCGAGTACGACTACACGATCCGAGCGTTCAGTAACGGCTACCTCCTGCGCGTCACGACCGACCGTGAGGGGGTCTTCCTGACGACGGACGGCCTGACCATGACGGACGTCGAGTCCTGCGCCGCCGCCCTGGAGGAGACCCTCGATCACTGGCGGGAGGGGAACCTCGGCGAGGACGCGGACGACGCGGAGTAGCGGACGACGCGGCGTCCCGCTACAGCGCGAATCGCTCGCGCGTCTCGTACTCCGGGCCCTCGTGCGTCAGCGTGCTCTCCGTCACCCGCACCTCCTCGACGCGCGCCGTCCCGACCTCGGGATCGCGCTCCCGGACGAGACGCCGCACTAGCTCCTTCCCGCCGCCGTGTCGCATCCGTGCGAGCGTGACGTGGGGCGTGAACTCGGTCCCGTCGGGGTCGAATCCCGCGGCCACGCACTCGCGCTCGACGGCGTCGTGGAGCGCCGCGAGCTCGACTGCGCCCGCCGTGAGGCCGAGCCACAGCACGCTGATGTAGTCGAGGCTCGGGAAGACGCCGAGCCCGCCGAACGTCGCGTCGAACGGCCCGACGCGCGTCGACGCGACGGCGCGCTCGACCGCCGCCACCGTCTCCGAGTACGCCGACTCCTCGACGTCGCCGAGGAACTTCAGCGTCACGTGCGCCGTCGCGGGGTCGACGAAGTCGAGGCCGTCCGCGTCCGCGAACTCGGCCTGGAGCGCCCGTATCGGCTCGACGAGCGCGTCGGGGAGGTCGACGCTGACGAACAGCCGCATACCGGCCTCTCGCACGGCGTAGCCCTTAACCCCGCGGGCCGCTAAACGGGACCATGACCGACCGCGAGCCACGCGAGGGCGCGGATCACCGCTTCTCCGAGGGGCAGGGCTTCGACGACCCCTACGAGGGGTTCGATCTCGACCCGCCGGAACTCGACGTCGACCCGACCGAGGTCGACCCCGTTGACGACCGCGTTCTCGTCGACCTGCTCGACGACGCGAACATCGCCGCCGACCGCGTCGACGCCGACGCGCTCATCGACGTCGGGCTGAGCTACATGGGCATCAATCGCTTCGAGGAGGCCGTCGACGCCTTCGAGCGCGCCGCCCGCTTCGCCGACGACGAGACGGACGAGCAGGAGGCGCGGGTGAATCAGGGCGTCGCGCACGCCGAACTCGAGGAGTGGGACGCCGCCGCGAGCGCCCACCGGGAGGCGCTCTACATCGACGAGGACGGCCCGTTCGCCGCCGAGGCGCAGACGAACCTCGCGTACGCCCTCTGGGAGTACGGGAAGACCGAGGAGGCCTACCAGCACGCCGAGGACGCCGTCCGAAAGGACAAGCGCCTCCCGCACGGCTGGTACAACCTCGGCTTCATGGAGAACGAGCAGGGCCGCCACGAGCAGGCCCTCGACGCCCTCGATAACGCGATCCGCCTCGGCTTCAAACAGGCCGATGTCTACGAGGAGAAGGCCCGCGCGCTCGACGAGCTCGGGCGCGAGGAGGAGGCGACGGACGTCGTCGAACACGCCGAGGAGATCCGCGAACGCCAGGAGGAACGCCTCGTGGATCAGGAACGACAGCGCGAATGAGCGTCCGGCTCACCGAGCGCAACACCGACCGCGGTCTCCTCGTCGCCGCCGCGGACGCGGCGATCGTCGGCGAGACGTACGACAACGGCACCGTCTCCGTCACCGTCGAGCCGTCCTTCTACGGCGACGCCGACAGCGAGACGGACGCCGACGCCCTCGCGGCGAGCCTCGGGCGCGCGAGCGTCGCCAACCTCGTGGGCGATATCGCCGTCACGACCGCCATCGACGCCGGCTACGTCGCGGAAGCGAACGTCGTCGACCTCGGCGGCGTCCCGCACGCCCAGTACCTCCGGCTGTAGGTTCGTCGCCGACGACGGCAACCGCTCGCGGTTCCGAAGCTACCAAACGTTCTCACGCGCTAGTACGCTCAACATGGGGACGCAGGAACAGAGCCCGCTCGACGTCGAGGCGCTCCGCGCGGACTTCCCGATTCTGGAGCGCGAGGTCGCCGACGGCGTGCCGCTCGTCTACTTCGATAACGCCGCGACGACCCAGACGCCCACGCGGGTCGTCGACTCCATCACCGACTACTACTACGAGTACAACTCGAACGTCCATCGGGGGATCCACCAGCTGAGTCAGGAGGCCTCGATCGCGTACGAGGAGGCCCACGATCGGATCGCCGAGCTCGTCGGCGCGTCGGGCGCACGCGAGGAGATCGTCTTCACGAAGAACACGACGGAGGCGTTCAACCTCGTCGCCTACGCGTGGGGGCTGAACGAACTCGGCGAGGGCGATACGGTCGTCCTCACCGAGATGGAACACCACGCCTCGCTCGTCACGTGGCAGCAGATCGCCAAGAAGACGGGCGCGACGGTCGAGTACATCCCGATCACCGAGGACGGCACGCTCGACATGGACGCCGCGGGCGACCTCATCGACGACGACACGGCGATGGTCTCCGTCGTCCACGCCTCGAACGTCCTCGGGGCCATCAACCCCGTGGGGGACCTCGCCGAGATGGCTCACGAGCAGGACGCGCTGATATTCGTCGACGGCGCGCAGGCCGTCCCCAACCGCCCCGTGGACGTCGAGGCCATCGACGCCGACTTCTACGCCTTCAGCGGGCACAAGATGGCCGGCCCGACCGGCATCGGCGCGCTCTACGGGAAACGCCACCTCCTCGACGCGATGGATCCCTACCTCTTCGGGGGCGAGATGATCAAGAAGGTCACCTACGACGACGCGACGTGGAACGACCTCCCGTGGAAGTTCGAGGCCGGCACGCCGAGTATCTCCGAGGGCATCGCGTTCGCCGAGGCCGCCGACTACGTCGACGACGTGGGCCTCGAGAACATCCGGGCTCACGAGGAGTACGTCACGGAGTACGCCTACGACGAGCTCTCGAAGCTCGACGGCGTGGAGATCTACGGCCCGCCCGCGGACCGTCGCGGCGGTCTCGTCGCGTTCAACGTCGAGGGCATCCACGCCCACGACCTCTCCAGCATCCTCAACGACTATGGCGTCGCCGTCCGGGCCGGCGATCACTGCACCCAGCCGCTCCACGACACCCTCGGCGTCCCCGCGAGCATCCGCGCTTCCTTCTACCTCTACAACACCCGCGACGAGGTCGACACCCTGATCGAGGGCGTCGAGGGAGCCATCGACATCTTCCACTGAGCCGGCGGCTCGCGCCCCGGTGGCGCTCGTTCGACCCCGACCTTTATGCCGCCTCGCGGATTACGTCGTACCGTGAAGGACAAGATCACGCGCGCCGTCAACCGCGCCAAGTACGCGGCGGTCGGAGCGGCGCTCGGTGCCGGTATCGGCGGACTGGTCAGTCGGAACGCGGCGAGCACGGGCGGCGCGCTCGGCGCGCTCGCGGGGGCCTTCCTCGGCGAGACGAGCGCCGGCGCGAAGAGCGCCTACGAGACGCTCACGGACCGCGCCACCGAGGAGTAATCACTTTTTACCGCCGTCGTTCCCCTCTGACTGCGTCGCGTCCCCGTCGATCCAGCGCTCGCCGACGTACTCCTCGACGAGCAACAGGAGGCTGTAGCCGACGGTCGCCCAGCAGCCGACGGCGCTGAAGACGACCGGTTCGGGAACGGGGAACGCGTCCACGAGCCTGATCGCGGCGAGCGCGCCGAGCAGATTGCAGAACGTGGCGAAGAGGTGTACCATCTCGACGGCCGAGCGGACGTCGCGGCTGTCGCGCTCGACGCGCACGAGGAAGCCACCGAAGCCGTACCACGTGAGCGCGGCGAAGCCGACCAGCGATCCCGTGACGTAGCCGAGGACGTCGAGGTGCGTCGGGACGCCGAACTCGGCGATGAGGAACGCTCCCGCGCCCCAGATCGTGAGCGTGTAGCCGTACGCCCACGACTCGTCGAGGAGGGTCCGCGCGAGCCGGTCCCGATAGCCCATGCGCGACTCGTGCGTGTCCCACGGGGTAAAGCGCGGTGGGGCGAGCGTGACGCCGTGATGCGCCCACCACCGTCCGTCGTCAGCCGCCCGCCGCGATCGTCACCCGCGGCCGCCGGCCCGTCGCGTCCCGTACCGCCCGAGAACGCCGGCGACGGAACGTTTTTCCGCCGTACGTCCGTACGTACGGTCATCATGAGCATGGGTTCGGATATGTACCGACAGCAGATCCTCGACCACTACCGGAACCCCCGGAACCACGGGGAACTCGACGAGCCGACGTTCAGCCACGAGGGGTTCAACCCCTCCTGCGGCGACGAGATCGAGTTCGACGTCCAGCTCGCCGACGACGGGGAGACGGTCGAGAACGTCGCCTTCCACGGCGACGGCTGCGCGATCAGTCAGGCCTCGGCGAGCCTGCTCTCTCAGGAGCTCCCCGGGATGACGCTCGACGAGATCGACGAGCTCGACCGCGACGACGTGCTCGACCTCCTTGGAGTCGAGGTGACGCCGATGCGGATCAAGTGCGCGGTGCTCGCCGAGAAGGTCGTGCAGGACGGCGCGGACATCTACCGCGGCGAGAAGGAACTCGAAGCGACGTCGACCGAGGACGACGAGTAAGCCTCCGGTCGATCCGACCGCAGTCGTTTTGCCGGCGGCGGCGGGAGTACGACCCATGGACGACGCTATCGCGTTCGGCACGGACGGCTGGCGTGCGACGCTCGACGTGTTCACGACGCCGCGGGTCCGCGCGGTCGCGCAGGCGACCGCCGATCACCTCGCGGACGCCGGACACGCGGACGGGACGGTCGCCGTCGGCTACGACGCCCGCCCCACCTCCCGCGAGTTCGCCGAGGAGATCGCCGACGTCCTCGCCGCGAACGGCCACGACGTCCTCCTCCCCGAGCGCGACTGCCCGACGCCGCTCGTCGCGCACGCCATCGTCGAGCGCGACCTCGCGGGCGCGCTCGTCGTGACGGCGTCGCACAACCCCCCGGAGTACAACGGCGTGAAGTTCATCCCGGCCGACGGTGCGCCCGCCCTCCCGCACGTCACCGAGGCCATCGAGGCCCACCTCCGACCGCCGGAGGCGGACCCCGACGCCGAGCGCGGCGAGATCACCGAGGTCGATCTCGTGACGCCGCACGCCGAGCACTGCCGGGCCCTCGTGGACGCCGACCTCGACGGCTTGGACGTGATCTACGACGCGATGCACGGGAGCGGCCGCGGCGTCACGGACCGCCTCCTCGAAGCCGCGGGCGCGACCGTCGAGCGCCACCGCTGCGAGCGCGACGACGACTTCGGCGGGACGCCCCCGGAGCCCGACGAGGCGAACCTCCAGGCGCTCGCGCTCGCCGTCCAAGAGCACGACGCGGACCTCGGGATCGCCAACGACGGCGACGCCGACCGGATCGCGGTCGTCACGCCCGAGCGCGGCTTCCTCGACGAGAACAGCTTTTTCGCCGCGACGTACGACTACCTCCTCGACGACCGGTCCGGGCCCGCCGTCCGCACCGTCTCGACGAGTTCGCTCGTCGACCGCGTCGCGGAGGCGCACGGCGAGACCGTCTACGAGACCGCGGTCGGCTTCAAGTGGATCGCGGAGGAGATGAAACAGCGCGACGCCCTGATGGGCGGTGAGGAGTCCGGCGGCTTCTGCGTCCGCGGCCACGTGCGCGAGAAGGACGGCGTCCTCATGGCGCTCCTCGCCGCCGCCGCGGCCGCCGAGGAGTCCTACGACGATCGCGTCGCCAGACTCCGCGAGGCGTACGGGAACGTCGTCCAGTCGAAGACCTCGGTGCGCTGTCCCGACGACCGGAAGGCCGCCGTCGTGCGCGACCTCGCCGACTCGCTCCCCGACGCCGTCGCGGGCGTCGACGTCGCCGGCGTGAACGACGCGGACGGCTTCAAGGTCCGCCTCGTCGACGACTCCTGGGTGCTCGTCCGTCCCTCGGGGACGGAACCGAAGATGCGCGTGTACGCCGAGGCCGACAGCGAGGCGCGCGTCCGCGAGCTCCTCGACGCCGGGCGCGACCTCGTCGAACCGCTGGTGTAGTTAGCGTAGGCGCCCGCGAAAGCGCCCCTCGTCGATCGCCGCGATCTCGAACCCCAGCGCCTCGTAGAACGGCCGGACGTCCGCGTCGAAGTCGGCGCTGAGCGGCCGCCAGCGCTCGGCCGCGGCCGCGATCAACGCGGTGCCGATCCCCTGCGCCCGACGGCGACGCCGCACGGCGATCGCGGCGACGTGCGCGCCCGACCGGTCGCCGTCCGCCGCGTCTTCGTTCCGAGCCGCCGCGCCTCCCGTGGTGTCGCCGTCGTCTCCCCGCCCGTTCGTCCCGCCGGGCCGTGCGCCCGCGGTGTCGGCGACGAGCGCGCCGATCACTCGGTCGTCGCTCACGGCGACCAACACCCCGTCCCCGTCGCCGTCGAGCTCGCGGTCGAGCAGGGCGTCGTCGACGGCGAGCACCGCGGCGTCGAGCACGCGTCGCACGGCGACGTGCTCGTCGGATCGCGCCGCGCGGACCGCGACGTCGCGTTCAGCCACCCTGGACGAGCCGGAGGACGGTCACGTGCTCGCTCTCCACCGGTTGGTCCTCCGGAACGGGGCGGCCGTCGACCATCACCGACACCTCGTGGGGGCTGAGGTCCACGCGCTCCAAGAGATCCGCGTAAGACGCCCCCTCGACGTCGAACTCGTGGACGTCCTCCCCGACGACTTCGACGGTGACGCGCATACGTGTGCGTGGACGCCGGCGCGTATCAGCGTGTCGTCCGCCGCCCACCGTCGCGCCCGGTGACGCCCGCTCGCCGCCCCGTCGACGTCCCCCGTTCGGCGCTTCGCGGCGCTTATGGGACGCGGGCGTCTTCGAACCGACATGGCAGACGCGGGGCGACAGGACATCTGGGTCGAGAAGTACCGGCCGGAGACGCTCGACGACATCGTCGGCCACGAGGACGTCGTCTCGCGGTTGCGGAGCTACGTCGCGGAGGACGACCTCCCGAACCTCCTCTTCGCCGGCCCGGCGGGCACGGGCAAGACCACTGCGGCGACCGCCATCGCGCGCGAGCTCTACGGCGACGACTGGCGGGAGAACTTCCTCGAACTGAACGCCTCCGACGAGCGCGGGATCGACGTCGTGCGCGATCGGATCAAGAACTTCGCGCGCGCCTCCTTCGGCGGCTACGACTACCGCGTGATCTTCCTCGACGAGGCCGACGCGCTCACGAGCGACGCCCAGAGCGCGCTCCGGCGCACGATGGAGCAGTTCTCCAACAACGTCCGGTTCGTCCTCTCCTGTAACTACTCCTCGCAGATCATCGACCCCATCCAGTCCCGCTGTGCGGTCTTCCGCTTCGCGGGCCTCAAGGACGACGCCGTCGCGGAGCGCGTCCGGCACGTCGCGGAGGCGGAGGGTGTCGACTACACCGAGGACGGCGTCGACGCGCTCGTCTACGCGGCTGACGGCGATATGCGACGCGCGATCAACGCCCTGCAGGCCGCCGCCGCCACGGGCGAGGCGGTGACGGAGGAGACCGTCTACGCGATCACGAGCACCGCCCGTCCCGAGGAGATCGAGGAGATGGTGACGGAGGCCATCGACGGCGAGTTCGTCGCCGCGCGCGCCACCCTCGACGACCTCCTGACGGAGCGCGGTCTCGCCGGCGGCGATATCATCGACCAACTGCACCGCTCCGTCTGGGAGTTCGATCTAGCCGAGAGACAGGCCGTGCGCCTCATGGACCGCATCGGCGAGGCGGACTACCGGATCGCCGAGGGCGCGAACGAACAGGTGCAGTTGGAGGCGCTGTTGGCGTCGGTGGCGCTGGAGAGCGAATAACGCGGCGCCGAGCGCGGCGAGGGTTCGCGGGAACGCCGAGCGCGAACGGAGCGAGACGCGAGGGATGACGCGGCTCCGCAGGCGCCCCCGAACTACCGAACGGGGAGCCATGCGGGACCGGAGGTCCCGCGTGTCCGTACGGGCGACTCTGGGGTCGCCCGTACGACGAATGCGACCCGTGCGGGTCGCACCGAGTCGCCTACGCGAGGTCGGCGGGCGGCCCGCCCGGGAGGTCGTCGCGGCCGTGCGGCGCGAAGAAGTCCGGATCGGGACCCACCGGGACGAGGTTCGAGGGGTTGACGTCCGGGTGGCTCCGGTAGTAGTGGTTCTTCACGTGGTCCATGTGGAGCGTCGCCTCGACGCCCGAGAGCTGGCAGAGCTCGCGGAGGTAGCCCCAGAGGTGTTCGTACTCCGCGATCTGTCGGCGGTTGCACTTGAAGTGGGTGTGGTACACCTCGTCGAACCGGTAGAGCGTCGTGAACATCGCCACGTCGGCGAGCGTGAGTCGGTCGCCGGCGGCGTAGCGCTGGTCGGCGAGGCGTTCGTTCCACGTGTCGAGCGCGTCGAAGAGGTCCGCGACGGCGTCGTCGTAGGCCCCCTGCGATTTCGCGAAGCCGGCGCGATAGACCCCGTTGTTGATCACCGGGTAGATGGCGTCGATGACGTCGTCGATCTCCGCCCGGTAGCCCTCGGGGTAGAGTTCGACGTCGTTCTCGGCGTACGCGTCGAAGCCGGTGTCGAGCATCCGCATGATCTCCTCGGATTCGTTGTTCACGATGGTCTCCTCTTCCGTGTCCCAGAGGACGGGCACCGTGACGCGTCCCGTGTAGCCCTCGTCGGCCTCGGCGTAGATCTCGCGGAGGTAGTCGTGGCCGTACTGGGACTCCGCGGTGCACCCCTCCTTCTCGGAGGTGAACTCCCAGCCCTCGTCCTTTCGCACCGGATCGACGACGTCGACGCTGATCGCGTCCTCCAGTCCCTTCACGGCCCGCGTGAAGAGCGTGCGATGCGCCCACGGGCAGGCGTAGGAGACGTAGAGGTGGTAGCGTCCCGCCTCGGGTTCGGGACCGTCCGTCACGACGTCGTCGGGGCCGCGTCGCGTTCCGGCGATCCAGTCCCGGAAGGACGTGGTGTCGCGCTCGAACTCCCCCGACTCGTCGCTCTGTATCTGCTCGACGTCGTATCGCCACTCCCCGTCGATCATTCGGGCCATACGCGTGTGAAGGCGCGCGCGGCGCAAAAGCGCGGGGGACTCGGCGGGGCACGTGAATGGCCGGCGATAGCGGCTGTGCGAGGGCGATACGGTGGCGTGGCGTGACGGCGTCCGTCGCGGTGACGTGGCGGAGAGGGGACGACAACGCGGCGGTGGCGGCGGGCCGCCCGTCCGCGCCCCGCGCTACGGTCGGACGGCTTCGCGGCTCGGACGGGACCGGCGGACCCGGCGGAACACTGAGCGTCGTTCGAACGACGGCGACGCCGTCGTTCGCGATGACGAGAGAGCGAAGCTCTCTCGAACCACGAGCGCCGGAGGCGTGAGGGCTTAGTGCGGAAGCGTTTTGCCGTTCGGTCGGTCAGAAAGAGGCAATGAGCGACCTCGAAGCGGAGTACCGCCTCGACTATTTCGAGGAGGAGGGGTTCCGTCGCGGGCAGTGTACGGAGTGCGGGGCGCACTTCTGGACCCGCGATCCGGACCGGGAGACGTGCGGGGAGCCGCCCTGCGAGGAGTACGGGTTCATCGACGACCCGGGCTTCGACGAGGCGTACGAGCTCGGCGAGATGCGCGAGCGCTTCCTCTCCTTTTTCGAGGCGCACGATCACGAACGGATCGACCCGTACCCGGTCGCGGCGAACCGGTGGCGCGACGACGTCCTCCTGACGCAGGCCTCCATCTACGACTTCCAACCGCTCGTCACGTCGGGTGAGACCCCGCCGCCGGCGAACCCGCTGTGCATCAGCCAGCCCTGCATCCGGATGCAGGACATCGACAACGTCGGCCGGACGGGTCGGCACACGATGGCGTTCGAGATGATGTCGCATACGGCGTTCAACGCCCGCGAGGACGTCGACGACGAGTACGCCTACGAGGGCGAGGTCTACTGGAAGGAGGAGACGGTCGCGTACTGCGACGAGTTCTTCGTCGACATGGGCGCGGACCCCGAGGAGATCACGTACATCGAGGATCCGTGGGTCGGCGGCGGGAACGCCGGCCCGGCCTTCGAGGTCATCTACAAGGGCGCGGAGCTGGGAACGCTCGTCTTCATGTCGATGAGCGAGGACCCCGACGGCGAGTACGAGATGAAGGACGGGAACACGTACTCGCCGATGGACACGTACATCGTGGACACGGGGTACGGCCTCGAACGGTGGACGTGGGTCTCGCAGGGGACGCCGACCGTCTACGAGGCGGTCTACCCGGACACGATCGCCTACCTGAAGGACGCGGCGGCGATCGACCACGGCGAGGAGGAAGAGGAGCTCATCCACCGCGCGGCGAAGCTCGCCGGCCACCTCGACATCGACGAGGTGGAGGACATGGACGCGGCGCGCGACAACATCGCGGACAAACTCGGCGTCGAGCCCGCGCGCCTCCACGAGCTGATGCGCCCGCTGGAGGACATCTACGCGATCGCGGACCACGTCCGAACGCTGGCCTACATGTTCGGTGACGGCATCGTGCCCTCGAACGTCGGGACGGGCTACCTCGCGCGGATGGTGTTGCGCCGCACGGCACGCCTGATCGACGGCCTCGACGCGGACGTTGCACTCGACGACCTCGTGGATCGGCAGGCCAAGCGCCTCGACTACGAGAACCGGGAGACGATCCGCGACATCGTCCGCTCGGAGGTCCGTAAGTACGAGGAGACCTTAGAGCGCGGCTCCCGGAAGGTCGAGCAGCTCGCGGAGGAGTACGCGGAGCGCGGCGAGCCGATCCCGGCGAGCCAGCTCGTCGAGTTCTACGACAGCCACGGCCTCCAGCCGGACATGGTGACGGAGATCGCGGAGGACGTCGGCGCGCGCGTCGACGAGCCCGACGACTTCTACTCGCTCGTCGCCTCCCGCCACGACTCGGGCGACGCCTTCGACGAGACCGAGGAGACGGACGCCCGCCTCGGCGACCTCCCGGACACGGAGGAACTCTACTACGACGATCAGTACCGCGCGGAGTTCGAGGCCGTCGTGCTCGACGTCTTCGAGCGCGACGGCGAGGGCGAGGACGGCGGCCCGGCGTACGACGTCGTCCTCGATCAGACGATGTTCTACCCGGAGGGCGGCGGTCAGCCGGCCGACCACGGGACGCTCTCGACGGACGATATGACCGTTCAGGTGTCGGACGTGCAGATGCGCGACGGCGTCGTCCTCCACCGGACGGACGAGGACCCGGGGAAGGGGGAGTTCGTCCGCGGCCAGATCGACATGAGCCGGCGGCGGCGGCTGATGCAACACCACACGGCGACGCACGTGATCGGACACGCGGCCCGCGAGGTGCTCGGCTCGCACGTCCGGCAGGCGGGCGCGCAGAAGGGGACCGACTCCTCGCGGATCGACATCAGCCACTACGATCGGCTCTCGCGCGACGAGGTGAAGGCGATCGAGCGCGTGGCGAACGAGATCGTGACGGACAACACGGTCGTCGAACAGGAGTGGCCCCACCGCAACGAGGCCGAATCGGAACACGGCTTCGACCTCTATCAGGGCGGGATCCCGCCCGGCGAGACCATCCGGCTGATCCACGTCGCCGAGGACGTGCAGGCGTGTGCGGGGACGCACGTCAAGCGCACCGGCGACATCGGCTCGATCCGGATCCTGAACACCGAGCGCATCCAGGACGGCGTCGAGCGGATCACGTTCGCGGCCGGGATCGCCGCGCTCCAACACGACCAGACGCAGGAGGACTACCTCCGCGAGACCGCCGAGACGTTCGACGTCGCGCCACCCGAGGTGCCCGAGACCGCCGCGCGCTTCTTCACGGAGTGGAAGGAGCGCGGCAAGCGGATCGAGGAACTGAAAGAACAGCTCGCCGAGGCCCGCGCGTCGGGCGGTGGCGGCGGCGAGGAGATCGAGATCGGCGAGTGGACGGCCGTGATCCAGCGCGTGGACGCGGACATGGACGAACTGCGCGCGACGGCGAACGCGCTCGTCGACGACGGCAAGATCGCGGTCGTCGGGGGCGGCGCGGACGGCGCGCAGTTCGTCGTCGGCGTCCCCGACGGCGCGCCGGTGAACGCCGGGCGGGTCGTCGGCGAACTCGCCTCCCTCGTGGGCGGCGGCGGCGGCGGTCCCGCCGACTTCGCGCAGGGCGGCGGACCCGACGCCGAGGCGCTCGACGACGCGCTCGAATCCGCGCCCGGCATCCTCCGCGACGCCGCAGGGGCCTGAGACGGCGCTCGCGGCCGCGAACCGGCGTCCGCGATCGCGGCGAAACCCCGACCAGCGACAACGCTTTTCGGGCTAGGAACGTTTCACAGCACCATGCAGTCGCTCCGCGTCGCGCTCCTGAACGCCGCCCACGACCCGGCGGACACCGCGCGGAACTTCCGGCGGGACGTCGACGCCGACCTCGTCGAGTTTCACGCCGCCGGCGGGGAACTCCCCGACTCGTACGACTTCGACGCCGCGATCGTCACGGGCTCGCGTTCGTCCGTGTATTGGGACGACGAGCAGGAATGGATCGCGCCGACCCGCGAGTGGGTCGCGGGCGCCGACGAGCGCGGGCTCCCCGTCCTCGGCGTCTGCTTCGGCCATCAGCTCGTCGCCGAGGCGCTCGGCGGCACCGTCGAGGGGATGGACGAGTACGAGATCGGCTATCGCGAGGTCACTCACGACGGGAGCGATCCGCTCTTCGACGGCATCGACACCGAGTTCACGGTGTTCACGACGCACTCGGACGCCGTGACCGATCTCCCGCCGGGCGCGGACCTGCTCGCGGAGAACGAGTACGGCGTCCACGCCTTTCGCCGCGGGAACGCCTACGGCGTCCAGTTCCACCCCGAGTACGACACCCGTACTGCAGAACGCGTCACCGAGCGCAAGGACGACCTCGCCGACGACCGTAAGGCCACCGTGCTCGCGGGGATCGACGCCGAGCAGTACCGGGCGGCCTGCGAGGCCAAGCGGCTCTTCGACAACTTCTGCGAACTCGCCGCCCGCGACGCGCCCCCCGCCGCGGACTGACGGCGCTCACTCTGTTCGGTCCCCCGGCCGGCGCGCCGGCGGACAGGCACGGACGATCTTCCCCCACCAGCTCCGCCGATCCGCGCCCCACCGGTAGAGCCCCTCGCGGAGCTCGCGATAGGTCTCGAACGCGCGCAGCTCCTCGACGAGCGGCTCCAGCTCGGGGTAGAGTCGGACGAGGGTCTGCTCGACGGCCTCGCCCGCGGAGTAGACGGCGTCGTCCGTGAGGAGGTGGGCCGATGTCTCGTACTCTTCAGGGAGGCGCGCGCGCTGATCGGGCGAGAGCTCGGAGAAGCCGACGGGCTCGAAGTCGCCCCGGTCGAGCGCGCGTTCGACGCACCACGTGCAGAAGCCGCAGTCGTCGTCGTAGACGAGCCGCGGCGGGTGGTCCGTCTCGCCGCCGTCGGCGCGCGGCTCGCGGCGACCTCTCCCTGCCTGCTCGCTCTCTCCTCGGCCGTCGACGCGCGACTCACGGCTTCCGGTCGCCGTTCGTTCATTCCGCGTCGATTCGTCGTCGACGCGCGTCATTCGTATCGCCCCGTGACCTCGCCGCAGGCCTGACAGCGGACGAGCACCTCGTCGCCCTCATCGGCGAGCTCGACCCCCTGAACGGTCTCCCCGCCGCACTCGTCGCACTCGCGGCGCGTGACGGTCTCGCCGGCGTCCTGTGGCGCGCCCATGGCGAGGACGACGGCGCTCTCCGCGCCGGTGTTGCGCGAGCGCTGGAACTCCCCGCGGCCGAAGCGGACGAGCTCGCCCGCCCCGACGGTGACGTCGTCGTCCGCGGTCCGGAAGGTGAGCTCGCCCGACTGGACGTAGAAGACCTCCTCCTGGGCGGCGTGGCTGTGATAGCCGTACGCGGTCGATTCGCCGGGGGCGACCTCGTAGTAGTTGAGCGCGAGGTCGGACGCGCCGAGGGCGTCCGTGAGCGCGTAGATCGTCGAGGCGGGACCCATCCGACTGCGCTGGTCGTCGAGCGAGACGGTGTGCATGGTCGATCTCTGGGGCCCCGACGCCTCAAAACTGCCGGCCCGACGGCCCGCTTTCGCGGTCCCGTCCCGGTCGTTTAAACGCGCGCGGCGACACCGTTCCGGTATGGCTATCGACCCGAACTTCGACCAGAACCGGGAGGTCGTGGACGACCACCAGGGCCACGACGTCTGGGGGCCCGTGGAGGAGCCTGAGCAGCTGGGGATCCACGGTACGCACGTCGCCGTCGACTTCGACATCTGCGACGCCGACGGCGTCTGCGTCGAGGACTGTCCGGTGGACGTCTTCGAGTGGGTGGAGACGCCCGGCCACCCGACGAGCGAGAAGAAGGCCGACCCCGCCAACGAGACGCAGTGTATCGATTGCATGCTCTGTGTCGACGTCTGTCCGGTGGACGCGATCGACGTGGATAGCACACGCGCGTGAACGCCTCGGTGAACGCGCGGGAGGGGAGCGGGGAGGGACGACTCGCGAGCCTGAGCGCCAGCGGTGACTCGGTCCGGACGAACGGCGACGCCGGGTCACGCGCGTGAACGAAGACGAACGCCGGGGGGAGCGGTGGGGAGCGCTCCGGACGGCGAGCGCGTCGCCGCTCGTGGGTGGCGCTCGGGAACGGACTCTCGCGTCGTCGCTACCGTCCGCGGCGGGATCGACGGACTCTCCCCTCGTCGCGGGTCTCGCCGGGCGGCGTCACGCCCGGTCGATGTCGAGCTGCTCGCGGAGCTGTGAGAGCGCCTCCGAGTCCGCGAGCTCGTCCAGGCGCTCCTGGAAGTGCTCCTCGCAGAGAGCGACGCGCACACCGGACTTATCGACGGAGACGTCGGCGCTCCGGTCACAGTAGTGACAGCGCATGCGCGTACCTCGGTGCCGTAGCACCTTAAGCCCGTGGCCGCCTCACCCCGGGATACGGCGGCGGAGACGGTGGTATTCGCCGCTGTCGATGCCGTCGACGCCGAGCGCGTCGTCGTGCGCGTCGCTCCCGCCGAGCGCGAGCAGGTCGTGTTCCTCGACGGCCCGTCGGACCCGCGCGTGACCGTCCGCGTGGTCGGCGGCGTCACGTCCGACCGGCCGGTCGTACGGGTAGTGGAGCTCGACGGCGTCGAGCGACGCACAGCGCGCGAGCGCGGCGTCCGGGTCGGCGTACCGGAGCGGGTGGGCGAGCCCGACGGCCCCGCAGGCGTCGGCGAGGAGGTCGCGGCCGCGCTCGAACGACGGGACGTCGCGGGCGACGTAGCACGGCGCGTCCTCGCCGATGAGGTCGGCGAACACCGGCCCGACCTCGTCGTAGGAGGTGTCGGGGTGGGCGACGACGGCGCGCGCGACGTGCGGGCGACCGAAGCCCGATCCGACGTCGAGCGCGAGGTCGATCCCCAGCTCCGCCTCGACGTTCTCGACGATCCGCCGGCCGCGCTCGATCCGGTCGCGTCCGAGGCGTTCGAGCTCTCCCCGGAGCGCGGACGTCTCGCGGACGCCGTAGCCGAGGAGGTCGACGCGTTCCGCGGGCGTCTCGACGCGCAACTCGATTCCGCGGACGATCTCGACGCCGCCGCGCTCGGTCAGCGGTGCGGGGAGGGCCGGATGGACGGTGTCGTGATCGGTGACGGCGACGGCGGAGACGCCGGCGCGCTCGGCCGCGGCGGGTACGTCGGCGAGCGCCATCGACCCGTCGGAGGCCGTCGTGTGGACGTGGAGGTCGGCGTAGGGCACACCGATCCTACGGTCGAACGCGGCAAGAACGTACTCCACACGCCGTGGTAACACGTCACCCACCAAATTCATAATGATCGTCCCCAATAGATATGGTCGTAATGACGCTCCGAACGGCGACCGACCTGCTCGAAGACGCAACCTATCCGGCGACTATCGACGACCTGCGCGCGGCGTACGGAGAGGTGCGCATCGAACACCCCACGGGCGAGGAACGTCTCGGCGAGGTCCTCGAACGAACGGGTGACGACGAGTTCGCCGACGCGACGGCCGCGATCCACGCGGTGTACGGCGCAGTCGGGCAGGACGCGGTCGGCCGCGTCGGCTACTCCGATCGCGATCCGACCCCGATGGGCGTCGACGGCCCCGATCCGGTCTCGTTCTGAGCGGACCCGGGATTTTTGCCGCCCTCCGATACCCTCTTTACAATGCGAAAGGTACACACGGGTATCGGTACCATGTCCATCGGATCATACGACGAAGACGAACACGAGCGCCGCGAACGAAAGAATGCCGACGTCGACCTCAGCGAGGACGACGACCGAATCGAGTACCACGGCTCGATCACGTACGACGCGGGCGATTCCGCCGAGGCGTTGCTCGATCAGTTCAAGCGGATGAAAGAGAACTGACTCTTTTTCCCCGACGTCACCGGACCATCGACGCGACCCCGAGCACGGCGAGCACCGCCACCACGTGCCCGACGACCGCGACCACCAACAGCGGCGCGGGCGTCACGAACGGGACGAGGAGGAGTTGCAGGAGCCCGAACGCCGCCGTCCGTCTGTCCGCGGCCGCGACCGCGCGCCGCGCGTGCTGGTCGAGGTCGAAGGCCAGCGTCCGCCAGAGCGCCGTCACGGCCGCCCACCAGCCGACGCCGATGCGATAGCAGACGTCCCAGCACACGAGGAGCGCCAGGAACGTCGCGGGCGCCGACGGTGGGTGCCCGAGCAGCGTCGTGACGAGCGCCGTCCCGTCGCGCGGGTCGACGACGAACAGGTACGTCAGCAGGGTGACGTACGCGACCACGCCCAGCACGGTCTCCACGCTCGACCCGAAGACGACGTGCGTGTAGGCGTCCGGGAGGTCCGCGCGGCGGAGGCGGCGCCCGAGGTCGAGCATGAGCGCGCTCCCCGCCGTGGCGACGATCACCGCCGCCGTCGCCGCCGGCATCGCGGTCCACAGGTCGCTTACGCCGGCGAGCGCGAGCACCGCGCCCTCGAAGAGCGCGAACTGGACGGCGAGCGCGACCCGGTCCGGAACGTCGACGCCCGGGATCGCGCCGACGATGCTCTCGTACGTCCACGCCCGCCCGTAGTCGACGTCACGCATCGCGGCGCCCGCCCGTGTCTCCGCCGTGCGTCGCGGGCGTCTCCCCGTACGCGAGCAGGGCGTCGCGCACCGCCTCGTCGAACGGCGTCAGCGGGACGGGGACGTGCTCGCGGATCGCCCCGTCGTCCGCGACGACCGGGTTCTTCAGGCCGCGCACGAGCGGCCGGACGACCGACCTGGGCGCGTCCGTCACGAGATCGATCCAGTACGCCGAGAGCGTCGGCGTGAGCACCGGTATCGGGATCACGCGGAGGCGTCGGCCCATGAGCGACGCGGTGCGTTCGAGCATCGCCTCGTACGTGAGTACCTCCGGGCCGCCGATCTCGTAGGTGCCGTCCGCGGTCGCGGGCGCGTCGAGGACGCCGACGAGATACGCGACGACGTCCCCGATCGCGATCGGTTGGCAGGGCGTCCGCACCCACTTCGGCGTCACCATCACCGGCAGGCGCTTCGCCAGCTGATGGACGACGTCGAACCCCGTCGATCCCGCCCCGACGACGATCGCGGCGCGCAGCGTGGTGAGGTCGAAGTCGGCCTCGCGGAGGACGCCCTCCACCTCGCGGCGCGAGCGCAGGTGTGCGCTCAGGTCGTCGCCGTCCGCGCCGAGCCCGCTGAGGTAGACGACGCGTGACACGCCGGCCGCGTCGCTCGCGCCCGCGGCGTTCGTTCGTTCCGCGGCGTCCCCACCGGACGCCGCGTGCGCGAAGTTCCGCGCGGCCGTCCGGTCGCGCTCCGCGAACGCGTCGCCCGCCCCCATCGAGTGGACGAGGTAGTACGCGGCGTCACACCCCTCGAAGACGCCGTCGAGGCTAGCCGGATCGAGCAGATCGCCGACGACGACCTCCACCCCCGCCGGCGGATCGTACCGCTCCGGGTCACGGACGAGGGCGCGGACGTCGTGGCCCGCCTCGACGAGTTCCGGGACGAGGTGTCCCCCGATGAAGCCGGTCGCGCCGGTCACGAGCACGCGCATACTGTCCCGTCGCACGTCACCCGCTTAAACGTCGTCCCACCCGGGCGTCGGCGGCGCGCCGCGCGCCCCCTCGATCGCCCCGGCCAGTCCCGGTTCCGCGTCGTCCCCGCCCGCCTCGCCCTCCTCCCTCCGATTTGCCCACTCCGCGGCCGCCTGCCCGACCCACGAATCCGCCCCCGCGGCGCGCTCTTCGTAGGTCTCGCGCTTCTCCGGGGCGATCGCGGCCGTCCCGGGCGCGCTCGCCGCCGCGACGCCGACAAAACGCGCGCGCTCCGCCCGCGTCAACTCGCCCGCGCGCAGGCGCTCGACCGCGCCCGTCAGCTCGTCGGGGTCCGGATAGCAGAACACCTTCTCGCCGAGCGCCTGCGGCCCGAGCAGGACGCCCGCGTCCGCCGGGGGCTCGCCGCCGACGAGGCGCTCGCCCCCGAAGGCGTCCTCGACGCGTTCGCACTCCGTCTCGGCGTCCAGCGCGAGGTTGTGCCCCGGGTAGTCGCCACACTCCGTGGGATAGAGATCCGTCTCGTGAATCCGACACTGCAGGGTCTCGGGATCGAGGAACGCACACGACGGGAGCCAGCGCGCGTCGCCGTCGAACGGCGCGACGGGCTTCGGCGGCTTTCGCAGGCCGACGAAGAAGACCGGTCGGTCGCCGATCGCGGCGAGCTCGTGGCCGTCCACCGTCACGCGGTCGTCCCCCGGGGCGGGCGTCCAGAGCCGCGGCGTCAGCGCGTCGCCGTAGCCGGCGCCGACGAACGCGCGGACGTCCTCGCGGGTCAGCGGGACGAGGTTGTACGTGTCGTCGAGCGCGGGACGCGCCCCGCGATGCTCGCGGTCCCCGGGGGCGTCGGCGAGCGGGCGCCAGTCGATGCAACACCCCGCACACCCCTCGCAGTTCACCTCCATGCCGTGGCCGTTGGCGTCACCGGACGGAAAGCCTTCTCCCCGACAGGGCGAAGGGGCCGGCGCCCCGAACGACGCCATGAGCAAGCGACGCTGCGACGCCTGCGAGGCGCGCGTCGAAGTCCCCGGTGGCGTCGGGGACTTCTGGGACTTCGGTTCGCTGGAGAAGGCCGGTCCGGGGGGACTGACGCTCGAACTCGACGACGGGAGCAAGTTCTTCCTCTGTTTCGACTGTATCGAGGCCCTCCCGGAGGACCCGACGCGCGCGGACGTCGACGCGCTCACCCCGGAGTGACGCCCGCCGCGCCCGCCACCGTCTCGCCGAGCGCGGGGGTTAAGACGCGCGACGGCGTCACGAACACGCAGTGAACCCGGTGCGCATCCACGACGAGTTCCCCGCGCCCGCCTACCGGGGCGCGCAGGAACGCGCGCTCGCGGACGTCCGCGACGCCTTCGCGGCGGGCAACGACGTCGTCCTCGTGCGCGCGCCCACCGGGTCCGGGAAGTCGCTCATCGCCCGCGCGATCATGGGGTGCGCGCGGACCGTCGACGAGGCCGATCCGCATCAGGCAACGGGCGCGTACTACACGACGCCGCAGGTCTCGCAACTCGACGACGTCGCGGACGACGACCTGCTCGACGATCTCAAGGTCATCCGCGGGAAGAACAACTACACCTGCATCCTCTCGGACGAGGAGGGGACGCCGGTCGACCGCGCGCCGTGCGCCCGCGAACGCGGCTACGACTGCGCGGTCAAACACCGCTGTCCGTACTTCTCGGCGCGCGCCGTCGCCTCCGCGCGCTCGCACGCCGCGATGACGCTCGCGTACTTCATGCGGACGGCCGGGAGCGAGGTGTTCCGCAAACGCGACGTCTGCGTCATCGACGAGGCCCACGGCTTAGCCGAGTGGGCGGAGATGTACGCGACGGTCGAACTCGGTCCGCGGACCGTCCCCCTCTGGGACGACCTCCGCGTCCCCGACGTCGACGGCGCGGAGGCGGCCGCGCGCTTCACCGACGCCCTCGTCTCGACCTGCGAGTCCCGCAAGGACGAACTGCTCGGCGCGGACGAACTCGACGCCGAGGAGGCCGCCGAGCGCGACCGACTGCAGGAGCTCATCAGCGAGGCGTCGTGGTTCGCGGAGGACTACCGCGACCCCGAGTCCGCGACGACGTGGGTCGTCGATCAGGCCGACGACGGCACCATCACCGCGAAGCCGATGAACCCCGCCCGGTACCTCCGTCACACCGTCTGGGACCGCGCGAACCGCTTCGCGCTCCTCTCCGCGACCATCCTCGATAAGGAGTCGTTCTGCCGCGCCGTCGGCCTCGACCCCGCGACCGTCGCGCTCGTCGACGTCGAGCACACCTTCCCCGTCGAGAACCGCCCCCTCTACGACGTGACTCGGGGGAAGATGACCTACGAGGAGCGCGACGACACCCTCCCGAAGGTCGCGCGCACCCTCGCGCGGATCATGGCCGCGCACCCCGACGAGAAGGGAATCGTCCACTGTCACTCCTACGCGATACAGGACGCCCTCGTCGACGAACTCGCCTCGCTCGGCGTGTCGGATCGGGTCCGCGCGCACGGCAGCGACACCCGCGACGCCGACTTGGAGGCGTGGAAGGCCAGCTCGGAACCCGAGGCGTTCCTCTCGGTGAAGATGGAGGAGGCCCTCGACTTGGAGGGCGACTTCGCGCGCTGGCAACTGCTCTGCAAGGCGCCGTTCCTCAACACGAACGACTCGCGCGTCGCGCGCCGCCTCGAAGAGGGCCAGTGGGCGTGGTACTTCCGCAGCGCGCTCCGCACGGTCATTCAGGCGGCGGGCCGCGTCGTCCGCGCGCCGGACGACCACGGCGCGACGTACGTCGCCGACGACTCGATCCTCGACGTCTTCGAGCGCGCACGCACCGACATGCCGCCGTGGTTCCGCGAACAGGTCGATCGCATGACGACCCCCGACCTCCCCGCGCTCGACGCTGACGCCGCCACCGCGAACGTCTCCCCCGGTTCCCCGACCCCCGTCGGTGGCGGGACGTCCACTCGAACCGAGGGTGGGGCGGGCGGTCGCGGCCGACGCTTGGGCGGCGGTGGCGAGCGACCGTCGAGCGACCCCGCCGGCGGCGCGAGCGGCGACGGCGACGCCGACGACACCGAGCGACGGAGTCCGATGGCGGACGTCTGGGACGTCGACTGACTCCCGCGCGGCCTCGGGAGGCCGATCAGACCGCGGAGAGGACGTACGCGACGGTCGAGAACAACATCAGGGCGGCGAGGAACAGCGCGATGTACTGTTGGCGCTCCATATCGACGGTACGGTGCTCAACGCCTAAAAACGACGGGACCCGTTCTACCCGAGCGCCCAGACGACCGCCGCGCCGACGACGAGCAGCGCCAACAGGAGCGCGAGCCAGACGTGGCGTTCGCCCTCACCCATCGCCGATCGTGGCGTCCAGCACGCCGTGAACGACGCCCTCGCTGTGCGTCTTCACGACGCGCGATTCGACGTTCGAGACGCCGACACCGCGCTCGTCGCAGACCGCGCGGACGCACTCGATCGACCGCGCGGGGAACAGCCCCTCGGGACACGCCGTGTGGACGTGCACCGTCCCCGACCCGTCGAGGGCGTCGAGCGCCGCCGCGAGGTAGTCGCTTCGCGGGTCGGTTCCCCCGCCTCTCCCACGTTCGCCCCCTGCACGCCCATCCCACTCGCTCTCGTCTCCTGCACGTCCGCTCATCTCGCGTCCGTCCGCAGCTTCGCCCGGCTCTGTGCCGCTCGTCGCCCCGCGGTCGCCGCCCGCCGGCGCGTCGGCCGCCGCGTCGCTTCGCCCCGCGCTGTATCCGCCGAGGCTGTCGTAGTACCCCATCACGACGCGCTCGACGGGGTCGACGCTCTCGTACTCGCGGCAGTCGCCGAGCACGCACTCGACGCGCCCCGCGACGCCGTTCAACTGGGCGTTCTCCGCGAGGTATCGGAAGGCGGTCGGGTTCCGCTCGACGGCGGTCACGCTCGCGCCGGCGCGCGCCATCGGGAGCGCGAAATACCCCACGCCGGCGAACATGTCGAGGACGCGCTCGCCCTCGCGCACGACCTCGCCCATCCGGGCCCGCTCGGCCTTGTTGCCCGGCGAGAACATGACTTCCGCGAGGTCGAGGGCGTACTTCGTGCCGTGCTCGGTGTGGATCGTCTCCGTGTCGCCGCTCCCCGCGACGACCGTCACCGCGGGCTCGCGCGCCTCGCCGCGCACGCCGTCGCGCGCGAGCACCGTCTCGGCCTCGCCGTGGAGGTCGAGGAGGACCTCGCCGACGGTCGTCCTGTCGGCCGGGTCGTAGCCGTCCGGGAACGTGACGAGGACGACGTCACCGACCACCGCCCACGACGACGGCGCGGCCGCGATCGCCTCCTCGTCCCACCCGCGCTCGCGGAGGCGGTCGTCGAGGCCCGCCGTCCTGAACGCGGGGTCGTCCTGCTCGATCAGGGCGTCGAACGTCGTCGCGCGCGGTTCGGCGAGGACGGGCAACTCGACGCGCTCGGCGTCGTGCGCCGTGACCCTCCGGGCGTCGTCGTAGACCCCCTCGGCTTCGAGGCCGTCGAGTTTCGCCTCGGTCTCGGTCTTCGGAACGACGACGGCGAGCGCGTTCACGACGGCAGGACGTGGAGACCCGCGCACGATTTCAGCACCGGTACCTCGGCGTCGTCCGTGTCGAGGTAGTCCGGACGCGCGACCGTCACGGACGCGTACGTCTCGGGGTCGAGGACCTGCACGGCGTTCTCGTCCTCGACGGCGACGAGCGTCGTCTCCGCCGCGTCCTCCCGCGTCCCGAGCTTCCGGGCCTCGGGGGCGTCCCCGACCTCGTGATTCGCCTCGTAGGGCTCGCCGGTCGTCAGGCGCACGCCCTTCAGGTTCCCCTGCACGGAGCGCACGAGCACCGGCCCCCCGTCGTCGTCCGCGAGGTCGATGACGTCGCCGGGAACGAACGCCGGGAGCCGAACGGCGAACGTCACCCGATACACCTCGTTGCCGTCCTCGTCCTCCGTCACGAGCGTCTCCGAGGAGTCGTACGCTCCGCCGAGCTCCTCCGTGAGCTTTCGCGCGACGTTCTTGCCGATCTTGGTGTCGGAGAGCTTGAGATCGAGGCCCTCGGGCTTCTCCGAGACCTCCGTAACGAACGCGTTCCGATCGCCGGTGGCCTCCATCGAATCGGTGATCTCCTCGGCGATCTCCCGGGCGCGCCCCGTCTCCTCGCTCGTCGGCGTCCGATCCCCGACGGCGCGTACCTGCACGACGCTCGCGTAATAGTCGCCCGCGATCCGACCGCATCGCTGACAGGTCTGCCTCCCGATCTTCACCGGAACGGTGAACTCCTCGACGCGGGGTTCGCCGCGGACGACGCCGGAGAACTGACAGTGCATCCGGATCGTCGTCTCGTCGACCTGCTCGGGGTCGACGCCCCACGAGACGTCCTCCGCGTCGACGTGGACGCCGAGCGCTTCCGAGACGGACTCGATGGCGACGTCCGTGTAGTCGCGCGCGCCGACGTCCTCCCAGCGGTTGTCGCGTTCGACGGCCCCGCAGTGCGCGCAGACCGTTACCTCCACGCGGTCGGGCCGATCGACGAGGTCGAAGTCCTCGAAGTAGCAGTCGTTGCAGAGCGCCCGCTCGCGGCGAGTGTGCCCCGTCGCCCCCTCGGGGGCGGGATCGCCACAGCGCGGGCAGAAAACGGCATCGCTCATGTTGGCCCGAATACGGCGCGAGAACGGTTAAACTCGGCCCTTCCGTGTCCGCCCTCGGTGGCGCCCCGCTTCGAGCACGGCGCCACGGGACTGGCCGCCGTTTCGCTCGCCGTCGCGCCCCGTTGCTCGCCGCGTCGTCCACGGTGCCGGCGCGAGTGGCGTCCGCGTCTCTACCGACACCGGCGGTGGTCTCCCGTCACCGATCCACCGTGGGGACGGCTTTTAGTCTCACGTCGCCAACGTCGAGTGTATGGAGTGGCACACGGACTGGGGCCTGCGGGCCCGGATGGTCCTGACGATGGTCCTGCTGTTCGTCCTCTACCTCGTCTTCGCGGGAGCGCTCGTCACGTACCTCGGCGGCGGTCTCCTCTTGATGGCGCTCTTCATCGGGGGGTTCTCGATCGTCCAGTACTTCTTCAGCGATCGGCTCACGCTCTGGAGCATGGGCGCACGCGAGGTCACGGAGGACGAGTACCCTCACTTACACGGTACCGTGGGACGACTCGCGCAGGGCGCGGACCTCCCGAAACCCGATGTCGCCGTCGTCGACTCGCGCGTCCCGAACGCGTTCGCCACGGGGCGCTCGAAGAACCACGCCGCGGTCTGCGTCACGACCGGCCTGCTCGAGACGCTGAACGACGAGGAGCTCGCGGGCGTCCTCGCGCACGAACTCGCGCACATCAAACACCGCGACATGGCGGTGATGACCGTCGCGTCGTTCCTCTCGACGATCGCGTTCGTCATCGTGCGCTGGGGGTGGCTCTTCGGCGGCAACAGCCGCGACCGGAACGCCGCGCCGGTGTGGGTCGCCATCGTCGTCTCGCTCGTCGTCTGGATCGTCTCCTACCTGCTCATCCGCGCGCTCAGCCGCTACCGGGAGTACGCCGCGGACCGCGGCGGGGCGCTCATCTGTGGCAACCCCGCGGCGCTCGCCTCCGCGCTGCTCAAGATCGACGGCCGGATGGACCGCGTGCCGACGGAGGACATGCGCGAGCAGGCCGAGATGAACGCGTTCTTCATCATCCCGCTCTCGGGGGGGACGCTCACCAAACTGTTCAGCACGCACCCGTCGACCGAGAAGCGCGTCGAACGCCTCCGCGCGCTGGAACGCGAGATGGAGACCCGAACGAGCGCGTGATGGGGCTCTTCGACACCGTCCGTGACGTCCTCGGTCTCAGCGCCGAGGCGGACGCGACGCGACCCGCGGACCCCGAGGACTTCTTCCAGTTGAACGCGGCGTCCGTCACGATGGAGGCCGATCTCGACTACCGACCCGCCGATCGGGCCGGCCTCTGTCTCTCCGCCATGGACTCGACGGACTTCCGGAGCACCCTCCGCGACGTCGAGGACGTCCTGGAGGGCGGGGGGTTTAGCGAGATCCGCACGGACGATCACGGCTACACGTGGGCCGTCGTCGACCGCGACGACATCACCGACCTCACGACCGAACTCTACGTCGCCGCGGACACGCTCGCCGACCGCGGCTACGGCGATCGGCTCCTCGCCGCCGTCTTCCCGTTCGATCCCCTCGACGGCGGTCGCCCGATCTACTGGGTCTACTCGTTCAAGCGCGGGTCGTTCTACCCGTTCGCGCCCGCCGGCGATCACGAGCGTGATTCGAGCACCGAGGTGACGCTCCAATCCGTCCTCGACGGGGAACTCGACGTCGAATCCGACACCGCGTACTGGTACCCTCTCTGGTCCGACGCCCCCGGTGGCCACCCCTGGGAGTAGCGGATCTGCTCTTCTCGCTTGAACGTTCGCCTCGACCCGACGAGCGACCGGTTCACGCCTCGTAGTTTCACTTTCACCCTCCTGTGTACGAGGGTTTATCCCCACGGGCGCACAACGGAGGGGTACATGCCCGATGTAGACCTCGAGGAGCTCTCCGGCGTCGGCCCCGCGACCGCCGAGAAGCTCCGTGACGCCGGCTACGATTCCTTCCAGAGCATCGCCGTCGCCAGTCCCGGCGAGCTCTCCAACACCGGTGACGTCGGCGAGTCCAGCGCCAGCGACATCATCCAGAGCGCGCGAAAACACGCGGACATCGGCGGCTTCGAGAGCGGCACGTCCGTCCTCGAACGCCGCGAACAGATCGGCAAACTCACGTGGGGCGTCCCCGAGGTCGACGACCTCCTCGGCGGCGGCGTCGAGACGCAGTCCATCACCGAGGTGTACGGCGAGTTCGGCGCTGGGAAGTCCCAGGTGACCCACCAGCTCTCCGTCACCGTCCAGCTCCCCGAGGAGCACGGCGGCCTCGAAGGATCCGCCATCTTCGTCGACTCCGAGGACACCTTCCGCCCCGAGCGGATCGACGACATGGTGCGCGGCCTCGACGACGACGTCCTCGCCGACACCATGGAACTCCACGGTATCGAGGAGGGCGATCCGACCGACGACGCGGACCTCGACGAACTCGTCCAGCGCGTCCTCGACAAGATCCACGTCGCCAAGGCGTTCAACTCCAACCACCAGATCCTCCTCTCCGAGAAGGCCAAGGAGGTCGCCCAGGAGAACGAGGACACCGACTGGCCGGTCCGCCTGCTCTGCGTCGACTCGCTCACCGCGCACTTCCGCGCGGAGTACGTCGGTCGGGGCGAACTCGCCGACCGCCAGCAGAAGCTCAACAAGCACCTCCACGACCTCCTGCGGATCGGCGACCTCCACAACACCGCGGTCGTCATCACGAACCAGGTCCAGTCGAACCCCGACTCGTTCTTCGGCGACCCGACGAAGCCCATCGGCGGGAACATCCTCGGACACACCTCCACGTTCCGCATCTACCTCCGCAAGTCCAAGGGGGACAAGCGGATCGTTCGGCTCGTCGACGCGCCGAACCTCGCGGATGGCGAGGCGATCATGCGCGTCCAGGACGGCGGCCTGAAACCCGAGTAACGCGCGTCGCTACTCGATCAGGCGCTCCTTTCGCGCCCGCGAGAACTGCTTGATCTCGTACTCCCGGCTCATCGCCGCGCTCTTGGTCTCGTACGCCTCGGTGTGTCGGAGTTCCACCGGCGTCCGCCCGCGCGTGTATTTCGCACCCTCGCCGGCGTCGTGCTCTCGCACGCGGCGCTCGACGTCCGTCGTGTACCCCGTGTAGAGACTTCCGTCGGCACATTCGAGGACGTAGACGTAGTGCACGTCGCCTACTCCCCGCCGCGTCGGATTGACCGTTTCGCTCGTCGTCACTCCGCGCGCGCCGCCGCGATCCGCCGGGCGATCAGGCCGGCCTGTGCGCCCGCGACGAATCCCGCGTCGACGTTCACGGCCGACAGTACCGTACAGGACTGCAACATCCCGAGCATCGCGGCCTCGCCGCGTCCGCCGTGGCCGTATCCCGTGGAGACGGGCAGCCCGATCACGGGCGCGTCGAGCAGTCCGGCGACGACGGTCGGAAGCGCGCCCTCCCTCCCGGCGGCGACGACGACGACGTCGCACGCGCGCAGTTCGTCGACCCGATCGAGGAGGCGTGCGATGCTGGCGACGCCGACGTCCTCGACCCGCATCGTTCGCGCCCCCATCTCCGTCGCCACGGCGTCGGCCTCCCCCAGCGCCGCGGCGTCGCTCGTCCCGCCCGAGACGAGGCCGACAGTGGCGTCCAACGCGGGCGGCTCGAACGCCGGCGCGTGGGCGACGACCACCCGTGCGCGCTCGTCCACGGTCACGTCGGCGTCGGGGTGTTCTTCCGCCATCGCCGCGCGGACCGCGGCCCGCCGCTCGTCGTCAGCGCGCGTGACGAGCGCGCGGCCGGCCGTCTCCACCGCGGTCGCGGCGAGCGCGCCGACCTCCGCCGGGGTCTTGCCCTCGGCGAGAATCGCCTCCGAGACGCCGCGACGGGTCTCTCGGGCGGCGTCGAACCGCCCCGCGTCCGTCGTCGCGTACCCCGCGAGCTCGGCCTCGGCTTCCGCGACCGACAGCTCGCCGGCCGCGAGCCGTTCGAGCACGTCACGCATAAACGACCCGTCGCCCCCCAAATACAGGTGGGTTTCGCTTCCCGATCCCCGGACAGAAGCCCCTCTCACGTCAGTTTATGGGAAGCCTTATTAACAAGGCAAGTAAAGCAAACGCCGTATGGCAGACCTCATCGTTAAGGCCGCCGTGAAGGAAGCGCTCGAGGAGAAGAACGTCGCGTCCGACTTCTACGATGCGCTCGACGAGAAGGTCGAGGACCTCCTCGACGACGCCGCCCGCCGCGCCGAGGAGAACGGTCGCAAGACCGTTCAGCCGCGCGACCTGTAAACCAGACCTCTCCGTTCCTCCGTTTTATTCGACCGCGTAGTCGTATCGCTCGACGCCGTCGTCCGTTCCCACCAGCACCGCGTCGGCGAGGCCGACGAACAGGCCGTGCGCGACGACGCCCGGGATACCCGCGATATCGACCGCGAGCGCGTCCGGGTTGGCGAGCGCGCCGAACGCACAGTCGAGCACGAGGTTCCCGTTGTCCGTCACCACCGGTCCGTCCTTGTGCACCGCGGCGCGGAGCGTCGGCTCGCCACCGAGGTCGTCCAGCGCGGCCTCGACGGGCCGGCGGGCGGACGGGAGCACCTCGATCGGGACCGGGGCGTCGAGTCCGCGCGCGGCCTTCGTCGGGTCCGCGACGACCAGGAACCGGTCCGCGGAGGCGTCGACCACTTTCTCGCGGGCGTGCGCCGCGCCGCCGCCCTTGATCAGCGCGCCGGTCGCCCGGTCGAACTGGTCGGCGCCGTCGATGGCGACGTCGACGCTCTCGACGTCGTCCAGCGTCGTCAGGGGGACGCCGACCTCGCGGGCGAGCTCGCGCGATTGGAAGCTCGTCGCCACGCCCGTCACGTCGAGGCCGGCGTCCACCCGACGCCCGAGCGTGCGGATCGCGTGCGCCGCCGTACTCCCCGTTCCGAGGCCGACGACGTCGCCGTCGTCGACCGCCTCCGCCGCCCGCTCGCCAGCGTGTCGTTTCGCCGTCTCGCCCCCGCCAGTGCGCTTCATACCCGCCACCTACGACCGGGAGCCCAAAAACGGTCCGAAGGGGCCGAACCCGAATCGTTCACTCTCCTCCACTACAGCCGGCGCTCGACGGCGTCGGCGTCGTGTGCGAGCGTCAGCGTCCGCGAGCGTCCGCGCCCCTCGAGGCTCTCGTAGCGCGCGTCGATGAGGTCGAGTCGGTCGAGCTTGTTCACGAGCTCGGTGTACCGCGTGTACCCCAGGTCCGTCCGCTCGGCGAACGCGTCGTAGACGTCCCCCGCCCGGTCGCCGTCGTGCGCCGCGACCGTTTCGAGGAGGGCGCGCTCGACGTCGCTCAGCGCTTCGATGTCGCGCGTGAGCCGGTGGTTGCGCGCGCGCTCGCTCACCGCCTCGATGTCCTCGATCGAGACCGTCTCGGAGGCCCGCGATTCCGCGTGGAGGCCGGCGCGGCGCAGCATGTCGATGCCGACGCGGAGGTCACCCGCCTCGGCGGTCTGCTCTGCCACCCGATCAAGGACGCTCATCGGGAGCGCGCCGTCGCGGAAGCCGACGCGGACGCGCTCACCGAGGATGTCCGCCACCTCCTCGCGGTCGTAGATCGGGAAGTACGCCTCCTCCGGCCGGAAGACGGACTGAACGCGCCCGTCCAAGGCTTCCACGACGTCGAGGTCGGTGTCCGAGGAGACGAGGACGACCCCGACCTTCGCCCCCGGATGCGTCTCGTGGGCGCGCAACAGCGAGTAGAGCGTATCGCTCGCCTCGTTCTCGTAGAAGAGGTAGTTGACGTCGTCGAGCGCGACGACGAGCACCTCCTCCTCGTCAACGAGGCGGTCCGCGACCTGCCCGAAGAGCTTCTTGAACGACACCCCGGACGAGGGCGGTTCGTAGTCGAAGATCGACTGGAACACCCGCGAGAAGACGCCGTAGCGCGTCCCGTCCACCTGGCAGTTGACGCGGACGGGCCGGACGCCCGGCTGCCCGCCGAGCTCGCCGAAGAGCTTCTGGATCGCCGTGGTCTTACCCGTCCCCGGGGGCCCGCGGACGATGGCGTTCAGCGGTCGGTTCCCCCGGACGGCGGGGCGGAGGGCGTACTGGAGCGTCTGGAGTTGCGACTCGCGGTGACGGAACGCCTCGGGCACGTAGTCGATCTCGAAGACGTGCTCGTCGCGGAACACCGACTCGTCCCACGACAGCATCCCGTCCGAGTCGTCGGCCATCGCCGTGACGTGGGTCCGCACGCCACATAAGCCTTCGCGGGCGATCGCCGCCGCCGCATCACCCCGCTTTCCCGACGCCCCTCACGGTCCGTCCCCGTTGAACTTCGCCAGCAGGTCCTCGTAGAACGCCGCGTCGTCCGCTTCGCCGGCGAGCTTTTCGACGATGAGCTCCGGGGTCGAGCGCGCGAGCAGGTCCTTCACCGGCGAGCGCTCGACGACGAGCTCGCCGTCCTTCAGACCGACCGCCCGGATCCCGTCCACGTCGACCTCGTACTCCGCGGCGTCGCGGATCTCGCCCGCGAGGTGGGAGACGAAGACGCCCGTCGCGCCCGCGCCGTGGAGCGCTTCGAGGATGCCCGCGACGATCTTCGCGGACGCGCCCGGCTCGGTGATCGACTCCAGCTCGTCGACGAGCACGCACTTCGCGTCCGCGCCCCGCGTGAGCGCCGCGAAGTCGCGCAGCGTCGACTCGAAGGCCCCGGCGTCGAGCGTCCCCTGGCTCTTCGCGTGGTAGTGGAGCTCCTCCACCGCGGGGACGCGCGCCGACTCGGCGGGCACCGGCAGTCCCATGTGCGCGAGCACGACGACGACGGCGACGAGGTCGAGGGTGCTCGTCTTCCCGCCCGAGTTCACCCCGGAGAGGAGCGCGACGCCGTCCACCGCGTAGTCGACCGGCTCGACGTCGTTGAACGGTACGTCGAGCAGCGGCGAGCGCCCGCCCTCGATCTCGAAGCCCACGCCGCCGCGCTCCGCGGGCGTGCAGTCGAAGTCCGCGCAGAAGCGCGCGACGGCGAGCTCGACGTCCAGCTCGAGGGCGTCCCGCACGAGCACGCTCGCACCCGCTCTCAGGTCCGCGAGCCGCCCCGCGAGGTCGCGCTTGCGTTTGGCCGCGCGCCGATCGCGTTCGGCGACGAGCGCCTCCCGCAGCCGCGAGACTGCCTCATCGCGGCGCTCGACGGGATACGTCGGCTCGTCGCCGAAGATCCGCACCGCGCGCTCGGCCTCGTCGTTCCGGAGCGCGAGCGCGTCGCGGACGTGCTCGCGCGCCGCCGCCACCGCCGCCGCGTACTCGTCGGCGAGCTCGCGCGAGAGCAGCGAGTCGACCCCCGCGCCGCGTTCGACGAGCGAGAGGAGGTCCGCGCCCTCGATGGTGACGTCCCGCTCCTCGATCGCCGCCCGCAGCCGGTCGTTCGCCACCGACTCGGCGGTCGAGACCGCGGCGTCGAGGTCGTCGACGGCGACGTTCAATCGCTCCAGCTCCTCGTCGCCCGCGACGCTCCCGTCCGCCGCGAGGTCGTCGAGCGCGTCCTCCAGCTCGTCGAGGTCGAGCGGCGCGTCGACGCCCGCGCGTCGGTGGACGGCGGCGGCCGCGCGCAGCGACGCGCGATTCGTCGCGAAGAACGCGAGCGCGCGCTCCGGGATGTGCTCCGCCGGGTGGTCGAACGCGCTCGGGTCGACCGTCACGTCCCCCTCGATGGCGACGCCCGCGAACGCCTCGTCGAGCGCGACCACCGACGAGTAGCCGCGCGCGAGGTCCGCGAGCCCGCGCGCGTCGTCGACGATCTCCACGGGGAGCTTCGGGAACGCCGCCGTCGCCGCCTGATACGTCTCGGCGTCGGCGGTGGCGAGACAGCGATCCCGGACGGTGACGTCGTCCGGCCGCTCGATCGGCTCGACGTCCGCGAGCGCCTCCGCCACCGAGGGGTCGAGCGACCGCTCGTGCGCCCGCTCGGCGAACGCCGCGACCTCCTCGATCCGCGAGGCCGACGCCGTCGGGTAGAGCGTCGCCAGGCGGTGCTCCGCGTACGTCGTCGTCGCGCGCTCCTGCAACAGCCCGAGCACCGCGTCGTACACCTCGCGGGCGCGGTCGGTGGCGAGGAACCCGCCGGGATCGTCGTGGCGCGCTCGGATCGCGCCGCGGACGATGCGCGCCGCGCGTCCGGTCGAGATCCCGGGCGCGGACGCCACGGCGGCGACGTCCTCGCGTTCGAGCGCCCCCGCCGGGTCGTCGAGCTCGCGGAGCCGCTCGGCCGTCTTCGCGCCGACGCCGGGCACGTCCTCCAAGTCCATCGCCGGTGAATCGGGCGGCATCGGAAAAAAGCCCTCGCCCTCAGTAGTGCGCGTACTCCTCCGGGTAGAGCAGTGCCTTCCGCCAGCGCCACGCCGCGCCGACGGCCCGCACCACCGCCCCGACGACGAGCGCGGGGACGTAGCAGGCGAGTACGAGACCGAGCGTCCACGTCGCGCCGTCGCTCGCGAGGCCGAGCGCCTCGAACGCCGTCGTCGCGGCGTCGACGAGTAGCGCTCCCGGAACACCGAGCACGCCGAGCGTGGCGTTCGTGCCGACGAGTGCGTGCGTCAGGACGAGCAGTGCGAGCGTCGCGAACGACCACCAGACGGCGCGTCCGCTCACCCAGCGCGCGACGTCGTCGATGTCGAACATCGGGCGTTCGGACGCGCCCCGACGGCTTAAAACGCCCGTCACGGCTCGCCTGACCGGTACACGGAAGGCGGTGGCGACCGGAGACGAGAGACATGACCGTCGAGGCCAAACTCGACGCGGCCCGCGACGCCCTCGCCGAGCGCGACGGCGTGCTCGTCGCGTTCAGCGGCGGAGTCGACTCCGCCGTCGTCGCCGCCATCGCGCACGACGCGCTCGGCGACGACGCCGTCGCCTGCACCGCGAAGAGCGAGACGCTCCCCGAGGCCGAACTCGCGGACGCGAAACGCGTCGCCGAGGAGATCGGGATCCGCCACGAGCTCGTCTCCTTCAGCGAACTCGACGACCCAAAATTCGTCGAGAACGACGGCGAACGCTGCTATCACTGCCGCTCGATGCGCCTCTCCGAGATGTTCTCGGCGGCGCGCGACCTCGGCATCGACACCGTCTGCGACGGCACGAACGCCTCCGACCCCGGCGAGAGCCACCGCCCCGGCCTCCGCGCCGTCGACGAACTCGACGCCTACTCGCCGCTACGCGCGGCCGATATCACGAAGGACGAGGTCCGGGAGATCGCCGAGCGATACGACCTGAGCGTCGCCGAGAAGCCCTCGATGGCGTGTCTCTCCTCGCGTATCCCGACCGGTCTCGAAGTCACCGAGGAGAAGCTCTCGCGCGTCGAGAGGGCCGAGAAACTGCTCCGAACCTGGGGGTTCGAGCAGTTCCGCGTCCGCGACCACGACGGCCTCGCGCGCATCGAGGTCGCCCCCGAGGAACTCGACGTCGCCCTCACCACGGAGTTCGCCGCGGCCGCCCGCGAACACCTCTCGGACGTCGGCTTCGAGCACGTGACGCTGGACCTACACGGGTATCGGACGGGATCGGTGTCGTCGGGGAGTGAGACGGCGGACGCCGACGACTGACACATCCATCTTTTTCCCGCTCGGGTTCGCCTGCGGCGAACCGCTCGCGCCAAAAACATGGGTGAAAAAGGCCGCGACGCTACGCGTCGCGGGGAATCGCGCTCACTACCGGGTCCTTCGGACCGCTCGTTCGCGCGAACAGCAACGTTCAGCACATCCGCTACAGCTAACGTCGCGGTTCGGTCTGCGGTCCAGCGTACTCGCGCGAAGCGCGAGTTTCACCGAGCGACGAAGTCGCTCGGCCTTTTTCACCCATGTTTTTGCGAGTCGAGGGTCGCGCGGAGCGCGACCCCTCCGCGCAAAAAGATGGTCTAGTTCCCGGTCCACCTGAGGAGCCCCAGCGTCCCCTCGAAGAGGACGATCATCGTGGCGGCGACGACGACGGGCGCGACGCCGGTCGGGTCGGGCGTGGCGAGGAAGGCGACGCCTGCGAACGCCCCCCAGAAGAGGAGGCGGCGTTCGGCGAGCCACCGCCGCGTCGTGAGCCCCATCATGATGGCGAGCATGACGAACAGCGGGATCTGGAAGACGATGGCGAGATACGCCATCAGGACGAGGATGAGGTTGAACGTCGAGCCGAGCGCGAGCGCGGCGTTGGCAACGCTCGTCGAGTAGTAGAGGAAGTACGACATCACGCTCGGGACGACGACGAAGTAGGCGAAGACGATGCCGACGACGGCGAGCACGAGGCTGGTCGGGATCGCCGCGAGGTAGTAGCGCCGCTCGTGGGGGTAGAGACCGGGGCGCATGAACGCGTACGTCTCGTAGACGATGACGGGGAGCGCGACGACGACGCCGGCGATGGAGGCGACCTTGAACTGCGTGACGATGAGTTCGAGCGGCGCGTAAACGTGCGGTTGCGCGGTCGAACTCGCCGGCAGGACGCCGTCCCAGATGAACGTGATGAGAGTGTCGCCCCACGGGAAGCAGAGCGCGCTCACGACGCCGGCGACGAGGACGACGATCCCGAGGCGGCGCACCATCTCCTCGACGTGGACGGCGATCGGCTGCTCCTGATCGGTCTCCGGCGCCCCGCCGAGCACGCCCCCTTCCTCCTCTGCGGGAGGCGTTTCCGCGCCGTCGTGTTCCTCGATCGGGGAGCCCTCGTCCGCGACGGTCGGGCCCTCGTCGGGAACGGACGGATCGCCGGTGTCCGGGACCGAGTCGGGCGGATCCGCGTAGCCGCCGTCGGCCGCGCCGTCCGCACTGTCAGCCGAGCCGCCCGCGCCGTCGGTCGAGTCGCCCTCGGAGGCGCCGTCGGCGTTCGTGGCGTCACCGTCGGTCGTCGCACCGTCGGAGGCCGTCGAGTCGCCCTCGCTCAGGTCGGTGGCGTCCGGCTCGGTCGAACCGGCGTCCACCGCCTCGGCGCGGGCGACGTCCTCGCCGTCGGCGTCGTCCCCGTCGTCGGACGGCCCGTCCGGTGCGTCTCCCATTCTCTGCCTACGATTGGCGACGCGGGCGTTATAGGCTTTCTTTTGGGTGCCGACGGGAAGATTGATAACGGGAAACCGGCTACCGGACACAAATGAGCGACCCGGGGGTCATCAGCGAGGACACGGCCCGCGCTGTCGACACGGGCCGCGAGACGATCGGCGTCGTCGTCGGGGCCGCGCGCAAGCGCCTCCAAGTCGTCTTCATCGCGTTCGTCGTCGGGCTCTTCGGCGGCATCATGGCGATGCGGACGTACATCTGGCCCGCGTTGAAACGCGACCTCATCACGAAGCTCGGTCTCGATTCGAGCGTCGAGGTCATCTTCCAGACGCCGTTCGACGTCATCCTCCTGCAGGTGAAGATCGGGATGGTCGTCGGCGTCCTGCTCGCCCTCCCGATCCTGCTCTACTACGCGAAGGGGCCGCTCGCGGAGCGCGACATCGTCCCCGACGTCTCGCTCTCCGTCTGGCACCTCGCGGGCGGCGCGCTCGTCGCGCTCTTCCTCGCGTTCGTCGGCGTCGCGTACGCCTACGAGCTGTTCTTCCCGCTGATGTTCGAGTTCCTCGCGGGGAACGCGATGAGCGCGAACATCAAGCCGATGTACTCCATCGTCGCGTGGACGCAGTTCATCCTCGTGCTCGCCATCTCCTTCGGCGTCGCCGCCCAGCTCCCGCTCGTGATGACGGCGCTCTCCTACCTCGACGTCGTCCCCTACGAGACGTTCCGCGACTACTGGAAGCACGCCGTCGTCGCCATCTTCGTCTTCGGCGGGCTGTTCTCCCCGCCCGATCCGTTCACCCAGATCATGTGGGCGGTGCCGCTGCTCCTCCTCTACGCGGTCAGCCTCTACCTCGCGAAGGTCGTGACGCTCGCCCGCCGCGGGAGCGAGCGGGTCGACCTCCGCGCCGAACTCCGCGGGCGCTGGAACGTCCTCGCGGGGAGCGCGGTCCTCGGCTTCCTCCTCGGCTACGGCTTCTTCGGCTACGGCGGCGCCGCCGCGGTGAACGACGCGCTCGCCCGCGCCGCGGCCGCCGACCTCCCGCTCGTCGGCGGGGCGCTCGACGCGTTCGCCGCCCGCGGCGTCCCGACCGCGACCGCTCTCGTCGGGCTCGGCCCCGACGCCTCGCTCGCCGTCGTCGGCGCCGTCGTCGCGCTCCTCGCGCTCGTTCTCGTGCTCGCCTACGCGGTCTACGACGCCATCGCCGCGGCCGCCCGCGCCGAGTCCGCGGTCTACGGCGGGCGCGCCCCGAAGCCCGAGAACATAAACCTCGACGTGCTCGACGCCGCGGGCGTGCGCGCCGCCCCGGACGAGCGCTTCGACGCGATGGAGGAGGACGACGCCCTCCGCCTCGCCAACGAGGCGATGGCGGACGACGAGAAGGAGAAGGCCGGTGCGATCCTCGATCGTTTCGACGAGGCCGAGGCCCGCGCCGCGGCCGAGAGCGAGGGCGAGGAGAGCGGGGACGGCACCGACGGGGCGGACGAGGCCGCGGCGGCCGAGGAGTCCGGCAACGTCTTCTCCCGGACGAGTGCGGGGATGCTCGACGCCTTCACCGAGGAGGAGACGACCGAGGACGACATCGGCGGCTACTACCACGACCTCCAGTTCATCCTCGGAAGCCTGCGTTCGCGGCTCTTCTGGCTCGTCGGCTGGTTCATGCTCGTCCTCGCGGTCGTCTTCGGGTTCCTCTACCGGGGCGGCCTCGGGTTCGTCCGCGACGACTTCATCGGGCGCATCCCCGCCGGGGCCCTCCAGGGGAACCCGGAGGCGCTCGGCTGGCCGGTCGCCCTCCACCCCGTCGAGGCGCTGATCTTCTCCGTGAAGCTCTCGACGGTGGTCGCCGCGATCGCCACGATCCCTCTCGTCCTCTTCTTCATCTGGCCGGCGCTGCGCGAGCGCGGGTTCATCGCGGCGCGTCGCGGCGTCGTCACCGTCTGGGCGGGCGCGATCGGCGTCACGATCGTCGCGGGGAGCGTCCTCGGCTACATCTACGTCGCGCCGACGATCATCTCCTACCTCGTCTGGGACGCCCTGCAGGCGCAGGTCATCATCAGCTACCGGATCAGCGACTTCCTCTGGCTCGTCTTCATGACCACGGCCGGGATCGGCCTCCTCGCCACGGTCCCGGTGACGATGTGGCTCGCGCACTGGTCCGGCGTCGTCGGCTACCCGAGCATGCGCCGGCGCTGGCGGGTCTTCGTCCTCGCCGCGTTCGGCTTCGCCGCGCTCGTCACCCCCGACAGCCTCTACACGATGGTCGTCGTCGGTGCGCCCATCGCCGTCGCCTTCTTCGTCGGTCTCGCCGGCCTCTGGATCGTCACCCTCGGCGGCCGGCGCGGCGGCGGTGGCGCGACCGCCGACGAACCCGCGCCCGAGCGACGCCCGGCGTAACGAACACGTCGTTTAACTATTCGGGTTCGAATACTCGACTATGCCCAAGATATCCGTCGACGTCCCGCAGGAGCTCCTCGACGACCTCGACGACCACGTCGGCGACGACGGGAAGTTCGTGAACCGATCGGACGCCGTGCGCGCCTCGCTCCGTAAGACGCTCGACGTCCTCGACGACATCGACGCTCGGCACGGTCGCCTATCGGACGAGCACGACGTCGGGGACGATGCCTGAAGGTGAAACGCCGCTCGCCACCGGCCGGGTCGTCCTCGTCGCGCTCTTCGTCACGGCGCTCGTCACCGCGCAACTGACCGCCGCGAAGATCCTCGCCTTCGACGTCCCCGTCTCCCTCCCCGTCACCGGGAGCACGCTCGTGATGCCGGGCGCGGCGCTCGCCTACGCGCTCACGTACTTCGCGAGCGACTGCTACAGCGAACTCTACGGTCGCCGGGCCGCCACCGTCGTCGTCAACACCGGCTTCGCCATGAACCTCGTGTTGCTCGCCCTCGTCTGGTCGACGATCCTCGCGCCCGCCGCGGCCTCCTCCATCGACCCCGGCACGTTCGCCGCCGTCCTCGGCTCCTCGACGAGCATCGTCGCCGGCTCGCTCTGTGCGTACCTCGTCAGCCAGAACTGGGACGTCTTCGTCTTCCACGCCCTCCGCCGGCGCACCGACGGCGCGTACCTCTGGCTACGCAACATCGGCTCGACGGCGACGAGTCAGGCCATCGACACCGTCCTCTTCGTCGGCGTCGGCTTCTGGCTCGCCCCGACGCTCCTCGGTGGCCGCCCGCTCCCCGGGAGCGTCCTCGCGTCGCTGATGGTCGGACAGTACCTCCTCAAAATCCTGATCGCGCTCTGCGATACGCCGTTCGTCTACGCCGTCGTCGCCCTCCTCGGCGACCGCGGGCGGGGCGGACGCGTCACGCCGACGGACTAATCACCCCGTCTCGTCCGCTTCCTCTCTCGCCGTCGACTCCGCCGACGTCGCCTCGGCGTACGACCGCGCGTCGCCGCCCGCTGCCGCGCTCAGTTTCTTCCGCCGGACGGTCATCCGATCGGTGTCCGTCCCCGTCCAGTCGAGGTCGGTCGCGTCCACGGGCTCCATACCGATCCCTCGCTCGGCGGCGTCAAAAAGACCGCACGGCCGCTACTCCTCGATCGGCTCCGCGAACCCGAAGCGCGGCTTCACGTCCGTCACTTCCACGCGGAGCTCGTCGCCCGCCGCCGCGCCGTCGACGAACAGGGTGAACCCGTCGACTTTGGCGATGCCGTCGCCCTCCTCGCCGACGTCCGTGACCTCGACGGTGAGTTCGTCCCCGACGCGTACCGGGCCGGTCAGTTTGTTCTTCCCGACGACGTACACCTCGGAGGACGACTCCCGCGAGGCGTCCGGGCTCGTCGTCCGAGAGAACGCGAACTCGCGTTCGACGTCCGCCTGGAAGTCCGCGAGGTCCTGCCCCTGGAAGACCTTCACGGCGAAGTTCCCGCCCTCGCCGAGGAGGTCGTCCGCGGTTTCGAGGGCTTGGCGGGCGAGGTGGACCGATCGGGCGTGATCGAGGTTGTACTCGCCGGTCATGTTCGGCGCCATGTCGGAGACGACGACGTCCACGCGACCGTCGGCGGCCTCGCGGATCGCCGCTCTCGTCTCGTCCTCGGTCATGTCGCCCCTGATCGTCTCGACGGGCGCGTCGCCGCGCTCCACGTCGTCGATCCGCTGGAGGTCGACGCCGATGACCCGTCCGTGCGCCCCCGCCTCCTCCGCGGCGACCTGGAGCCACCCGCCCGGCGCCGCGCCGAGGTCGACCACCGTGTCGCCGCGCTCGATGAGGTCGAACGACCGATCGAGCTGTTTCAGCTTGTACGCCGAGCGCGCGCGATACCCCTGCTGTTTCGCCCGGTTGTAGTAGTCGTCTTTTCCGGCCATGATGGCCGAAACGAGGGCGCCGCGCCGTTTACCCCCTTCGCTCGGCCGCGCCGCCGCGCCGGGAGGGCGACCGGATCGACCGCGCGCCCGATCGCTTAACATCCCGTCGTTCGTGGGTCCCGTATGGCTCACATCGGTATCGTCGGCGCCGGCCCGGCGGCGGCCGCGCTCGCACACGTCGTCGACGGGGAGACGGACGCCGACGTGACGGTACTGGAGAAGTCCGGCGGCGTCTGCGGGCGGGCCGCGACCAGACGCCGCGACGACGTCACGTACGACTACGGCGCGAACTACCTCCGCGACGACGACGCGCGCGTCAACGACCTCGTCGCCGACGTGCTCGGGACCGACGGCCTCGCGGACGTCACCGACCCGGTCTACACCTTCGACGCCGACGGCGACGTCTCGCCCGGCCGCGACGACGATCGGCGTAAGTGGAGTTACGCCGCGGGGCTGACGCAGATCGCAAAGCGGCTCTTCGCGGGGACGGACGCGACCGTCCACCGCCACACGCGCGCCGAGACGCTCGACCGGAACGCCGAGACCGAGACGTGGTCGGTCGTCGACACCGACGGCGAACGCTGGGGTCCCTTCGACGCGCTCGTCTGCGACCCACCCGCACCCCAGACCGCCGCGCTCCTCCGCGACGCGGCGTGGGACGCCGAGGCCCGCGAGACGCTGCACGCCGCCGCGGCCGCCGTCCCCTTCGATTCCATCTACACCGCCGTCCTCCACTACCCCTTCGAGATCGAGGCGCCGTACTACGCCCTCGTGAACCCCGAGAAGGAACACGCGGTCGGCTGGATCGCCCGCGAGGCGTGCAAGCCCGGCCACGTCCCCGACGGCGAGAGTGTCCTCGTCGTCCAGGCGAACGCCGACTGGAGCGCGGCGCACTTCGAGGACTCGCCCGACGAGAACGCCGCCGCGCTCGCCCGGATCGCCGCCGACATCCTCGACGACGACCGACTCGCTGACCCCGATTGGACGGACACGCAGGGGTGGCGTTACGCCCTCCCGCGCGACGGCGTCGCCGACGCCCCCGTCGCCGCCGCGCGCGAGCACGACCTCCACGTCGTCGGCGACTGGGTGGCCGGCGCGCCGCGACTCCACGCCGCGCTCCGCTGCGGGCTCGACGCCGGCGATCGGCTCGCCGCGCGGTACTGAGTCCGCTTCGCTCCCCGCACGTGCCGGGCCCCGTCGCGTCCCGCGGTCCGCACTCTCACGCGTGCGCGCGCATCCGGGGGTTTATTGTACGGGCCAGTCCTACCGACGTCCAAGATGTTCAAGGCGATCGTGAGCGCCGACACGCTCCGGGACACGCTCGACTCCGTGAGCGTGCTGGTGGACGAGTGCAAGATCCACCTCAACGACGACGGCCTCGAGATCCGCGCCGTCGATCCCGCGAACGTCGGGATGGTGGACCTGACCCTCTCCGCGGACGCCTTCGAGTCCTACGAGGCCGACGGCGGACTCATCGGCGTCGACCTCTCGCGGCTGGAGGACATCGCCGGGATGGCCGACGCCGGCCAGCTCGTCCAGCTCGAACTGGACGAGGAGACCCGCAAGCTCCACATCCAGATCGAGGGCCTCGAATACACTCTCGCGCTCATCGACCCCGACAGTATCCGTCAGGAGCCCGACCTCCCCGACCTCGACCTCCCCGCGCAGGTCGTCGTCGAGGGCGCGGACATCGACCGCGCCGTCCGGGCCGCCGACATGGTCTCCGACCACATCGCGCTCGGCGTCGACGCCGAGACGGAACTCTTCTACGTCGACGCCGAGGGCGACACCGACGACGTCCACCTCGAACTCGAACGCGAGGACCTCATCGACCTGGAGGCCGGCGACGCGCGCTCGCTCTTCAGTCTCGACTACCTCAAGGACATGAACAAGGCGCTCCCCAAGGACGCCGAAGTCACCCTCGAACTCGGCGAGGAGTTCCCTGTCAAGCTCCACTTCGACTTCGCCGAAGGTTTGGGATCTGTTACTTTCATGCTTGCACCCCGTATTCAGTCGGACTAGACGCTCCGGCGCTTTTCGACGAGACATCGGACGCTCGCGTAAGACCCACGTGCTCGCGTCGCCACGCACACGTATGCACCGTGCGCACGCGCTCGCCGGCGCGCTGTTCGTCGTCGCCGCGGCCTGCCTCGCCAATCCGCTCTACGTCGCGGCGGTTCCGGAGGCGAACGTCCTCGGCCACACCGCGTTGACCGGCGACGCGGCGGCGTTCGCGCCCGACCTCCGCTATCTCGCCCGCCTCGCGCTGAGCGCCTGTGGCGTCCTCGCGCTCGTCTTCGCGCTCGCGTCGCTCTTCGCCGGCGCCCTCCCCGCCGCGGACGAGCGCTGAGGACCGCACGGCTCTTTCGCCGCCGGCGCGTCTACTCGCCCATGAGCGATCCCGCCTTCCCCGACCCCGACGACGCCCATCCGATCGAGCCGGGCTGTGCGCGCTGTCCCGCCCTCGTCGAGGCCCGCGAGTGTATCGCGTGGGGCAACGGTCCCCTCGACGCGGACGTCGTCGCGGTCGGTGAAGCGCCGGGCGCGGGTACCCCGGACGAGGACCGGTGGCGGGGCGGCAACTGGACCGGGATGGCGTACACGGCGCGTCACTCCGGGCGGATCGTCCGCGAGCTGTTCGCGGATTCGGGACACACGGACGTCTTCTACACGAACGCGGTGAAGTGCTTCCCCCCCGACGGCGAGGGGTCGAACAGGGAACCGCGAGAGGCGGAGCTGTCGAACTGCTTCACGCACCTCGAAGCCGAGTTGGAGGCCGTCGATCCGTCGGTCGTCGTCACCACGGGGAAACACGCGACGCGGGTCATGTTCGACGCCGCGGGGCGCGACCTCGACTCGTTCCTCGACACCGTCCTCGATCCCGTCGCCTGTCCGTCGCTCGGCGCGACGGTGCTCCCGGTGCTCCACCCCGCCTACCAGCACATGTGGCTCTCGCGCCTCGGCTACGACTACGACGAGTACGCGGCGGAACTCGGATCGCTCCTCGACGACCACTGTTGATCGACTCCCGCTACGCGATGACCGTCTCGCCCGCCGTCACGCGATCGCCGACGGCGACGGCGACATCCGTCGCGTCGTACTCGGGCGGGAGGAGGACGTCGACGCGCGAGCCGAAGGAGATGTGGCCGACCCGCTCGCCCCGCGCGACGGTGTCGCCGGGTTCGACGGCGGGGTGGACGCGGCGGGCGAACGCGCCCGCGATGAGGTCGAGTTCGTAGCTGTCGGTGGTGATCCGGACGCGCTCGTTGCGCTCGGACTCCTTCGAGAACGCGGGGCGGTGTGCGCCGGGCCGGTGGTCGACGGACGCCACGACGCCGTCGAGCGGCGCGCGGTTCACGTGGACGTCGGTGACGTTCATGAAGACGCCGACGCGGACGCGGCCGTCCTCGACCTGGAGGACGCTGACGCGACCGTCGGCGGGTGCGACGACGCCCGACTCGGGGACGTCCCGGTCCGGATCGCGGTGGAACCAGAGCACGAAGCAACCGAGGGCGGCGCAGGCGAGGCCGGCGGGTGCGAAGACGAACAGCAGGGGGACGGCGAGGGCGAGCGGCGGGACGGCGTATCGCCGCGTGCCGGGCGCGAGGCGCATACCGGTGGTGCGGCCCGCCGCGCCAACCCTCTTGCGGTCCCGCCGGACCGGGCGCTTTATCGGCGTCCGCCCCCACCCACGTTTCGTATGGAACGCCGCCACGCCCGATACCCCTTCCTCGGTGACGCCCGTCGCGCCGTTCAGGAGGCGGGCGTGGACCTCGTCGAGGTCGTCCGCGAGGAGGACGCCGTCGTCGAGCGCGCGACCGAGCGCGTCACTGCGGCGATCACCGACCGGGACGTCGGCGAGTCGGTCGCGTCCGACCGCGTCGAACTCCTCTCTTACCCGGTCGCGCGCGTCATCGTCTCGCTCGTCGATCAGAACGTCTGCACGCGCTACTACGCGGAGGCCGAGGCCTCGCGGGCCGCCGAGCGCTTCCGCGAGGACTTCGGGCGCGAGGACGGGCGCGCCGCGATCACGCGGACCGCGCTCCTCCGAGAGTTCGACGTCGGGGACGCCGTCACCCCGCGACGCGACGGCGGCTTCCTGATCGGCGTCGCCGCCTACCTCCGCTACGCGTCGTCGCTGCGCGGCGACGAGTGGCGCCTCGTCAACCGCGCGCTCGATCGGGGCGACGTCCCCGTGAGCGAACCCGAACTCGACGACCTCCTCCGGGAGGCCGTCGAGGAGCGCGTGAAGGAGGGGCTCCCCCTGAACATCCCGGACGCCATCGGCGACGCGCTCGACGGGGCGGTCGCGTCGGTCACTGAGACCCTCGCGGACCTCGATCTCACCACGGAGATCGACACCGTCGTCCCCGACCTCTTCCCGCCCTGCATGCAACACCTCCTCGACGCCGTCCAGCGCGGCGACCACCTCGCGCACCACTCCCGGTTCGCGCTGACGGCCTTCCTCGGGAACATCGGGCTCTCGACGGACGAGATCGTGGAGCTCTACGAGGTAAACCCCGGGTTCGGCGAGGAGATGACGCGCTATCAGACCGACCACATCAAGGGCGAGTCGAGCCCGACGGAGTACACCGCGCCGTCGTGCGCGACGATGCAGGCCTACGGCGACTGCGTGAATCCGGACGCGCTCTGCGAGCACATCAGTCACCCGCTCGGCTACTACGAGGCGAAGATCGACGACGCCGACGAGGAGGAGTTGGAGGATTGGCGCGACGAACGCGAGGCCGAGTGACGCGGGGGCTCGACTCGACTCGACTCGACTCGTGCGGATTCTCAGTCCTGCTTCGTCGAGAGGTAGTAGCCCGCGCCGGCCATCACGAGGATGAAGGCGACGATGGCGCCGACGACGGCGTACGCCCCGCTCTCGGTGAGACCCGCGGCGCTCACCTCGCCGCCGAGGATGACGACGGCGACGAAGACCGCGACGGCGACGAGCGTGACCCCCGCCTCGACGGCGGTTTCGCGTTCCATGTACATACCCCCTGTTCCCGGAGTGCGCGCAAAAGCGTGGCGGTCCGGGCCGGACCGAACCGCCGTTCTCGGTCGGCACACGGGCCGGTGATGGCCTTTTAGCGCTCGATCGCCTACGTTCTCGTATGGTGTCCACGAAACCCACCAGCACCACACACTCGCGGCTCGCGCCCCTCTCGCCGGGCGGTCCGACGGACAGCCGAGCGGCCCGCGCGCGCAGCGAACCGATGGCGGTCGTCGCGCTCGGCGGCGCCCGCTACGACGTCGTCGTCCGCGGCGGTACGGCCTACACGGTCGACCTCGACGTCGGGACGTGCGACTGCCCCGATCACACGTATCGCGGCCGACGCTGCAAACACCTCCGCCGCGTCGCCATCGACGTCACCGCGGGCCGCGTCCCCGCGCCCGGCGAGCGCGACGCCGCCTGTGCCGACTGCGGCGCGCCGTGCTTCGTCGCCGCCGCCGCTCCCGATCCGGTCTACTGCGAGGACTGCACGCTCGACCCGGGCGACCTCGTCCGCGATCGCGAGCGCGGCGACGTCCTCGCCGTCGTCGAGACGCTGTCGGCGCGGGCACGCGACGTCGCCGTCGGCGACCACACCGTCGCCACCCATCCGACGAACGACGGCTACGACCCCGACGACGTCGTCGTCGAGGCCTGCTATCCGCTCCGGGATCCGACGCCCCAGCGCCTCCGCGAGCGCGGCGTCCGCTCGTACGCCTTCCCGCGCGGGCGTCTCACGCGCCTCCCGCGATAAGCCACGTACTCCGAGAGCGAGCGCATCTCATCTCAGAGCATCTCGGTCGCCTCCTCGACGCTCAGCACGCCCCGCGCGACGGCTTGGAGGACGCCCTCGACGTCCGCGTCGTCGTCGCCCTCGCCCGCGGCCCGCAGGTCGGGGATCGTGTCGCCCTCGTCGAGGGCCGTCTCCTTTTTCACGCGGTAGTTCCCGCCGTCCGTGACGTGGAGGTCGCTCGGGTGGAAGAAGTACCAGTCCTCCCGGTCGAAGCGAACGCCGATCTTCGGCCGCGCGCCGAAGCTCTGCGAGAAGTAGACGAGGGCCTCGACCTCCTCCCCGGTGAGGTAGATGGGATCGCCCGCGGAGGACTTCGCCTCGACGGCGTAGAAGACGTCGCCGTCGCCCGCGAGGACGTCGGGGAGTTCGCGCGTCGTCGCGGCCCCCGAAGCGGGGGCGCGCATCACCGCGAAGCCGGCCTCGTCGAGGCGGTTGACGAGCTCGCGCTCGCGGCGATCGCCCTTCTCGTTTCGCACCATACCGCTACTCCCCGCCCCGCGGAGATAAACCGGGCGATGCGGCCGGGAAGCCCGACGCTTAATCGACCGGCGGCCGAACGTCCGACCAGTGAGCGACGGTCACGACGGCGACCCGACAGTCCCGGCGAGCGAGGACGCAGCATCCGCCGGCGCGTCCAGCACGGACATCCTCGCCCGACAGATCCGCTCCGGACTGAACGAACTGGAGCGGCCGGCGGACGGGCTCTTGCTCTCCGGGCTCTCGGCGGGCCTCGACATCGGCTTCGGCCCGCTGTTCATGGGCGTCGTCCTCACCTTGACCGCCGGCCTCTACGATCACGCCGTGCGGACGTTTCTGATCGCCAACGCTTACGCGATCGGGTTCGTCTTCGTCATCCTCGGGCGCTCCGAACTCTTCACCGAGCACACGACGCTCGCCGTCCTCCCCGTTCTCGACCGACGCGCGTCGCTCGGTGCGCTCGCGCGGCTCTGGAGTCTCGTCTACGTCGGGAACGTCGTCGGCGCGAGCGTATTCGCCGTCGCGATGGTGTGGCTCGCGCCCGCCTACGGCATCGTCGAGCGGTCCGCGCTCGTCGAACTCGCCGCCCCGCTCCTCGCGCACGGCCCGCCGGAGGTGTTCGTGGGCGCCATCCTCGCCGGCTGGCTGATGGGCCTGCTCTCGTGGCTCGTCGCGGGCGCGGACAGCACCCTCTCGCGCTTCGCCGTCGTCTGGCTCGTCACCGCCGCGATCGGGCTCGCGCACCTCCCGCACTCCATCGCCGGGACCGCTGAAGTGCTCGGCGGCGTCCTCGTCTCCGACGCGTACCCCCTCACCGCCTTCCTCCGGTTCCTCGTCGTCGCCACCGCGGGGAACGTCCTCGGCGGCACCGTCTTCGTCGCCCTCCTCAAGTACGGCCACGTCGTCCGCGGCGGGGAGTGACGTCCGGGAAGCCGGCACCTAGCGACACAGCGAGAACATATTTGCCGCCGCCGGTCGATGTCCCGCCCGTGACGTTCTTCGTTCCGTTCGACGGGTCGGTGCTCTCGCGGACCGCGCTCGTCCGGGCCGTCGAGTTCGCCGACGCCTTCGAGGAGCGCGTCGTCGCGGCGGCGGTCATCCCGGCGGGAAACCGCGACTACGCCCGAGAGCGGGGATGGCTACACCCGGACGAGTCGTTCGACCGCTCGCGTATCGTCGCCAGACTCCACCAACAGGTCGCATCGATCGCCCCCGCGGCCGACTTCGAGCACGTCATCGTCGATCGCTTCGCTCCCTCCGGCACGATCGCCGGCGAACTGCGCGACCTCGCCCGCGACGAGGACGCCTCGATCGTGTTCATCGGAAGCGAGAACGCGGGCGGCATCTCGTCCACGCTCGGGAGCGTCGGCGCCTCCGTCGCCGCCGAGGACGCCTACGACATCCACATCGTCCAGAACGGGGACCCCTCTGACATCTCGATGCTCACCGACGAGTCCCCCGCGCACCACGAGAAGTCGGACTTCTACCTCCCGTAGTCGGGCGCCGCTCTCTATCGGCATTCGCGTATTAGCGGCGCCCTCGCTGTCGCTCGTCGTCGCAGACGGCGCTCACGGCTGGCGCCGTTCGCGTATCGGCGACGCCCTCACTCCGCTCGGTTGTCGCCTACGTCCCGTGACGCCACGACCCCATGTACTCCTCCTGTTCGGTCGAGAGCACGTCGTGCTCGATGTTCTCCGCGTCCAGTTTCGTCTCCGCGACCTCCCGATCGAGCTCGTCGGGGACGCCGTGGAGGCCGGCGTCGTACTCCCCCCCATTCTCGGCGAGCTCGCGGACGCAGACCGCCTGCACGCCGAAGGACTGGTCCATGACCTCGACGGGGTGACCGAGCGCCACCGGCGACGCGAGGTTGACGAGACGCCCCTCCGCGAGGACGTTCACGCGCGACCCGTCCTCGAGTTCGTACTCGCGGACGCCCTCGCGGGCTTCGCGCTCGCTCACGGCGAGCTCGGAGAGCTCCTCCAGATTTATCTCGACGTCGAAGTGTCCGGCGTTCGCGAGGACGACGCCGTCCTGCATGCTCGCGAAGTGCTTCTCCGTGATGACGTCGCGGTTGCCCGTCGTCGTGACGAAGACGTCGCCCACCTTCGCGGCCTCGTCCATCGGCATGACCTCGTAGCCCTCCATGTGGGCCTCCAAGGCGCGCCGCGAGTCGACCTCCGTGACGACGACGTTCGCGTTCTGACCGGCGGCCTTCTTCGCCACGCCGCGCCCGCAGTAGCCGTAACCGGAGACGACGACGGTCTTGCCCGCCCACGAGAGGTTCGTCGTCATGGCGATGTTCGCCAGCGCGGACTCCCCCGTCCCGTGGACGTTGTCGAAGAGGTGTTTCATCGGCGTGTCGTTCACGTTGAACATCGGGTACTCCAGCGCGCCCTCCTGATCCATCGCGCGGAGGCGATGCACGCCGGTCGTCGTCTCCTCCGTGCCGCCGACGATGTCCTCGATGAGCTCGGGGTACTCCTGGTGGATGCGGAAGACGAGGTCGCCGCCGTCGTCGACCGTGATCGTCGGCTCGTGGTCGATGACGGCGTCCATCGCCTCGTAGTACGCCTCGTCGTCCACGCCGCGCTTCGCGTACGACGTGATGTTCTCGTGGGCGTCGAGCGCCGCGCTCACGTCGTCGTGCGTCGAGAGGGGGTTACAGCCCGTGACGGCCACGTCGGCACCCGCCTCGGCGAGCGTCTCGACGAGGACCGCGGTCTTCGCCTCGACGTGGAGCGCCATCCCGATCCGGTGGTCGGCGAGGGGTTCGCCCGCCGCGAACCGCTCGCGCAGCGCGGTGAGGATGGGCATGTGTTCGAGCGCCCAGTCCATCTTCCGTCGCCCCTCCTCGACGTTCGCGTCCACGTCGTCGAGGCGGTCGCTGATAGGTGCGGCCGTGTCCATACCCCGGCAACGACGGGCCGGGGGGAAAGCGCTTCGATACCGCGCGTGGGCGCGCGTCACGCCGGCGTCGTCCGTCGATCCGCGGGCGCTCGCCGCCCCCGCGAGCACCGTCTACTCAGCCCGGGCGACGAGGTCCCGCGCGTGCTCGGCGGCGCGCTCGCGCACCGCGTCCTCGTCCAGCGTCTGCACCTCGCCGTCGCGCACGAGCACCTCGCCGTCGCACACTGTGTGTCGGACGTCGCTCCCGCGCGTCGCGTACGCGAGGTTCGACACCGCGTCGTGCGTCGGCGTCAGGTGCGCCGCCTCGAAGTCCACCACCGCGAGATCGGCCTTCCGTCCGACCGCGATCCGTCCCGCGTCGAAACCGAGCGCGTCCGCGCCGCCCGCGGTCGCCATCTCCACGACCGCCTCCGCGGGCACCGCGCTCGCGTCCCCGGCGGCGTGCTTCCCGAGCATCGCCGCGTCGCGCATCTCGTCGAAGAGGTCGAGGTCGTTGTTCGACGCCGCGCCGTCCGTCCCGAGCGCGACCGTCACGCCCGCCTCGCGGTAGGCCGGAATCGGCGCCGCGCCTGACGCGAGCTTCATGTTCGACGCCGGGCAGTGTACCACGGCCGTTCCGCGCTCGGCGAGCAGTTCGATCTCCGTCGCGTCGCTGTGCACGCCGTGCGCGATGAAGTCGGCGCCACCGAGCATCCCCGCGTCGTCCGCGTATTCGAGCGGGCGCTCGCCGCGCTCCGCGACGATCGGGTCGACCTCGTCGCGCGTCTCGTTCGCGTGGAAGTGCAACGGCACCCCGATCTCGCGGGCCTCGGGAACGTACTCCCGGAGCAGGGCCTCGTCGACCGTCGTGAGGCTGTGCGGACTGTACATCGTCCGGATCCGGCCGTCCGCGTAGCCGTCGTACTCGCGGGCGAACGCGAGGCTCTCCTCGTGGTCGGCGCGCGCCGCGTCCTCGCCCTTCCCGACGCCGACGACGCCGTGTCCGAGTCGGGCGCGCAGTCCCGCGTCGGCCACCGCCTCGGCCACCTCGTCCATCGAGAAGTACATGTCCGCGAACGCCGTCGTCCCCGCCTTCACGAGCTCGACGAGCGCGAGCTCCGTCCCCGCGCGGACGTCCGCGTCCGTCAGCTCCGCCTCGACCGGCCAGACGTCCTCGCGGAGCCACGCGTCGAGGGGCTTGTCGTCCGCGTACCCCCGTAGCAGGGTCATCGCTGCGTGGCAGTGCGCGTTCACGAGCCCGGGCATCACCAGACAGCCCGCCGCGTCCAGCGTCTCGTCGCCCGCCTCGACGTCGCCCACGGCGACGATCTCGCCCGACTCGTCGTCCACCAGCACGTCGCCCTCGCGCACCGAGAGGTCCGGGTGGAGGACGCGACCGTCCGCGATACGGAGCGTGGTCATGTCCGATAGTTCGGATGGTCTCGCCTCAATCCGTCGGTTTCGCGGGTCACCGATCACCGACGCGCCCCCGACGCTCACCGCTAACGCTTAGGTCTCCCCCTGCCACGTACCCGCATGAAGATCGCCGTCCCGAACAAGGGTCGCCTCCACGATCCGACGCTCGACTTGCTCGAGCGCGCGGGCCTCGCCGTCGAGGCCGGCGCCGATCGCCAACTCTACGCGGACACCGTCGACCCCGACGTGAGCGTGCTGTTCGCGCGCGCCGCCGACATCCCCGAGTACGTCGCGGACGGCGCGGCCGACCTCGGCATCACCGGCTACGATCAGCACCGCGAGTCCCGGGTCGACGACGTCAGCGATCTCCTCGACCTCGAATACGGCTCCTGTCGACTCGTCCTCGCCGCGCCCGAGGACGGCGGTATCGACGCCCCGGCGGACCTCGACGGCCTGACCGTCGCCACCGAGTTCCCGAACGTCACCGCGGACTACTTCGACGGGAAGGACATCGACGTCGACGTCGTCGAGGTGACGGGCGCGACCGAGCTCACCCCGCACGTCGAGATGGCCGACGCCATCGTCGACATCACCTCGACGGGGACGACCCTCCGCGTGAACCACCTCGCGGTCGTCGACGAGGTGCTCGACTCCTCCGTGCGCCTCTTCGCCCGCGACGACGTCGCCGACGACGCGGACGTCGATCGCGTCGTCACCGCCCTCCGTTCCGTCCTCGACGCCGCCGGCAAGCGCTACGTGATGTTGAACGTCCCGCAGGACCGACTCGACGCCGTTGAGGACGTCCTGCCGGGGATGGGCGGCCCGACCGTCATGGACGTCGAAGGGGACGACAGCGTCGCCGTCCACGCCGTCGTCGACGAACGCGACGTCTTCGCCACCGTCGCCGAACTGAAGGCGGTCGGCGCGCGCGACATCCTCGTCACAGAAATCGAACGCCTCGTCGAATAGAACGACCCTTTGCAGCGCTCGGCGCGCGTCGCCCGCCGTCGCTTCAAAAGCTCGACCAAAACTTCTCGCTCCTTACAGTCGCTCGTCGGCCCGCGAGCCGCCGGCTCGCGGCGAACTGGCGACCTACCGGGTCCTGACGGACCACTCGGTCGCCGGACGCTAATCCCGTGGAACGTTCGGTACAGCCGATCTACTTATCAGATGAATATTAGATGGTAGAGTAAGAGGAAGGCAAATAGCGCGCCCACAAAGAAATCCACCAGTCCAAGAATGTCAGACTCCGACCGACCTATTCTCTCGACTACAGCGCCAACGAGAGCAGACGCAAGGATGAAACGTGCCCCAATTTGCCACTACTCCACAAAACTATGGCCTTCCTTTCAACCTCAGAAATATTATACCTGATGTAGGACACATAGAATCACTATGAACCGTAGAGACGTAATTAGATTTGTAGGAACAGGGGCCATCGTCGGGCTTACTGGATGCTCAATGGTAAGTGATACTGGCGATGACACAAGCAGTTCTACAACAGCTGTCACTCTTTCGAACGACCGGACATCTCCATATGACCTTGGAGTAGCCAATTGGACTATGGAGAAACTCGAGTTTGATATCCAGATCGATGACCAAGGCGAACGTATAATCAAACGCACTATATCCGTCGATTCTGAAAATACAGCTTATCTATCTAACGCTATCCCCCAAAACCCAACAGATATGTCTTGCCTGATAACAGCCAATTCATCATATGGAAGAACCTCGCAAAAGATATCAGTTAATTATTCATTTGAGGGAGCGACAATACGGGCGGGTGATGGTAGTGTCGAAGTTATAGAATATACAGGGGCAGAGTAATTCTACCTCAGAATATAATCCACCGCATATATTCACATCCCACTACGACTTCCAGAGATTGACCTGAGGGTCTGGTTAAAAATCGATCAGGCCTTTACATAATGTTATTTTGGGTTATTCTGTTTACCATACAGTCTGTCGATCTCCTTAACAACCGTTCCATGAAGAGACCGGACGACGAAAGCTGTATGGGCTAGCGTCCGGTGACCGAGCGGCTCGTCAGAGCCCGGTAGGTCGCCGTTTCACTCGCCCGTTGGGCGAGGCCGAGGAACCCCCGTAGGGGGTGACGACGGCTTTTAGCGTACCTTTTGCCAGCGAGGCGCGCTCCGCGCGCCTCGCTGGCAAAAGGTACTATTCGAGCAGGCCGAGCTCTTCGAGCCGGGAGACGATCTTGTCGACGGCCTTCTCGGCGTCCTCGGGCTCCTTCCCGCCGGTGATGACGAGTTTGCCGGAGCCGAAGAGGAGCGCGACGACCTCGGGGCCGTCGAGCCGGTAGACGAGGCCGGGGAACTGCTCGGGCTCGTACTCGATGTTCTCGAGTCCGAGGCCGATGGCGATGGCGTTGAGGTTGAGCTGGTGGCCCAGATCCGCGGAGGTGACGATGTTCTGGACGACGATCTCGGGTTCGTCCTCGACTTTGATGTCGAGCTCGCGGAGCTTGTCGAAGACGATGCGGAGGGACTCGTGGACGTCTTCGGTGCTCTTCGCGCCGGTACAGACGATCTTGCCGGAACGGAAGATGAGCGCGGCGCTCTTGGGGTTCTGCGTGCGATAGACGAGACCGGGGAACTGCTCGGGATCGTAGTCCGCCCCTTCGAGGTCCATCGCCACGGACTGGAGGTCGAGCTCCTGTCCGATACCCGTCGACGCGACCACGTTTTCAATGTTGATGGTTTCCTTCGGGTCGGTCATCCTTCGTCTTTAAGTCGTATTTAACCTTTATAAATGTTGGCGATACCGACACCGACTGCCTTATATCGCCGCTCCGTTCGACAGAACGAGGGTCGTGGGCGACGCAGTGAGCGCGTGTACTGCCTCGAACTCGCGGGCGAGGACGACGCCTTCGCCGCCGCGGAGGCGGCCGCCGGGGCCGCCGCGGACGTCGAACGGGTCGCGCCCGGTCTCGCTGTCGCGGCCGACGTCGACCCGGCGGGCGTGCGGACGCTCGCCTACACCCGGCACGCCGACGCGCTCCTCGCGCGGACCGACGCGACGATCGACGCCGCCGTCGCCGCCCTGACGGCGGCCGACACCGATCGCGTCGGGAGCGTCGCCGTCCGCGCCCGCGACGTCCGCAACACGACGGGCGTCGACACTCAGCGCGCCGAGCGCGCCCTCGGGAGCGCGCTCGTCGATCGCGGCTTCTCGGTCGACCTCGACGATCCCGACCACGAACTCCGCGCGTGTTTCAGCGACGGCGTCTGCTGTCTCGGCTGGCACGCCGTCGCCTCCGTGCGCGACTACGGGTCGCGCCGACCGACCGACCGACCGTTCTTCCAACCAGGGAGCATGGACCCGCTCCTCGCGCGGGCCTGCGTGAACCTCGCGGGTGCCGACGCGGACGCCCGCCTGCTCGACCCGATGTGCGGGACGGGGGGCGTGCTCATCGAGGCCGGCCTCGTCGGCGCGGCCGTCGTCGGCAACGACGCCCAGAAGAAGATGGTCCGGGGCACCGACGAGAACCTCGCGCACTACCTCGACGACTACGACGTTCTGCGGGGGGACGCGACCCGCCTCGCGCTCCGCGACGACGCGCTCGACTGCGCGGTCTTCGACGCGCCGTACGGCCGCCAGTCGAAGATCGAGACGCACGACCTCGCCGATCTCGTCGCCGGCGCGCTCGCCGAGGTGCGCCGCGTCGCCGCGGACCGCTGCGTCCTCGTCGCCGATCGGGACTGGCGCGCGGAGGCCCGCGACGCCGGCTGGTCGGTCGAGGCGCGCTTCGAGCGCCGCGTGCACCGCTCGCTCACGCGGACGGTCCTCGTGCTCGCCTAGTCGAGGACGAGCACGCCCCAGATGCGCCGGTAGGTGGCGACGGGGACGGCGACGAGCGCGCCCGCGACCGCGTACGCGAACGCGACGCCCGCGTCGGCCGGCGGCACGTCGAGCGCGGCGAGCTGCCAGCCGGCGTAGCCGAGCACGCCCGTGGCGAGCGCCCACCGGAAGAACGCCCCGTAGGTGACGGGGAGCCGATCGGTCTCGACGAGCGCGACGGCCGCGGCCCCGGTGCCGAGCACGAGCGCGACGGCGGCCCAGCCGGGGACGATCGGGAGGAGCGCGACGGCGAACGGGAGCGCGGCGATACAGCCCGCGGTGGCCCTTTCGAGGCGCGCGCCCGTCCGGCGGAGCGACCCGCGCACGCCGCCCCTCGCCTCCCCGCTCGCGGCTCCGGCGTCCTCCGCGGTCGCGTCCCCGCGCGCGTCTCCGCCGTCTCCCGCTTCGCCGGTCATCGTCCCCCGTCTCCTCCGCGCGCACCGCGGTCGCGCCGTCCGCCCGCGTCGTCGGCTCGCCTCACGCCTCGCGCCCCAGTTCCGTGAGCAGCCGCGAGAGGTGGACGCGGTCGTTCGTCCCCTCGTTCAGCTCGAACTCGATCTCGCCGGCGAGCGCGTGGAGCTCCGCGAGCTCGTCGCCGCTGTACTTCGAGCGCCCGACGCGCAACAGCTCGCGGAGGAGCTCCGCCCCCTCGTACCCCTCGTCGACGAGGAGGTCGTCGAGCGTCGAGCGCGCGTCGGTGAACTCGCCGTTCGCCGCGTCGTCGAGCATCTCCCGGAGGGTGTCGTCGAGGCCGACGTCCTGGAGCGCTTCGTAGGCTGCGTCCATCGTCACCTCGTCCGCTTCTTCGGCGGTCGTCTGCGCGGCGAGGATCGCCTTGCGGAGGTTGCCGTCCGCGTAGCCCGCGACGAACTCCAGGCCGTCCGCGTCGTGGTCGACGCCCTCCGCAGCGAGGATCGACTCCAACACCGCGACCGTCTCCGCGTCCGTCGGCGCGCGCACGGAGACGGGGAAACAGCGCGAACGGATCGGCGGGATGAGCTTCGTGGGCTGGCGCGTCGTGATCACGAACTGCGTCGCCTCGTGGTACTGCTCCATCACGCGTCGCAGGGCCTGCTGGAAGTCCTCGCGGATCGCCTCCGCGTTGTCCAGCAGGACGGTGTTGTAGTCGCCCGTGACGGGCGCGTAGCTCGCCGACTCCTTCAGGACGTGATTGATGAGGTCGGCCTTCGACGAGTTCCGTCGGCGCTTCGCGGAGATGAACCGCGCGAAGCGCGGATCCTCGCTCACCTCCTTTTTCGTCATCCCGAAGAAGTCCGCGACGTTCACCTCCACGAGGTCGTTCTCGGCGTCCGCGTGCGCCTCCCGGGCGAGCGCGCGCACCGCCGCTGTCTTCCCCGCGCCGGCCGGCCCGTGGACGACGAGGTTCTGCGGCTCGTCGAGGGCGTTGCGGAGCCGATCCCGGACCGACGATTGGGGGAGATCGGCGATCGCGGGCGCGTGCGTGTCCGTCCAGAGCGGCGCGTCCATCACCCCGTCCTACCGCTCGCCCGGCAAAGAAAGGGGCGGTTGCGTACCGCTCAGGCGTCCCCGGCGGTCGCCGCCGCGGTCGCCTCGACGGTGGCGTTCGCGCCCGCGCCGGCGGTCGTCGTCTCGTTCCCGCTCGTCACGCTCTCGCCCTCAGCGCTCACGTTCTCCGCCACCGTGAGGTTGACGCTCTCGCTCGCGTTCGCGCCGTCGTTCTGCGTGACGGCGAGGTCGACGTCCGCCGAGGCCGAGGCGTTCGCGCTCGTCCCGCCGTCGCCGACGACTCGCAGCGGCTGGTCCGCACCGGACTCACCCGCGTTCGGGCGGACGATGTAGCGACCGTTGCCCGTCCCGTGGACGGCGAGGTCGTAGACGAAGTCCACCGTCCTGTTCGCCTCGACGGTGAACGTCGTGGCGAGATGGAGCTTTCCGGACGGCAGTTTCACCGCCGCGCTCGACCCGTCGGTCAGCGTGCCGTTCACGTCGCTGACGTAGACGAAGACGTTGTCGTACGTTCCGCTCGGCACGCTCTGGTTCACGATGTGCGTCGCGTTCTCGCCGCGGAGCTCGGTGAGATCGACCGTCTCGTTCACGTCGACGGTCTGCCAGCCGCCCGCGGTCGCGTTCGCCCCGTCGCTCTCGTTTCCGGCCGCGCTCACACGATGGAGGCCGACTCGCGTCACCGTCGCGTTCAGGTGCGCGAAGTCATCGATCGCCGCCGGCCGGTCGCTCAGGTACGTGACGACGGTCCCGGAACCGCTCGTCCCGCCGTCGCTCGTCGTACTCGTCGCCCCGCCGTCGTCGCTCGTCGTACTCGTCGTCCCGCCGCCCGGTCCGCCGGCACACCCGGCGAGCACGACGAGCGCGACCAGACAGACCGCGAGCAGTCCCTGTCGGTTCATCCATCCCGCCACTGGGAGCGCCCCCCGGATAAACGGAGTGTCCGTTTTCGCACGCCGAGAGTGCCCCCCGGCGTTCCGAAGGCGGTTTACGCCCTCCGACCCGACTCCCACCATGACTCTCTCCGCCACCTTCCTCGGCACCAGCGGGGCCGTCCCGACCGTCGAGCGCAACACGAGCGCGCTCCACGTCCGACGGGAGGGCGAGGCCTTCCTCTTCGATGTCGGCGAGGGCACCCAGCGTCAGATGATGCGCTACGGCACCGGCTTCGACGTCGACGCCGTCTTCGTCTCGCACGTCCACGGCGACCACGTCTTCGGGCTCCCCGGGCTCGTCCAGACGCTCGACTTCAACGACCGCGACCGCCCGCTCGACGTCTACACGCCCCGCGGAACGGGCGCCGAACTGCGCGACCTCGTCACCGCCATCGGCGCGACCCCCTCGTTTCGACTCGACGTCCACGAGGTCTCGGCGGGCGAGACGGTCCTCGAACGCGACGCGTACGGCATCGAGACGTTCCGGACCGACCACCGGACGAACTCGGTGGGGTACGCGCTCGTCGAGGACGATCGGAAGGGCCGCTTCGACCGCGAGCGCGCGGAGGAGCTCGGCGTCCCCGTCGGCCCGAAGTTCTCCGAACTCCACGCCGGTAACGCGGTCGAACTCGACGATGGCACGGTCGTCCGACCCGAGCAGGTCGTCGGCGATCCGCGCCCCGGCCGAACCCTCGTCTACACCGGCGACACCCGACCGACCGACGCGACCGTCGCCGCCGCCGAGGACGCAGACCTCCTCGTCCACGACGCGACGTTCACCGACGCGGACGCCGAGCGCGCCCGTCAGACCGCCCACTCGACGGGCGGCGAAGCCGGCCGGATCGCCCGCGAGGCCGGCGCGAAACGCCTCGCGCTCACTCACATCTCCTCGCGCTACGGCGGCGCGGTCGGCGCGCTGAAAGCCGACGCCGCGGACGAACACGACGGCGAGACGATCCTCGCCCACGACGGCCTGACGATCGACGTCCCCTACCGCTAGCCCGGCCCGCGACGTCGGTCCCGGCGGGCCCGCCGAGACACGTCGATCCCGGCCAAACCGTCAAGGGCGCACCGCGTGGACGTGCGAGCGATGCCCGCACCCCGTGACGCCCTCCGCGACGGCCCCCGCGTCGCGCTGAATCGCCCGCGCGTCTTCGGCTTCGCCGCCGGCGCGCTCCTCTGTGAGGTCCTCCTCCGCCTCGCGCTCGCCACCGTTCACCCCCTGCTCGGCGTCCTCTGCCCGCCGGTCGTCGCCCTCCCGCTCCTCGGCGCGGCCGCGCCCGCCGTCAACGTCTGCGTCGCCGTCCCGGACGCGACGTCCGCGTTCGCTCTCCGCGCGCGACTCCGCGAACGCGGCCCGGCGCTTTTCGTACTCGCCGTCGCCGGCCACCTCGTCGCGCTCGCCTGCGGCGCGGCCGTCTTCCTCCTGCTCGACACCCTGGTCCGCTGGGCGATCTACGCGACCGGCGGCACCGTCCCGACGGTCGCCGTCCACCTCACGCCGCTCCTCGGCGTCGCCGCCGGCGCGTTCGTCGCGTGGGGCCTCCTCGCGCCCGCCGTCGCGCGCGCCGCGAGCGGCGACGACCTTTCCGACTTCCGCAGCGTCGCCCGCGCGCCGCTTCGCTTCCGCGACCGCCGGCGGATCGCAGTCGTCCTCGTGCTCCACCTCGCCTGCGCGCTCGTCGCTCTCGGTCTCTTCGGCGTCTGCGTCGCCCTCGCCCGCGATACCTACCCGACGCGGACCGCGGCGCTGGTCTCGCTCGGCGTCGCGTTCGTCTCGGCGATCGGCGCGCTCGTGCTCCTCGGCACGCTCGCCTATCCGGTGCACGTCGCGCTCGCCCGCCGCGGCCGCGGCGGATCGCGCTCCCCGACGCCCGTGCCCGCGAGGCGCGTCGCTCTCGTCGCGCTCCTCCTCACCGCTCTCGTCGCCGGGGCGAGCGCGATCCGCGTGACGGAGACGCGCCCGACGCCCGACGTGGGGCCCGCGTCGCTCCCCGCCGAGGCGACCGACGCGTACGCCGCCGCGCTCGACCGGACGGCCGCGCGCGACCACCGCGTCACCGTCCGACACGCACGCGAGGGGGGCGCTCTCGTCTCGACCACGACCGTCGATCGCACCGATCGCCGGATCCGCCTCACGGTCGATCAGGGCGCACGCCGTCCCGCCGTCGGCTACGCGGACAGCGGCGTCGTCTACGGCGTTGCCGGGTTCTCCCCCGGCCTGTTCGCCCTCGGTGAGCGCGACGTCCACGACTCGCGGGGCGCGTACGCACTCCCGGGCTACTGGTCCCTCCGCGACGAGCGCGTGATCACCGACGGCTTCCCGTACGGTCTCCCGGATCCGCGCACGGGCGCGTGGACGACCGTCGACGAGACCGCCGACACCCGGACGGTCGCCCTCACCGACGGCCGCGCGGTGTTCGACGCGCTACAGGACGCCGACGCCGACGACGCGACCGTGCGCTCGGGACGCGTGCGGATGCGCCTCGACACCGAGCGCGGCGTCGTCCTCGGCGGCTCCGCGCGGCTGAACGCGACGATCGGCGAGCACGACCTCGTCCGGAACCTCACGTACGACGCCGCGAGCGGCCCCGCCGTCGACGCCCGCCGGCCCGACGCCCTCGGGGCGCGCTCGCTCGGCGAGTGGACGTGGGACGTCTTCGCGTACTGAGCCGCGTCCCGGACGACGCGATCCGGACTGGTTTTCCCGTCCCCGGCCCCACACCCGCGTATGACGACCGCCGCCGACATCGCCGCCTTCGTCGCCGACGTGACGTACGACGACCTCTCCGCGGCCGTCGCCGACGCGACCGAGCGCCGCCTCTTCGACGCGCTCGCGGTCGCGCACGTCGCTTCCGACGTCGCCGGCGCGGCCGCTGACGTCGCCGCGGGAGAGGGCGGCGACGCCTGCGCCTGCTGGGCCGCCTCGACGCGCGCCGGCCCGGCGGCCGCGGCGCTCCACAACGCCGCCCGCGTTCGCGGCTCCGCGGCCGCGGACGCCTTCCTCGCGCCCGACGGCCCGAGCCACCCGAGCGAGGCCGTGCCCGCCGTCGTCGCCGCCGCCGAGGCCGCCGACGTGGACGGCGAGACGCTCGTCGCCGCGCTCGCCGCGACGTACGAGGTCCACGGCGAACTCGCGTGGCACGTCCCGGTCCGCGAACACGGGTGGAGGCCCGCGATCCACACGCTCGTCGCCGCGGCCGCCGGGGCGGCGCGCGCCCGCTCGCTCGACGCGGCGGCGACCCGGGACGCCGTCTCGCTCGCCGTCGCCAACGGGGCGTCCTTCGGCGCCGGTCCCGACGAAACCGACCACGACCTCGCGGGACCGCTCGCCGCTCGCGCCGGCGTCACCGCCGCGTCGCTCGCCGCCGCGGGCGTCGCCGGCCCCGCCGACCCCTTCGTCGGCCACCCGGTCCTCGGCGTCCTCGCCGACGGCGCGGGCGACGCGGACGGCGCAGCTGCCGACGACGGGGTCGACGAGGCACGCGAAGGCGCGGCCTGCGAGTTCGGCGAGGACACGGACTCCATCGAGGCGCACGCCGAGGAGGACGGCTTCGCGCTCGATCCGGCGTGCGAGCGCGTCCACGACGTCGCCGCCAGACGCGTGCGCGGGCCGTTCGCCGTGCAGGCCGCGGTCGCGGCCGCCGCCGACCTCGGCGCGCGCGTCGCGCTCGACCCCGACGCCGTCGAGCGCGTCACCGTCCGGACGTTCGACTCGCTCACGCTCCCCGCGCCCGCGAACGATCCGACGCCCGACACGGTCACGGACGCCGCGCGCTCGCTCCCGTACTCCGTCGCCGCGGCGCTCGTCAGCGGGCCGACCGACCTCGCCGACATCCTCGGCGACGAGGCCGTGCGCCGCCTCGCCGCGACCGTCGCCGTCGAGGAGGCCCCCGGGCTCACCGCGCAGTTCGAGGCCGGCCTGCTCCCCGCCGTCGTCGACGTCGAACGCGACGACGGAAGCGTCCACCACGCCGAGGTCGGCGCCTACCCAGGTCACCCCACGCAGCCGATGGACTGGGCGACCCTCGAAGCGAAGGCCGGCCGACTCCTCCCCCCCGAGCGGGTCGAGGCGCTCCGCGCCGCCTGCCAACACGCCGACGAGGCGACGCGCGTCGCGGACGTCCTCGCCGCCCTCGAAGCGAGTGCGGAGCGGGACTTATAGGCCGCGAGCGCCTATCCGCCCCCGTCGAATGAGCACTCGCACGCGCGCCCTCGACACGCTCGTCTACGGCGTGGACGTCCAGAGCGGCGACGTCCGCGGTGACGCGCCCTCGTACGCCCTCGTCACCTACGACGGCGAGTCGATAGAGCGCGACGTCGTGACGCGCCGTAAACTCCTCCGCCTCGTCGACGCGGAGGAGCCGGACATCGTCGCGACGGACAACATGTACGAACTCGCCGCGGACAAGGACGCGCTCGTCCGGTTCCTCGGCGGGCTCCCCGACGCGACGAAACTCGTACAGGTGACGGGCGACGAACGCCCCGAGCCCCTCTCGCGGGTGGCGAAACGCCACGGCGTTCCGTACGGGAAGCCCGCCATCGAGGAGGCCGAGGCCGTCGCTCGCCTCGCCGCCCGCAACGTCGGATCCGAGGTCTCCGCGTTCACGGACGAGACGACCGTCAAGATCTCCCGTGGGCGCTCGACCGGGAAGGGCGGCTGGAGTCAGGACCGATACACCCGCCGGATCCACGGGAACGTCAAACGCGAGGCGCGGAACGTGGCCTCGAAGCTCGACGACGCCGGCCTCGACTACGAGCGCGAGGTCACGGAGAAGTACGGCGGTTTCTCGAACGCCGTCTTCACCGTCGAGGGCCGCCCGCAGGACATTCCCGTGTCGAGCATGCGCTCGGGCGACGTCCGCATCGAAGTCGAGCGCGTCCGCCGCGACGGCATCGAGTTCCGCCCGCTGGCGAAGCGACGCGACCGGGTCTTCGTCGGCGTCGATCCCGGCACCACGACCGCCGTCGCGCTCGTCGACCTGGACGGGCACCTGCTCGACGTCCTCTCCACCCGGACCGCGGACACCGCGGACGTCATCGAGTGGATCATCGAGCGCGGCCGGCCCGTGCTCGTCGCCGCGGACGTCGACCCGATGCCCGCGACCGTCGATCAGATCCGCCGGAGCTTCGACGCCGCCGGCTGGCACCCCGAGAGCGACATCCCCGTCGACGAGAAACAACACCGGACCCGCGAGGAGGGGTACGACAACGACCACGAGCGCGACGCGATGGCCGCCGCGCTCTACGCCCACGACGACCACGCCGATCAGATCCGGCGCATCACGCGCAAGATCCCGCCGCGCGTCGATCGCGGCGAGGTCGTAAAGCGCGTGCTCGCGGACGAGTCCACGGTCGAGGCCGCTGTCGACGACCTCACGGCGGACGACGGCGACGACGGCGACGACCACGAGCACGAGGCGCGCGAACTCACCGAGGAGGAGCGCACGATCAAGCGCCTCCGCGAGCGCGTTGCCCGCCTCGACGACCACGTCACGGACCTTGAAGCCGACCTCGACGCGAAGGACGAGCGCATCGCGGAGCTGGAGACCGAACTTGAGGAGGCCCGCCGCGAGGAGCGCAAGGAGGCCCGCGAGCGCCGCGAGGTCACCCGGCTGGAGTGGGAGAACGACCGACTCGAAGACGAACTCGACGAGGAGCGCGAGCGCGCCGACGAGCTGGCGAAGAAGCTCGAACGCCTCAAGGAGCTCTGGAAGCTCGACCACTCGAACTTCGCGGACGTCAACGGCTCGGGATCGCTGACCGCCGTGAAGCCGGTCGCGCAGTTCACCCTCGACGAGATCGAGGCGGCGGACGAGGCGTACGGCATCGCGCGCGGCGACGTCGTCTACTTCCGCGACGCCAGCGGCGCGGGCCGGCGCACCGCCGAGGCGCTCGTCGAACGCGAGCCCCGCGTCGTCCTCCTCGACGGGGAGACGAGCGACGTCGCCGAGGAGGTGCTCTACGAGGCGGACGTCGCCTTCGGCGACGCGAGCGACGTCTCGATCCGCGAGATCGACGAACTCGCCATCGCCCGCGAGGACGCCGTCGCGGCCGTCGAGGCCGACTACGCCGACCGCGCCGAGCGGCGCGCCCAGGCGGAGACGGAGAGCATGGTCGACTCGATCATCAGCGAGCACCGGGCGGATCGGGAGTAACGCGGTTCCGGCAGAATCGCGAATACGCGAGTAGCGTCGGACCGTCGGCCCGACTGACTCGCCCTCGCCGCGCGGCGGCACTCGCCGCGAGCGACGCGAGACACGCGAACGGGGAGTGCGACGACTCGTACGCGGCGCGGGTCAGGCTCGACTGACCCCGCTCCCGCGTTCGACGATCCACGCGCCGGCCCGTCCGAGCGCGTGCCCGACGACGAGCAGCACGGTGAGGAGTATCACGACCGTGAGCAGCGCCGCGCCGAGCGCGACGACCGCCGCGAGCGGAGCACCGAGGCGCGTCACCAGCGGCGCGTAGCCCGCCCACTCGGCGAACGTTCGCCACGCGTTCACCGCGAGCACCGGCGCGCTCCCCGCGAGCGCGGCCACCTCGCCCGCGCGGCGACCGCTCGCCGCCCGCCGCGCCGACAGTCCGCCCGCGCCGAGACACGCGACGGCGAGCGGCGTCGCCGAGACCGGCTCCGGCGCGTAGATCCAGTTGAGCGCGATCGTCACGGGGAGCGATGCAAGGCCGAGGAGGAGTGCGACGCGATAGCGTTCGTCGGCCAGCGCGCGGAGCCGGGAGCGGAGGGACATATGTCGATCCACCGTTACGGCGGTCAAGAGCGTTGCGCCGCCCCCCCCGGTGACCGGCCCTCGCGCCCGACACCGCAACCGCTAACCCCCTCGTCCCGTTTTGTCGCGCCATGGACGCCTACGAGCGCATCACTCGGAACGCGGCGGAAGTCGTGACCGAGGAGGAGGTAGAGACCCTGGCCGAGGACCCCGACGGGAAGCGGGCGTACGTCGGCTACGAGCCCTCCGGCGTGCTCCACATCGGGCACCTCCTCACGGCGAACAAGCTCATCGACCTCCAGCAGTGCGGCTTCGAGGTCGTCGTCCTCCTCGCCGACGTCCACGCCTCCCTCAACGACAAGGGCACCTTCGAGGAGATCCGCGACACCGCAGAACAGATGAAAGAGCAGTTCCTCGCGTACGGCCTCGAGGAGGCGAACACCGAGTTCGTCCTCGGGTCGTCCTACCAGCTCGACGAGGATTACGAGCTCGACCTCCACTCGCTGCAGGTGGGGACGACGCTGAAGCGCGCCCAGCGCGCGATGGCGGAACTGCAGGGCGACGACACCGCGAAGGTGAGCCACGTCGTCTACCCGCTGATGCAAGCGCTCGACATCGAGTACCTCGACGTCGACCTCGCGGTCGGCGGGATGGACCAGCGCAAGGTCCACATGCTCGCCCGCGAGGAGCTCCCCGAACTCGGCTACGACGCGCCGACCTGCCTCCACACGCCCATCGTCGGCGACCTAGAGACGGGCGAGGGCAAGATGTCCTCCAGCACCGGCACCACCATCTCGATGGAGGACTCCACCGCGGAACTCGAAGAGAAGGTCAACGCGGCCTTCTGCCCGCCGACGGCCGACCCCGAGGGCGACCTCGTGAACCCAGTCCTCGAGATCTTCCGGTACCACGTCTTCCCGCGCTTCGACGAGGTCGTCGTCGAGCGCCCCGACGAGTACGGCGGGGATCTCGTCTACGGGAGCTACGACGCCCTCGAAGCCGACCTCGAATCGGGCGAACTCCACCCGGCGGACGCGAAGTCGGCGCTCGCCGCCTCCCTCGACGAACTCATCGCGCCGGGGCGCGAGCGCCTGCGCGAACTGCGCGGCTGAACGCTCCCCCGACGGTCCGCCGGCGACCGCTCCCCCAGACTCTCGGTCGCGTGAGTTGGGTTTAACCGTCTGCCGGGGCTACACGGGCCCAATGAACGAGGAATCCGAGCGGCTCGACCTCCGGATGCCCGAGGGGAACGAGGTGTTCGCCGAGGTGACGGAGATGCTCGGCGCGAACCGGATCGCGGTCCGGTGCGCCGACGGCACCGAGCGGACGGCCCGCATCCCCGGTCGGATGCAAAAGCGCGTCTGGATCCGCGAGGGCGACATCGTCCTCGTCGACCCCTGGGACTGGCAGGACGAGAAGGCCGACGTCGAGTGGCGCTACGACAAGCAGGCGGCCGATCAACTCCGAGAGGAGGGGCACGTCTAGCGTGGCCGGCGAGTTCGTCGAGGAGACGGCGGGGCCGGCGGGCGACGAGTGGGAGGACCTCGACGTCTCCGACGACGAGGTCGATCGGATCACGAGACGCCAGGACCGCGAGTTCGAGTCGTTCCTGAAGCGCCTGAAGGACGCCGATCAGTTCAAGGTCCAGGAGGGCGCGTTCGACGACGCGACGTTCGCCGCACTCTACAAGCTCGTACAGGACGGCCATCTCGCGGCCTTCGGCGGCCCGATCTCCACCGGGAAGGAGGCGAACGTGTACGAAGCGGCCGCGGCGGACGGCGACGACGTCGCCGTCAAGGTCTACCGGATCAACGCCTCGAACTTCCAGCACATGCGCGACTACCTCGAAGGCGATCCGCGCTTCGAGGGCATCCGGGGTGACAAGAAGGCGATCGTGCTCGCGTGGACGCGTAAGGAGTTCGCGAACCTCGCTCGCGCCCACGACGCCGGCGTCCGCGTCCCGAATCCCATCGTGGTCCAGCGCAACGTCCTCGTGATGGAGCTCATCGGTGAGGCCACAGATCCCGCACCGACGCTCCACGACGTCACCCTCGAGAACCCCGAGACCGCGTACGACGTCGTCCGCGAGTACATGCAGCGCCTCTTCGGCGCCGGGCTCGTCCACGGTGACCTCTCCGAGTACAACATCGTCGTCCACGACGGCGAACTCACGATCATCGACGTCGGACAGGCCGTCACCGTCCACCACGGGAACGCCGAGGAGTTCCTCCGGCGCGATTGCGAGAACGTCGCCGCGTTCTTCTCGCGCCAAGGCGTCGACGCCGACCCCGACGCCCTCTACGACCACGTCACGTCCGTCGACGCCGATCCGAGCGGCGACGCCGGCGACTAATCCTTTTCCCTCGTTATTCCTGCCGACAGGCCGATACGCGCCGTTTCAGCCTCCCGTAGGCGATGTCACCGATCACGATATAAATCTTATACCGCGATACGAAAACGGCGGAAACGGGTCGCTCACTCGGTGTGCCCGTCCGCGCCTCCGACGGGTGGATCGTCGCCTGTTGATCTCTCTGGGGTCGTCCGCCGGATCCGTCGGCCGCGTCCCCGAGCCGTTACGGGTCGTTCCCCGGTGGAACTAGTGCCAGCCTCGTTCGGCACGTGGCCGGCGGCGTGACCGCGGCCGCCTCGGCGTGCCGTCCCGATACGGTGCTGCTGGGCCGAACGCCGTGGTGCCGCCGGCGTCGCTCGGCCACGCGATCGACGCGCCACTCGGCCAACCGATCGAGCGATCGAACGCGATCCGGATACGCGTTCCCTCGCGCCGTACTTCTCGGCGCCAACGGGCCCGGTCCCGATTCCGAACTGGACGATCCGCGGTGTCGCACCGGGAACGAGATCATTTTGATATCACGTTATACGATTTAATCAGGCCCTGATCACCGCCCGGCGACGCGGCGCACGGCGTGTAAGTCTTAAACCGCTTCGTCCCGTAGCCGACTGCATATGACCCAACACGTCAAAATTCCGCAGGACCGCATCGGGGTCCTCATCGGGGAGGGCGGCGAGACCCTGCGCCGTATCGAGCGGTCGGCGGAGGTCAGCCTCGACGTGAACTCCGACGACGGCGCGGTCGCGGTCGAGAAGACCGGCGATCCGATCCGCGGCATGAAAGCACCCGACATCGTGCGGGCGATCGGTCGCGGTTTCGATCCCGACGCGGCGCTCACGCTCCTCGACGACGACATGCGCCTCTTCGAGACGATCGACATCGAGCGCGCGGCGCGTAACGACAACGACCTCCGACGAAAGAAAGGCCGGCTCATCGGCGAGAACGGCCGCACGCGTGAACTCATCGAAGAGCTCACCGGTGCGGACGTCGTCATCTACGGGTCGACGTTCGGGGTGATCGGCGGCCCGAACGAGGTGGACGTCGCTCGCTCGGCGGCAGAGATGCTCCTCGACGGCGCCCCCCACGGCTCGGTCTACTCCTTCCTCGAACGCAAACACGTCGAGGAGCTCAAGCACCAGGGAATGGAGTACCACGAGTTCTCGGGCTGAACGCCCAGCTCACGGCTCGGCACGACGGGTTCGGCGCGGACGACTTCGCCCTGTTCTCTCGTTCGTTGTCACGTCTCTCGGCGATCCGACGGCCGTGCCGGACGGTTGTTAAATACTCACGTTGTCATTGTCTCACACGGTATCTTCGAGCCGTCTGCGACCCGTTCAGACACGCTTCCCAAAGTTTTATATAGAACGGCAAACAATCAGCGAGTGATTATGGCGCAACAGATGGGCAATCAGCCGTTGATCGTACTCTCCGACGACTCGCAGCGAACGTCGGGAGAGGACGCGCAGTCGATGAACATCTCCGCCGGGAAGGCCGTTGCCGAGTCCGTTCGGACGACGCTCGGCCCGAAGGGGATGGACAAGATGCTCGTCGACTCCACCGGGTCCGTCGTCGTCACGAACGACGGCGTCACCATCCTCAAGGAGATGGACATCGAGCACCCGGCGGCCAACATGATCGTCGAGGTCGCCGAGACGCAGGAGAACGAGGTCGGTGACGGCACCACATCCGCCGTCATCGTCGCCGGCGAACTCCTCGACGAGGCCGAGGAGCTCCTCGATCAGGACATCCACGCCACGACGCTCGCGCAGGGGTACCGGGAGGCCGCCGAGGAGGCAAAGGAGATCCTCTCCGAGATCGCCATCGACATCGACGCCGACGACACCGACTACCTCGAACAGATCGCCGCCACGGCGATGACCGGCAAGGGCGCCGAGAACGCGAAGGACGCCCTCTCCGGCCTCGTCGTCCGCGCCGCGCAGGCCGTCGCCGACGACGGCATCGTCGACACCGACAACATCAAGGTCGAGAAGGTCACCGGCGGCTCCATCGACAACTCCGAGCTCGTCGAGGGCGTCATCGTCGACAAGGAGCGCGTCAACGAGAACATGCCCTACGCCGTCGAGGACGCGAAGATCGCCCTCGTCGACGGCGCGCTCGAAGTCCAGGAGACCGAGATCGACACCGAGGTCAACGTCACCGACCCCGACCAGCTCCAGGAGTTCCTCGACCAGGAAGAAGAGCAGCTCCGCGAGATGGTCGACGCCATCGCCGCGTCCGGTGCGAACGTCGTCTTCGTCGACGGCGGCATCGACGACATGGCTCAGCACTACCTCGCGCAGGAAGGCATCCTCGCCGTCCGCCGCGTGAAGGACTCCGACCTCAGCCGTCTCGCCCGCTCGACGGGCGCGACCCCGGTCTCCTCCGCGAAGGAGATCGAGGCCGAGGACCTCGGTGAAGCCGGCTCCGTCGCCCAGAAGGACATCGGCGGCGACGAGCGCATCTTCGTCGAGGACGTCGCGGACGCCAAGTCCGTCACGCTCATCCTCCGCGGCGGCACCGAACACGTCGTCGACGAGGTCGAGCGCGCCATCGAGGACTCGCTCGGCGTCGTTCGCGTCACCCTCGAAGACGGGCAGGTGCTCCCCGGCGGCGGCGCCCCGGAGACCGAGCTCGCCCTCGAACTCCGCGACTACGCCGACTCCGTCGGCGGGCGCGAGCAGCTCGCCGTCGAGGCGTTCGCCAACGCCCTCGAAGTCGGCCCGCGCACCCTCGCCGAGAACGCCGGCCTCGACCCGATCGACTCCCTCGTCGACCTCCGCGCGCAGCACGCGGACGGCGACACGAGCGCCGGCCTCGACGCCTACACGGGCGAGGTCATCGACATGGAGGAGGAGGGCGTCGTCGAGCCCCTCCGCGTGAAGACGCAGGCCATCGAGAGCGCGACAGAAGCGGCCGTCATGATCCTCCGCATCGACGACGTCATCGCTGCGGGCGACCTCGCCGGCGGGCAGGTCGACGCCGACGACGGCGGCGACGACGGCGGCGCGGGCGGTCCCGGCGGTGCGCCCGGCGGCATGGGCGGCATGGGCGGTATGGGCGGCATGGGCGGCGCCATGTGAAGTCAGGCTTCACCTGATTTCACGTAGGCAGCGAAGCTTCGCTTCGCCCGCCGATGTAAAACGAGGTTCCGACCGAACCTCGGGCAGTCGAACGGGACGCGATCCCGTGAGACAGGCCCGCCACACCACCCGAACCACGCCCCGCACCGCACGCTCGACTCCCGACGCTCCGCTTCTTTCGACGTTACCCGCGTAGCCACGGCTCTCGGTCGACGCGCTCGCGGTCGCGGCGGTCGCGTTCACGATCGGGCAGGCGCTCCGCCTCGTCGAGTGGGTCCGCACGCGCGAGTTCGAGACGACCGCGGCCACCGGTGGCCTCACGCGGCGCTATCTGGTGCTCCTCGTCGTCCTCGCGTTCGCGGTCCCGCCGGTCCTCGCCGCCGAGGCGAGCGGCGTCCCCGACCTCGTCCTCGGGGCGTGTCTCGTCGGTGCGCGCGTGACGTACGGCCTCGCGGAGGCGCGGCGTCCCGGGTTCGTTCGCTCACTCGTCTACGCGGACGAGACGGTCGGCGACGAGGACCCGCTCGAACCCCCCGACGCCGACCCGATAGCGACCCACCCGACGGACCGGTGGGGGACGACCGTGACGGTCGCCCTCCACGGCGCCCTCGTTTCCATCCTCGGGCCGACGGCGTTTCTCGTCCTCCTCGCCGGCCTCGTCGGGATGACTGTCGGCGGTGCGGGTTTCTCCCGTCCCGCTCTCGGTGCCGTCGCGGGCGCGCTCTGCATCGTCGCGTCCCGGAGCCTCGTCGCCGTCCTCATCGAGGCCCGCGTCGCGGAGGCACCGCTCGTCTATCGCGTCCACGCCGACGCGCTCGTCGCGCACAACGGGTTCACGGACGCCGCGCAGTGGGTCGCTCCCCGCGCGACGATCACCGACGCGACGGTCTCCCGAACTCGTCTCGTCCCCGGCGCCGACACCGTCCACGTCGAGTGTGCGGACGGCACCAGTCGGACGCTCCGCCACGTCTCGAACGCTGAGGCACTCGCCGCGCGCCTCGACTCGTGAGTTAGACCGGGTTCTCGGCCGCGAAGACGCCCTGCGTCATCCGGTAGGCGGTGAGGAAGAAGAGGACGACGGCGAGGCAGACGGTGATTCCCAGGAGGAAGAACACGGAGACTTTCGGGATCGGGAGCCACCCCCCGATGGTGCCGAGCGCGAGGACGAGCGACACCGTCGCTACCGACGACAGGACGCTGTGAGCTCTCATGCAGTCTATTTTGGCCGCGAACACCATAATCGATGCGGTGGCCCGGCCGTCCGCGCGTCGCGCGTTCTAAGTGTCCGCCGGCCGACCCCCCGGTATGGAGACGCTGCTCCTCGACACGGACGACGTGGACGCCAACGCCACGATGGCCGAACTCGTCCCGGCGGTCCGCGAGGCCTTCGCCGCCTACGAGCGCGGCGACGCGCAGATGCCCGCGAAGTCCTACATCGACCTCCCGCAGTACAACGGCGACTTCCGCTCGATGCCCGCGTACCTCGACGCGGGCGAGTGGGACGCCGCGGGGATCAAGTGGGTGAACGCCCACCCGGACAACCCCGATTCGTTCGACCTCCCGACCGTGATGGGGACGATGGTCTACTCCGACCCGCACAACGCCTACCCGCTCGCCATCATGGACGGCACGGTGCTCACGATGAAACGCACGGGCGCGGCGGCCGCCGTCGCCACCGACGCGCTCGCCGTTCCGGACGCCTCGTCCCTCGGCATCGTCGGCGCCGGCGTCCAATCCTACACCCAACTGGAGGCGATCAGCCAGGTACGCGACATCACGGAGGTCGTCGTGAGCGACCTCCGCGAGGAGCGAATCGAGCGCTTCATCGCCCGCTTCGGTGACGAGTTCGACGTCCGCGCGGGCTCGATCAGCGAGGCCGGTCACTGCGACGTGGTCTCGACCGTCACGCCCGTCTCGGAACCGATCGTCGACGCCGACGACCTCGGCGAGCACACGCACGTCAACGCGATGGGCGCGGACGCCGCCGGCAAGCACGAGCTCGCCGACGAGATCCTGCTCGCCGCGACGCTCGTCATCGACGACTACGCGCAGACGACCCACTCCGGCGAGATCAACGTCCCGTGGAGCGCCGGCGTTCTCGACGACGACGACCTCTACGCCGAACTCGGCGAGATCGTCGTTGGCGCGAAAGCGGGCCGCACCGACGCGGACGGCGTGACCGTCTTCGACTCCACCGGCCTCGCCATTCAGGACGTCGCGGCCGCACACGTCGTCTACGAGCACGCCCGCGAGAGGGGGAACGGAACGGCGTTCGACCTGCTCGGGGTCTGATCAGTTCCGCGGCCGCCGGAACGGATCGTAGAACGAGCGCACCATGGAGTTGAGGACGTGCGCGACGAGGAGGAAGGGGAGCAGCGGGATCACGAGCACGACGATGACGAGGAGGTACAGCAGGCCGAAGAAGTCCATCTCGGCCCGCCCCGTCAGCCCGCCCTCCTCGATGTGCGGCGAGAGCGTCCGCTTCAGTTTCTCGCGTAGCGTCCGCGGCGCTTCGGTGGTCATACGGGCGGCTTCGGCGGCCGGGGGATTAAGCCCCCCGGCTTCCGCTCGCCTCGCGCCCCGTCACTCCAGGCGGATCGCCGGGCGGAACGGCACCGCCTGCGACGCCTTCTCGTCCGTCGCGTCCGCCTCCGGGACGACGTCGACGCTCGCGTCGAACTCCCGGGCGAGGAACCCCGCGGCGTCCGCGTACAGTTCGGTCTCGTCGACGGCTTCGAGCGCCGCCAGTTCCTCGTCGTCGTACTCGCGCACGTCGGAAACGAGATCCTGCACGAGGTCGTTGACGGCGTCGCCCCGCTCGCGCAGCGACTCCTTTTGCATCACCGTCCCCATCACCGCGCCGACGTCCGGCCCGGTCTCCGCGACCGTCTCGAACACCGTCCCCTTCCACTCCGCGGGCGTGTACACGGTGATGGCGTCGGGGTCGGTCCCCGTGACGTCCACGATGTCGCGCACGTCGTCGACGAGCGACTCGATGAGGTCCTCCTCGACCTCGACGCGCGTGCTCTCCAAGTCGCGGTCGACGCTCGGCCACGCGGCGTCCTCGACCGGCACGCCGTCCAGGGCCTCGTGGAGCTCGTTGGCGAGGAACGGCACGACGGGCGCGAGCAGGCGAAGGCGCGTCCGCAGGACCTCCTGTCGCACCCACTTCGCGGCCGGCCGCTCGGTGTCCGTGCGCTTGCGGTACCAGCGCAGGTCCTCCTCGAAGCGGTAGAAGGCCTCCTGGGAGGCGCTGCGCGTCTCGAACTCGTCCATCGCCGCGGTCGTCCGTTCGATCGTCCGCTGGAGCTTCGAGAGGAGCCAGCGATCGATGCGCCGCAACTCGATGTCCTCGCGTTCGGGAGCCTCCAGCGAGACGACGTCCTCCGCGCGCTCGTAGAAGCGATCGAGGCCCTTTCGCGTCGAGGCGACCTCCTCGGCGCGCCAGTCGTAGTCCTGCCACGGCTGGGCGGAGTTCAGCAGGAAGAAGCGCACCGTGTCCGCGCCGTACTCCTCGATGGCCTCGGCGGGGAGGACGACGTGGCCCTTCGACGAGGACATCTTCTCGCCCTCCAAGAGGCCCATCCCCATGATGGCGACGCCCTCCGGCCAGCTCGCGCGCTCGAAGAGGTCCGCGTGGTGGAAGAGGAAGAACGTCAGGTGATTAGAGATGAGGTCGTTCCCCGAGACGCGATAGTCGACGGGGTACCAGTAGTCCCACTCCTCGCGGAGTTCGAGCGCCTTCTCGGGCGCCTCGCCCTCGACCGCCTCGGGGCCGTCGAAGAGCGCGTCGAAGAACTCCGTGGTGAGTTCCTCGGGGGGGACGTCCTCGATCCGGTGGGCGATCGTGTAGTACGCCATGTAGATCGTCGAGTCCGAGAGGGGTTCGATGACGAAGTCGTCGTCCCACGGCAGCTTCGTCCCCAGGCCGTAGTTCCGAATGCACGGCCACTCCTCCAGCCAGTCGATGGTGTGATCGAACTGGTCGCGCGAGGTCTCCGGGACGACGTCCATGTTCGACACCGCCTCGTGAGCGAGCGCCTTCCAGTCCTCGTCGTTGTACGTGAGGAACCACGTCTCTTGCTCGGCGACCTCGACTTTCCCGCCGCAGCGACAGACGACGGGCTCCGAGAAGTCGTACATCGCGTCGAACTGCCCCGAATCGCGGTAGCGCGCCGCGAGCTCGTCCCGGACGTCCTCGACGACCTTCCCCGCGTACTCCCCGTACATGTCCTTCAGCGTCCCGCTGTGGAACTCGCGGTTGTAGACCTCCTGGGTGGCCTTCTCCAGTTCGGGGTCGTCCGCGCTCGTGATGCCGTGTTCCTCGACGGCCGCCCGGGCGGGGAAGACGTCGTCGTACGCCTCGACGTCGATGATGGCCTTCGGTTCGATCTCCGCGACCTCGGCGGGGTCGATACCGTACTCGCGCAGCCGCTCGTCGTCCGCTTTCGCGGCCTGCAGGGCCATCCAGTCGTCCGGCGAGTGCGCCGGGACGGACATGACGACGCCCGTCGCGTTGTCCGGGTCGACGAAGTCGGCGGGCAGGATCAGGACGTCCTCGCCCGTCACGGGGTTCTCGACGCGCTCGCCGACGAGCGCCTCGCCGCGGAACTCGTCGACGATCTCGACGTCGCGCTGCTGGAGCGTGAGCTTCTGCGCGGCGTCGTGGCTGACGAGCCACGTCTCGCCGTCGACCTCGGCCTCGACGTACTTCCCGTCGGGCTTGATGTAGGCGTTCGTCACGCCGCGCACCGTCTCCGGGCGCAGCGTCGCCATCGGGACTTTGGTGTCGCCGAGCCCGAACTTCACGAGCGTGTACTCCTGTCGCTCGGCCTCTTCGCCCTCGAGCAGGTCGTGGGTCGTGACGGGGTTCTCCTCCTCCGTACAGTACTTCACGGGGTGGAAGCCCTTCTCCAGGCGGTCGTCCTCGCGGAGGGTCTCGTACTGCCACGTGACGAACTTCGAGTAGCGCTCGTCGTTCGTCGTGAACTCCCGGCGCCAGTCGATGCTGAGGCCGAGGGACTTCATGTTGCGCTTGTAGTGGTTCTCGATGAAGTAGCGCGCGAAGCCCATCGGCGTCTCCAACTCCTCCAGCTCGTCCTCGGGGACGTTGTACGTGTCGCGCAGGACGGAGAGCTGTTCCTCCTCGCCCTTCTGGAGGCGGTTGACGGCGCCGATGATCGGCGTGCCCGTGACGTGCCACGCGATCGGGAAGAGCACGTCGTCGCCCTGGAGGCGTCGATAGCGCGCGTAGACGTCCGGGACGGTGTACGTGCGGGCGTGGCCGATGTGCATCCCCCCGCTGGGGTAGGGGTACGGCACCGTGACGAACGTCGCGTCCTCGTCGTCGCCGGGGTCGGCCTCGTACCGGCCGCCGTCCTCCCAGCGCTCCTGCCATTTGCGCTCCAGTCGGCGCGGCTCGTAGGTCATGCCCCGTCGTTCACCGCCGCGGGCCAAAAGGCCTCCCATCGCGGGGGGAAGCCTTTCGGTGGCGCGCGCCCAGCTCCAGCTCGTGGCCGACTTCACCGACCGCGTCCACGCCCGCCTGCGCGACGGCCTCGCCGCGCGCCACCCCGCGCGCTCGTGGGAGACGGAGTGGTACGCGCGCCGAACGCCGGTCGACGTCGCGGGCGTCCCGGACAACGCGGCCGCGTCGCTCCTCCTCGTGGAGGTCGAGATGCGGCGTGCGGATCCCGTGAACAACCCCGTGAAGCTCGCGCGCTACGCCCACGAGGGCGACTTCGACCGCGACGTTCGCCTCGTTCACCTGTTCAGCGACTACTACGCGCTCGACTCGGGCGGCGTCTCCTCGAAGCGCGAGAACGCGGCGTTCGTCGGCGCCCTCGCGAGCGACCACCTCGACGGGTTCGCCTACGACGCCCTCACTCTCGACGTCGCGCCGCCGACGCACGGCGCGACCCCGGATGGTGCGTGGCTGACGGCCGTCGACGAGGCCGCGGCCGCTATCGGCTCACTCCTCGGGGAGTAGCCCGGAGCGTCGGACGTCCTCCAGCACTTCCTCCGCGTGTCCCTCGGGTGTCACGCCGCCGTACGCCGCCCGCACTTCGCCGTCCGCGAGGACGAACGTCACGCGCTCGGCCGCCCCGCGCGAGGTGTCGACGTCGAACGCCGCGGCGACGTCGCCGTCGGGGTCCGCGAGCAGGTCGAAATCGAGGCCGTACGCCTCGCGGAACTCCCGGTGCGAGTCCGCGTCGTCCGTCGAGACGCCGTACACCGAGACGCCCGCCTCGCGGTAGGCGTCCAACTCCTCGTTGAACCCCTTCGCTTCCACCGTACACCCCGGCGTGTCGTCGCGCGGGTAGAAGTAGAGTACCGTGGGTTCCGCGAAGTCGAGTTCGAGCGTCTCACCGTCCTGATTCGTCGCCGTGATCGGGGGCGCGTCGTCGCCTTCTTCGAGCATACTCGGGCTTCGCGGGCCCGCCACTTCGCCGTTGCGTCCCCGCCGAATCCATTTAAGTATCTCTCGGCACAAGTAGTAGATACGACGAGGCGTCGCCGACCGTTCTCGGCCGTGCGTACTGATCTCCCAGCGACGGCTCTCTCGACTACTCGACGGCGGTGTACCACCGTTGGTCGTTTTCCGGGACGCGGGGGACCGACGGCGGTCCTTCGGGAGAGGGACGATCGACGCCGCGGTCTCGCGTTCCGCTGACGCGCCGCCCGGTGAGACGCCGGTCCCGCTACACGACGTGTTCGACGTCGTAGCTCCCGAGTCGCCGCACCCAGCCGTTCTCGGCGATCTCCTCGACCTCTTCGAGCGCCGCCTGCGTCCGCTCCTCGAAGAGGCCGCCGTCGACGTCGAGGTGGAAGAGGTAGTCACCGAGGTGCTCGCCGCTCGGGCGCGACTCGACGCGCGTGAGGTTGACGCCCCGCTCCGCGAACGGTTCGAGAAGTTCGAGGAGGAGCCCGGGGTAGTTCGCGCCCGGGTAGACGACGAAGCTCGACTTCCCGCCCGCGTCGGTGCGCTCCTCGGGCGGGGCGAGCACGAAGAAGCGCGTCGCGTTCGAGCGTCGGTCTTGGATGTCCGCGGCGATCACCCGGAGGTCGCCCGTCGCGTTGTCCGGGTGACCGATTCCCGCGACGCTCGGGTCCTCCGCGGCGAGCTCGACGCCGCGGGCGGTGGACGCGACGGCCTCGATGGTCGCGTCCGGATAGTGCTCGTCGAGGTACTCGCGGCACTGCGCGAGCGCCTGCGGGTGACTCGCCACGGTGTCGAACGTCTCGGACTGCGCGAGGAGGCCGTGCTTGATCGGCGTGATGACCTCGCGGACGACCGCGACGTCGCGCTCCGCGAGGGCGTCCAGCGTCTCGGTGACGCTCCCCTCGATGCTGTTCTCGATGGGGACGACGCCGCGCGCGGCGTCGCCGTCGGCCACCGCGTTCACGATGTCGCGGATGGACTCGCGGAACTCGATCTCGTCGTCGGTGGCGACCGCGCCCGCGGCGCGGTGCGAGTACGTCCCCGCGGGGCCGAGCGTGACCGTGTGCATGTCACACGATAGGCCGCGTACGCGGGAAAAGGGCGTCGGCGCCACGCCGTGCGACGCGGGACGGAAACGCTTTCCCCGCCGCCCGCCCTTCGACTACCCGACAATGCAGGTCGCCGAGGCGGTCCCGGAGTTCGCGGACGCCTTCCCCTTCGAGGAGTTCAATCGGATGCAACGCGAGGCCGTCCCCGCCCTCACGGAACGCGACGGCAACGTCGTCGTCGCCGCTCCCACGGGCTCCGGCAAGACCGCGCTCGCCGAGCTGGCGATCTGTCGCGCGCTCGCCGCCGGCGGGACCGCGCTCTTCGTCGCGCCGCTGCGCGCGCTCACCAACGAGAAGGAAGAGGAGTGGGAGCGCTTCGAGGCCCTCGGCTACTCCGTCTACGTCGTCACGGGCGAACGCGACCTCGACCCGCGTCGCGCCGAGCGCGCCGACGTCCTCGTGATGACGCCGGAGAAGGCCGACTCCGCGACCCGCAAACACGACTCGCCGCGATACTCGTTCGTCACGGACGTCGATGTCGTCGTCATCGACGAGGTCCACCTCCTCGACAGCGACCACCGCGGGTCGGTGTTGGAGGTCGTCGTCTCGCGCTTCCGGCGGCTCTGTGACCCCCGGATCGTCGCGCTCTCCGCCACGATGCCGAACGTCGAGGACGTCGCCGCGTGGCTCGATGCACCTCCCGAGTGCACCTTCGAGTTCGGCGACGACTACCGACCGGTGGACCTCCACGCCGACGTCACGACGTACGTCCACGGCGACAACTCCTTCGCGGACAAGTACCGCCGGCTCTACAAGGCCTTAGACCGGGCCGAACCCCACCTCCGCGAGGACGGACAGGCCCTCGTCTTCGTCGCCTCCAGACAGGACACCGTTCGGGCCGCCGAGAAGGCCCGCGACGAGCTCGCGGAGCGCGACGTCCCGATGGGCGCGCGCGGCGATTACGACTTCCACACCGAGGCCGAGGAACTCGACAACGACACCCTCCGTAAGAGCGTGCTCGACGGCGTCGCGTTCCACCACGCCGGCCTCTCGAAGAACGACAAGGACCGCGTGGAGGCGTGGTTCCGTGAGGGGAAGATCGGCCTCCTCTTCTCGACGTCGACGCTCGCGTGGGGCGTCAACCTCCCCGCGCGCTGCGTCGTCATCCGCGACACGAAGTACCACGAACCCCTGGAAGGCGAAGTCGACATGAGCCCGCTCGACGTCCTCCAGATGCTCGGGCGCGCGGGCCGTCCGGGGTACGACGATGTCGGATACGGCTGGGTGGTCTGCGACAACGCGGAGGCGGACAAGTACCGGACGCTCCTCCGCGAGGGCAAGGAGATCGAGTCCGCGCTCGCCGACGACCTCCCGGAGCACCTGAACGCGGAGATCGCCATGGGGACGGTCGACGACCTCGACGACGTGATGGCGTGGCTGGAGACGACCTTCTACTACCGGCGCGCGCAGTCCGTCCCCGAGGCCTACGACTTCGCGAACGTCCGCGAGCGCGTGCGCGGCGTCCTCGACGACCTGATCGAGGAGGGGTTCGTCCGCGCGCACGACGACCTCGGCCTGACCGCCACCCAGCTGGGCATGCTCACCTCGACGTACTACCTCGACATGGACACCGCGGTCGGCTTTCGCGACCTCGCCGAGGGCGACGTCGACGAGGCGGCCGTCCTCCGCGCCGTCTCGCGCGCCTCTGAGTTCGAGAGCGTGAGCGCCCGCCGCGACGAGCGCGAGGCCGTCGCGTCCGTCCTCGGGGACCGCGGCGACGACCTCGAAGCGGGCCCGCGGAAGGTGCTCGGCGTCCTCTACGGTGCGATGCGGGGTTCGACGCCGCCCGAACTCCGCTCCGACGCGTGGGTCATCCGACAGAACGCCCTCCGCCTGCTCGCCGCCCTCGCGGAGTTCCTCGAACGCTTCGACGAACCGGACGGCGCGAACCTCGCCCACCGCCTCGAAGCCCGGATCGACACCGGCGTCCCCGCGGAGGCGGTCGAACTCACCGCCCTCGACGGCGTCGGGGCCGGGCGCGCCCACCGACTCGTCGACGAGGGGATCACGAGCGTCGCCGACGTGCGCGCCGCGGGCCGGGACGGCCTCGTGGAGGCGGGGCTGTCGGGCGGCGTCGCGGACGCCGTGATCGAGCAGGCCGCGGCGCTCCCCGACCTCTCCATCGACTGGGGCGACTTTCCCGACGCGGTCGCACGCGGCGAGAACGACATGCGGGAGGTGACGGTGCGAAACGACGGCGGGCCCGCGCGCGTCGTCTGTCGCGTCACCGCGACCCGAGACGGGGGGGCCGGCGAGACCGTCGAGATGACGTCCACGACGACGTACCTCGACGGCGCGACGACGCTCCCCGTCGGCGTCTTCGGCGCGGACGACGACGCGCTCGTCTACGCCGTCGAGGTCGTCTTCCCCGAGAGCGTCCTCGACACCGTCCGCGAGGAGCGCCTCGTCGACATCGCCTGAGGGTTCTTCTACGGTGACGGGGCCACGTCGCCCCGATGCAGGACGCGACCCGCGTGCTGGCCGGCGACTGTACCGTCTCATACGAGGACGCAGAACGCACCGAGAAACGCGGCGAGGTGATCGTGCTCGTCAAACCCGACAACACCGTCCTCGTCCACGACTCCGACGGGTATCAGCCCGCGTCGTGGCTGACGCGCGCCGACGTGGTCCGTTATGCGAGCGACGCGGACGGCGCCCGCATCGTCGCCGGCTCCGGGACCGAACGCCTCGACGTGCGGAGCCACGAGACGACGCTCGACACCTTCGCGCCCGTGACGCCCGCCGGTCCCGAGGTGGGGACGTGCCCGGACTGCGACGGTCCGCTCGTGCGTGCGCGCGGTGACGTCGTCTGTGTCGGCTGTCGAGCGCGCTACCCCGTGCCGCGGGACGCGACGGTGCTCGATGAGACGTGTGCGCGGTGCGGACTACCGCGGATCCGCGTCGAACGCGGCGCGGTCTTCGAGGTCTGTCTCGATCGCCACTGCGAGCCGATCGACGCGGCGGTGCGCGAGCGCTTCGACGGTGCGTGGAACTGCCCCGCCTGCGGTGGGGCCCTCCGCATCGAGCGGCGCAACGCCCTCCGCGCCCGCTGTGCGGCGTGCGAGAACGCGTACGCGGTCCCATCGGGCACCGTTGTCGGCGAGTGCGACTGTGGCGGGCCGCGCTTCGAGACGCCGAGCGGCGAGCGCTGTCTCGCCACGGCGTGTCCGGCGCGCGCGCCGTAGACCCCGCGTTTCGGGGTGCGTGACCCGAACGCGAACGACGGCCGGCGAGACGCGGGCGCCGCACCGTAGGCCCTTTGGTCGCCCACGTCGCACGGTGTCGGTATGAACGGTCACCTCCGGGGGGATCGGGTCGTCGTCGGCGACGACGCCCGTCAGCGGTTCCACGACGCCAGCGGCTACGGGGTGCCGCGAAGCGGGAACGAGATCGCCCTCTCGCGCGTCGAGGCGGCGCACCTCCTCTTCCGCGGCGAGCTCGACGCCGTCGAGGGAATGGGGTTCCGCGAGTTCCTCGCGGCCGGCGACAGCGGCTTCAGCACCCGCTTTCTCGTCTACACGGACCTCCGGGACCGGGGATTCTACCTCTCGCCCGCCCGCGAGGACTGGATCGACGAGCCGGGCGACGAGGACTTCGTCGTCTATCCGCGCGGGAAGGGGCCGCGCGACGACGAGATCGCGTACCGCGTCCGCGTCGTCGGCGAACGCACCGACGTCCCCGCGTCCGAACTCGGAGACACCGTGCTCGCCGTCGTCGACGAGGAGTCGGAGCTCACCTACCTCGAAACAGAACGCGTCACCCCCGAGGGCGCCACCGAGTACGACCTCGGCGAGCCGGCCGAGGGCGTCCTCCTTGACGACCGCGTCGTCGTCTGGGAGCCCCCGACGGCGCTCCACCGCTCGGCCTTCTACGGGCAGGAGCTCTCCAGTCGCGCCTCGGACGTCGGTGCCGTCCAGCTCTCGCTCGTCGAGGCCGCGTACCTCGCCGCCGAGGGCGATCTCGTCCTCCCCGAACGGGACGGCGACGTGAACGCGCTCGTCGAACGCGGTCGCGCGGTCGAACGCGGGCGCTTCGACAGACGGCTTCGGACGTATCGAGAGCTCCGGGATCGCGGCCTCGTCCCCAAGACCGGGTTCAAGTTCGGCGCGGACTTCCGCACGTACGCCGACGTCTCCGACGTCGAGGACCTCGGACACTCCGAGTGGCTCGTGCGCTGTCTCGAACCCGCCCACGTCTTCGACCCGCGCGACCTCGCGCTCGACGTCAGACTCGCCCACGGGGTGCGGAAGCGAATGGTTTTTGCGCTGGCACACAGAGACGACATCACCTGGCTCGCCGCGAGCCGACTCACGCCCTAATTTATGACTGCAGACCACACGGACACGGCCGCGACGGACGGCGGGACGGAGACCACGGACGGCGCCGACGAGCTCGCGCTCGATCCGTGGGGATCCTCGACCGTCTCCGACTACCGCAAACTCTTCGAGGAGTTCGGCATCGAGTCCTTCGAGGACGTCCTCGGCGACGTTCCGACCCCCCACTACCTGATGCGGCGGGCGATCATCTTCGGCCACCGCGACTACCGGCGCGTCCTTGACGCGATGCGCGCCGACGAACCGTTCGCCGCGCTCTCCGGGTTCATGCCGACGGGCGACCCCCACATCGGCCACAAGATGGTCTTCGACGAGATCATCTGGCACCAAGAGCAGGGCGGCGACGCGACCGCGCTCATCGCCGACCTCGAAGCGCACGCGGCGCGCGACCTCTCGTGGGCGGAGATCGACGAGCACACGCGGGATTACCTCCTCTCGCTTCTCGCGCTCGGCTTCGACCCCGACGAGGGGACGCTCTATCGGCAGTCGACGAACCGAGACGTCCAAGACCTCGCCTTCGAACTCGGGATCGAGGCCAACTTCTCCGAGTTCCAGTCCATTTACGGCTTCGACGGCGAGACCGACGTCTCGCACATGCAGTCCGTCGTCACGCAGATGGCGGACATCCTCTCGCCGCAATTAGACGAGCCGAAGCCGACCGTCGTGCCCGTCGGGCCGGATCAGGACCCGCACGTCCGATTCGCGCGCGACCTCGCCGCCCGAACGCGGTACTTCGGCGTCACGGAGGCGTACGCCTCCTTCGAGGTCGACGGCGACGCCGAACGCGCCCTGCTCGCGCGAGCCTACGACGCGCTCGCCGACCCCGACGCGCTCGCCGACCCCGACGCCGACGAGCCGGTGCGCTGCGTCGCCGCGGCCGACTGGCTCGCCGACGCCGATCTCGGCGACGACCGGGCCGCGGCCCGCGACGGCGCCGTCGAGAAACTCCGCGCTGCTGGCAAGGAGCCGCTCCGTCCGCGCGTGCGGTTCCTCGACCGGAACGCGACGGACGAGGCCTTCGAGGCCCTCATCGAGGCCGTCGAGGGCGAAAAGCGCGTCTTCGAGGGTCACGTCGACAGCTTCGAGATGGACCGCGGGGCCGCGGCGGATCTCGCCCGCGAAATCGAGGTCGATCACGGTGGCTACGGCTTCGTCCCGCCCTCCTCCATCTACCACCGCTTCATGACGGGGTTGACCGGCGGGAAGATGAGCTCCTCGATCCCGGCGAGCCACATCAGCCTCCTCGACGATCCCGCAGAGGGGTACGACAAGGTGAAGGCGGCGACTACCGGCGGCCGAACGAGCGCCGAGGAGCAGCGCGAACTCGGCGGCGAACCCGACGACTGCCCGGTGTACGAACTCTACGCCTACCTCCTCGCGTCCGACGACGACGAGTTCGCCGAACGCGTCTACGAGGAGTGCCGAGAGGGCGAGCGCCTCTGTGGCGACTGCAAGGAACAGGCGGCGACGCTCATGGAGGAGTTCCTCGCGGAGCACCAGGAGAAGCGCGCGGAAGTCGAGGAGCGACTCGACGCGGCGGACATCGAACTCGAATCGCCGCGACGGCGTTGATCTAGATCTCGGTGTCGTCGGGCGCGTCCTCGCTGTACCGCCCGGAGAAGCGGTCCGTCTGACTCAGCAGGTAGACGTTCCCGAGGCCGAACAGCGCGGCGCCGCCGAGGGCGAGCCCGGGCAGGGGACCGCCGCCGGTATCCGGGATGTACGGGTATTCGAGTGCGAGGTCCTCGACGATCGTCTCCGAGTCCGGGAGGACGCCGCTCCCGACCGCGTCCGGCGGTTCCTCGCCCGCCGCCGGACCGCCCGGTTCGCCGCAGACGATTCGCGCGACCATCCCGAGCGTCTTGTGCGGGATGCAGTAGTAGTCGTACGTCCCGGTCGCTTGGAACTGGTAAGTGAACGTCGCGTCCTGCTCTTGGAGCGTGCCGCTGTTCCACGGCTCGGCGTCCTCGGGGATGAGGTCGTTGCTCGCCTGCGGGTTCGACGAGGAGTACGACGTCGTCGAGTGGCTCCCGCTCGCGTTGACCCACTGGACGTAGTCGCCCGGCTCGACGTAGAGCCCGACCGGATCGAAGAGGTAATCCGATCCCTCCGTGTGCATCTCGACGACGTACGGATCGCTCTCCGTCCCCGATCCCGTCCGGGGATCGTCGCCCTCACTCTCCTGTGCGGCGGCGGAGCCGACGATACCGCTCGCGGCGAGCCCCGCGCCACCTGCCTTGGTGATGAACTGCCTCCGTTTCATAACAACGCCGTCCGTGGAGGAGTGTACTCAGCCCCGGATTGAGTGTGTTTCGATCGTCTACTCGCGCTCTCGCCAGCTCGTAACCGAAACAAGGATGTACGTAACCGGGTAACAGCCAAGTAGCGACGAGTACCGAGCGCCGCTGGCGCGTCGGGACTTCGAAACCAAACAATGAGACGCGAAACGGCCATCATACTGGTGCTCATCGGCATCGTGCTCATGCCGATGTGGGGCATCGCGATCGCGAGCGGAGGGAATAGCTTCGAGCAGATCCCCCTACAGTCAGGGGCGGACGTCTCACTCGCGCCGACGGGACAGTTCGTGACGATGCCCACGGAGATCTCGGTCTACGTGGCCGGCATCGTCTCGTGGATCGCACTCTTCGCGCTCGTCGGCGTTCTCTACGCGCAGGTGCGATACGCACACAACGTGGGGAGACGGACGGAGCCACTGTATCCCGACGAGGGCGACTCGCTCCCGTACATGCCGGACTTCCTCCACAACGCGCACAGGCGGATCATCGCGTATTATCCCGCGGACGCCAGTCTCAGAGCCGTCTGGCTCATGGGTCTGTTCACGTTCCTGAGCGCCGTCTTCGCCGTGCTGTTCGCCGGCGAGGTCATGGGGCTCTCTCGGAACCAGTTCCTCGGGTTCTACGGTGCGATCCTCGCGCTCTCCCTCTCTGAGACCGTCCTGATGTACTACACGCACTTCATGCCGACCATCGAGGTCGCGGAGGAACGCGATCACTGACCATGTCCACGAACGACGACACTGACGCCGACACCGACGCCCAGGCACAGTCCGAGGTCGACTACGAGGAGGACCGCCTCCAGTCGACCCGGCGGAACGCCGCCAAGTTCTTCGCGGCGCTCGGCGGCGCGGCCGCGATCGGGAGCTTCGCCGTCACCGGCCTCTACGGCCTTGACGAGTCCGCGCTCTCGGGCGGCCCCGACTACAACTACCAGACGCTCTACACGCAGGGCACGCGCATCGTCGACGGGGAGGGCAATCCCCTCTCCGTGGACGCGATCGAGGAGGGGAGCGGCGAGAGCATGACCGTCTTCCCCGAAAAGGAGGGCGGCGGCGCGCTCCAGGTCCCCGTCGCCACGACGCTCCTCGTCCGGTTCTCCGAGGACGACTACAGCGAGCCGACGATGCTCGACGGGACCGCACAGGGGTACTCGGCGTACTCCGCGGTCTGCACGCACGCCGGCTGTACGGTCTCCCAGCGGACCGGCCCGAACAACCGGGACTTCCTCTGTCCGTGCCACCAGAGCCAGTTCAATCCTCAACAGGGGGCCGAAGTCGTCAGCGGGCCCGCGCCCCGGCCGCTGCCCCAGCTCCCCGTCGGGATCGCCGAGGACGGAGACCAGCTGATAATCGCCACCGGCCCGTTCGAGGCCCACATTGGGGCCGGGGAGTAACCGATGAGCACGATCACCGACTCCGACGAGAGCGAGGAGGCCCAGCAGTACGACGGGAGCCGCGTCTACCGCTGGCTCGACGACCGCCTCGAACTCGGCGACGAGTTCCTCGGCAAGGCGTTCCCGGAGGACCGCTACGCGTCGTTCCTCCTCGGTGAGGTCACGCTGTTCAGCTTCGTCTTCCTCGTCCTCACCGGGACGTTCCTCGGCCTGCTCTACCGCCCGGGCGCCGCGGACACCACCTACCAGGGCATCGTGGCGAACTACGCCGGGACGGAGGTTCCGATGGCGTTCGCGTCCGTCCTGCGGATCACCTACGACGTCCCGATGGGGATGTTCATCCGGATGGTCCACCACTGGGGGGCGTACCTGTTCGTCGCCGCGATGGGGCTCCACATGCTCCGCGTCTTCTTCAGCGGTGCGTACCGGAACCCGCGCGAACTCAACTGGGTCGTCGGGTCGACGCTGTTGTTCCTCGGCCTCGTCGAGGGGTTCATGGGGTACGCGCTCCCCTTCGACGAGTACGGGTCGACGGCGACCGGGATCGGGTTCAACCTCGCGAGCTCCATTCCCGTCATCGGCGAGACGCTGACGAAGATCGTCTTCGGGGGGCTGTGGCCCGACAACGCCGGCACCATCCTCCCGCGGATGTTCTTCTACCACACGTTCCTCATCCCGCTGATCATCGGCGGCCTCATCGCCGTCCACATGTTCCTGCTCATCCGGCAGAAACACACCGACCAGCAGTCCGGGCGCGACGCCGAGGCCGATGTCGAGGTCTCCGATGAGTCCCTCGTCACCGGTGTTCCGCTCCTCCCGAACCAGGTCGCGGTGGTGCTCATCGTCTTCCTCTCGACGTTCGCCGTCCTCTCGCTGCTCGCGGGACTCTTCCCCGTCCAGCGCCTCCCCGTCTGGGGGCCCAACGACCCGTTCAGTACGCCGGGCGGGGTCGCACCGGACTGGTACTTCATGTGGGTGTTCGGCCTCCTGAAGATCATCCCCGACTTCGTGCCGCTCGCGGAGTTCGTCGGCGGCGTGCTCCTCCCGGGGGTCATCGCCGGCGTCCTCGTGCTCTGGCCGTTCGTCGACTACACGTCGGACGCGGTCCACTTCACGGCCGATCCGATCGAGCGGCCGGCTCAGACCGCCGTCGGCGTCGGAGCGATCGTCTTCGTCATCATGCTCTCCATCGCCGCGATGAACGGGACGGTCGCCGAGGTCACGGGCATACCGACCGGTGAGGTGACGGGCTACCTGCTCTACCTCAACATCATCGTTCCGCTCGTCTGGGGGGCCATCACCTACCTCGTGCTCAAGCGTGGCGTCGAACGCCGTGCCTCCGACGCCGTCCCGAGCGACGACGACTCGGACGTGGCGAACACCGCGGTCTCCGACGACTAACACTCACACACTCTTCGATGTCTTCGCTTTCGCCGCGGCGCTATCGTGCGATCGATCGCCTAACGAAGCTCCTCGGGCTCGTGCTGTTGACCGTCGCGCTCGTTCCCGGGACGCTTCACGGCCCGCTCAAAATCGCCTGCGGGCTTCTCGGACTCGCGCTCGGTGTCGCGACGGTGTTCGTCGAACCCGATACCGACGCCGAGGACTGATTACGCCGCGTCCGCGAGCGCGCTCCGCAGGCGCGCCTCGTCGACCCGGTGCTCGAACGTGACACTGCCCTCGACCTCGACGTACGGGACGCGCTCACCGTACTCGGCTTCGAGCTCGGGGTCGGCATCGACGTCGTGCGTCGTCACGGTCACCGAGACGTCGAGGTCGTCGACGACGTTCTCGATGGTTCGCTCGGCTTCGTCGCAGAGGTGACACTGCTCTCGTCTGTAGACGGTGATGGCGACGCTCATTGTCCGACCCGGTAGACGAGTGCGAGGAGCGCGGCACCGACGAAGAACGTGAGCACGCAACCGACGATCTGGACGATCATCACGCCCGCGCCGCCGGTGTACTGCCACGGTCTCCCGACGAGCGTCGCGATCGCGGCGAGCGCGAGATAGACGCCGAGGACGGTTCCGAGTGCGTCGAACGGATCGTAGCCGGCGAGAGTTCCTGCCATACCCGTACCTCTCTGCGTCGTCGCCCCTAACGCTACCGGATGCGTCCGCGCGACCGGTCGCACCGCTCGTCGATCGAGAGCGGGCCGAGCGCGATCTGAACACTGGCCGCCGCTCGTCGTCCTCGCGTCGTCGTGCGTTCGAATCTCGCCGCGGCCGGTTCACGCGTCGCTCCGCGAGCGGTGTACGGGCCGAGCGCGATTTGAACACGCGACCGTCTGGTTAAAAGCCAGACGCTCTGCCGGACTGAGCTATCGGCCCTCATCGGGTACGTGGTGGGGGCGGCGTTAAACGTTTACCATCCGCTCATTCGAGGTACTCTTCGAGGGCGTCGGTCACGACGGCCCCCGGAGTCACGTCCTCGACGGCCGCCCGTCGTCTGAGCTCCCGATAGGTGTCGAGCGGGAGCGAGACGGTGAGCTCGCCGGGCGTGACGCCGCGCTCGCGCAGCGCGTCCTCGATGGGCCGACCGTCGTTCACCTCGCTGGCGATCGCGCGCACCTCGCGGACGGTGAGGTCGTTGTCGATGGCGGCGAACGCGAGCTGATAGCGCGCTTCGCCCCCGACGCGCGCGATGTGCTTCGCCGCGGTCGGTGCGATATGGCCCGCGGCGACGTGCCGACGGACGGGACGCGGGAGGTCGTGGACGCGCGCCCACTTTCGGATGAACGAGACGGTGACGCCGTCGCCGGCGCGCTCGGCCGCGGCCTTATAAGACCCCTCGGCGCGGACGAGCGCCGCGCAGGCCGCCGCCCCGCGGAGCATGTAGAACCGATCGTCGCCGAGCTCGCCGCCCGCGAACGATGCGACGGTTTCGGCGGCGTCGGCGACGCTCTCGGGATCGGTCGGATCGAATTCGACGGCCTCCTGTGCGCGCTCCCCGGCGACGCGCTCGTCGCCGCGGATGACGGGTCGCCCCACCGGTGACTCGCGGTCTGTCGGCGGAATCTCTGACCCGTCACTCATATCTTTGCTAGAACGTCTCCGATATAAATCTCTACTCCTCGGCGCGCCGCTCGCTGAGGTGCTCCCAGATCTCGGTGCACCCCGCCCCCGGCTCGACGTCGTCGAGATGATCGTCCCCGTCGCGGCCGGCCTCGGTTTGTGTCTCTGCCATGTGCCCCTTCGTACGACCCCCATCGGTATAAGGACGCCCCAGAGCGCACTACCCGCCTTTGCTTCCGGGTAGTAGTGATTCCCGCCCCTTTCGACGACGCCGAGCGACCCGTCGAGATACGGGTACATCGTCGCCTCGAAAGCCCAGGACGCGGGGAGTCGGCGGACGCGACAGCTCGCGGTCGTGCCATCGGACCCAGTACCGGCAACAAGCTCTGCTTATCCGGTCCCGATTCCGACGCGGCGGTCGATCAGATCGTGTGTGTCTCGCCGGTGTCCGGCGCCGTCGCGTCGTAGCCGTCGGCGCGGAGGTCGGCGGCGAACCGACCGGTCGCGTCGCCGTGCACCGCGAAGACGCGCGCGTCGCGGTAGGCGTCGAGGAACGAGCGGAGACCGTCGCGGTCGGCGTGTGCGGAGAAGTCGAACGACGCCGTGCGCGCCGCGACCGGGAGGGTGCGGCCGTCGAACTCCGCTCGACCGCGTTCGAGCAGGTCGTAGCCCGGCGTTCCCGGGACCTGATGGCCGACGAACGCGACGAGGTTCGTCGGGTCGCCGCGAATCGCGGGGACGTACGTCATCGCCGGGCCACCGGTGAGCATCCCCGACGTCGTGATGACGACGGCGTTCTGCTCGGCGATGCGTTTCTTCTGACCGCGCCCGCCCGTGACGAAGCGGGCGTTTCCCATGGCCGCGCGGAACGCTTCGGGGTCGCGGAGGAACCCGTCGACGCCTCGCAGCCGTTTCGCCACGTCGACCCCCATCCCGTCGACGTAGCAGTCGATGTCGTGTGCCGCACAGACGAGCATCGCTTCCTGCGTGCGGCCGACCGCGAACGCAGGTACGACGACGGTCCCGCCTCGGTGAACCGTCTCCCTGAGCTCGCGCGCGAACCGCCGTTCCGTCTCGCGCCGCCGCCCCCGCCTCACGTCCGCGTACGTGCTCTCGCAGACGACGGCGTCGGCGTCGGGGCGCGCCGTCGAGCCCGAAAGCAGGCGTTGTCCCTCTGTGTGGAAGTCCCCGGTGTAGAGCAGGCGGGCGTCGTCGTCGCCGGACTGCGTTCTGCTTCCGTCGGGGCTCCGTCCCGATTCGTCGACGAGGACGTGTGCGCTCCCCGGGATGTGGCCGGCGTCGAAGAGCGTGACCGTGTGGCCCGCAGCCTCGAACGGTACGCCGTACGCGTGCGTCTGCGAGACTTCGCCGAGCGCGCCGATCTCCGCGCGGGTGAACGGCCGGTCGTAGCGATCGGCCTGTAGCTTCAGAGTGTCCCGGGCGAGGAGGTCGGCGAGCTCGCGCGTCGGCGGCGTCCAGTGAACCGACGGCCGGCGACCCCCCTTCAACAGGCTCGGCACCGCGCCGACGTGATCGAGGTGGGCGTGCGAGACGACGACGGCGTCCGGTTCGACGTCCGGCGGCGTTCTCGCCGGCGTCCCGCCTTCGAGTCCGTAGTCGATGAGGAGCGAGTCGTTCACCAGCAGGGCGCTGCGACCGATGCCGTTCGCCCCGCCGAGGAACCGTACGTCCATCGGTCCGACGCTACTCGCCCGCGGCGTTTGGGCCCGTCGGTCCCGCGACCGGACACCAGTCGAACCGTGTGACTCACCCTCGTGACTTTAGTCGTCGGGGGCCTCACGTCCGAGTACCACGCCATATGAACGAGGGTACGTCCTCTCCGGGCCGGCCGACCGCCGCGAACGCATCCCGGATCGATCCGCCGCCCGCGTTCGTCGAGCGGGCGAACGTCACCGATCGATCGATCCGGGAGGGCTTCGCGGATCGCTGGCCGGAGTGCTGGGATCGGGCCGCGGCCTTCCTCGACTGGTCGTCGTCGTACGATCGAGTACTGGACGCCGCGAACGGATACGACTGGTTCGCCGGCGGCGCGTTGAACGCGTCGTACAACTGCGTCGACAGGCACGTCGAGGCCGGCCGGAAGAGCCACGCGGCCCTCAAGTGGGAGGGTCGCCTCGGCGAGACGCGGACGTACACGTACCACGACCTCTACCGCGAGGTGAACGCGCTCGCCGCCGCCCTCCGCGAGCGGGGCGTCGAGGCCGGTGACGTCGTCACGACGTACATGCCGGTACTCCCGGAGCTCCCGGTGACGATGCTCGCATGCGCCCGTCTCGGCGCCGTCCACTCGGTCGTCTTCGCCGGCTACTCGGCCGACGCTCTCGCCATGCGACTCGCCGACACCGAGTCGGCGTGGCTGCTCACCTGCGACGGCTACTACCGGCGCGGGACCGCCCACGACCTGAAGCGGAAGGCGGACAACGCCTGTCTCCGCGCCCCGCAGTCGGTCGATCGCATCATCGTCGACCGGCTCGACGACGACCGATCCTACGGCGACAACTACGCCGAGTACGCGACCCTCCTCGACGAGTACGCCGGGGAGACGGTCGATCCGGTCCCCCGGGAGTCGAGCGATCCCCTCTTCGTCATCTACACCTCGGGGACCACCGGTCGTCCGAAGGCTGTCCGACACGCGACCGGCGGCTATCTCGCACAGGTCGCGTGGACGTCCCACGCCGTCCTCGACCTCGAACCCGGCGACACGCACCTCTGCTCGGCGGACGTCGGGTGGATCACGGGGCACTCGTACGTCGTCTACGGCCCGCTCGCGCTCGGGGCGACGACGGTGTTGTACGAGGGAACGCCGGACTACCCCGAGCGGGACCACCTCTGGGAGATCGTCGAGCGCAACGCCGTCGACGTCTTCTACACGGCGCCGACGGTCATCCGCGCGTTCATGAAGTGGGGCGCGGAGCACCCCCAGCGCCACGATCTCTCCTCGCTGCGGTTGCTCGGAACCGTCGGCGAACCGATCGACGAGACGACGTGGCGGTGGTACTACGACCACGTCGGGAACGGCTCCTGTGCGCTCGTCGATACGTGGTGGCAAACCGAGACCGGCGGGATCGTGGTCTCTACGCTGCCCGGCGTCGACGGGATGCGCCCGGGCACTGCCGGCCCGCCCCTCCCGGGTATCTCCGCCGACGTCGTCGACGCGTGCGGTGAGCCGGTCGACCCGGGTGAATCCGGTTCGCTCGTCCTCACCCGCCCCTGGCCCGGAATGGCGCTCGGCCTCGGCGACTCGACGGGCGAGGCGCCCACGGCGTGGCGCTATGAGACGGGCGACGCGGCGGCCGTCGACGCGGACGGCTACCTCCGGCTTCTTGGCCGCGAGGGGAACGCCCTCAACGTCGCCGGGCAGCGACTGGGAACGCGCGAGCTCGAGGCGGCGATCGTCGGCGTCGACGGCGTCGCCGAGGCGGCGGTCGTCGGCGTCGACGGGCCCCAGAGCGATACCGCCCTCTACGCGTACGTCACGCCGCAGCGCGACGCCGGGTCCGCGGGACCGCTGCGCGAGCGGGTGCGTGCGGCCGTCGCGGCCGCCATTGGTCGGTTCGCCACCCCGGACGTCGTCGTCTTCACGCCCGACCTCCCGAAGACCCGCTCCGGGAAGGTCCTCCGGCGCCACCTCCGACAGATCGCCAGCGGTGAGCGAGTCTCCGATACGGAACCGCTTCGCAACCCCGAGATCGTCGGCGAGCTCGAATCGATCGTCGACGGCGTTTCGGAGTGAGACGAAAGCGCGAAACTGAACTCCGAGATAGCGGCTCCTCTCTTCTCATATTCAGAGTATCGGTGACTCTCACTACCCAACGCTTATTTCGCGATAGTATCAAGAGCGAAACGGCATGGACGACCCGTCGGCCGGAGCGCCGCTCACGACGGCCGAATACGAGCGCCTCGTCGACGCCGCCGACTCGTACCGCACGGAACTCCTCGTCGCCCTCTGCGGGCGCGTCGGCCTGCGGCCCGGCGAGATCGCACGCCTCCGCCCCGGCGACCTCACCCGGACGTCGAGCGACCACGACTTCCTCGCGGTCCCGGGGGACGACGACACGCGCGACGCCTACGTTCCGCCGGCCGTCGCGGCCGACGTCCGCAAGTACGCCGGCGCGGCCGACATCGCCGACGACGAACCGCTCTTCGACGTGACGCCGCGCCGTCTCCAGATGCTGATCGCGGAGGTCGCGGAGCGGGCCGCCGACGGTGACGACGACCGCCTCGCCGACGTCTCCACGCGCGATCTCCGCGCGCACTTCGCCGCTCGCCTGCTCGGGGCCGGCGTCGACCCCCGCATCGTCCGCGAAGCGGGTGGATGGTCGAGCCTCGCCAGCTTGGAGCCGTACGCCGATCCGCCGACCCGCGCGGAGGTCGCCGCCGCGCTGAGCGACGAGGCGGCGGCCGGGAGCGACGCCTCACCGACGGAGCCGGACCGCGAACGACCCGATCGCTCGGGGTTCGCGGAGGCGGCGACGGCCCTCGGTGCGGCGCTCGAGGACGTGGCGACCAGACCGGCGGTCGAGGAGCGGGCGTGCGAGGCGCTCGCCGCGACGTGCGGGCCGGCGGTGATCTGCGACGAGCGTGGGGAGATCCGGGCGTCGACCGGCGTCGACGACCCGGACGCCCGCGCGGCGATCGCGGACGTGTTGGACGAGACGGCCCTCCTCGACGTCGAGGGCGGCGTTCGGTTCGTCGAGCGCGACCTCACCGCCGAGGCGTGGCGGGCCGACCGGACGCTGGCGTCCAGCGCCATCCGCGCCGGCGACCGCGTCCACGGGCTCCTCTGTGTCGTCGTCGGCCCGTCCACGTCGACCAGCGGCCTTCGACGCGCGCTCGTCGACGCTGGGCGGCGCGTCGGGTGGGCGGTGGCGGCGACCGAGCGCAAGGAGCGACTGCTCTCCGATACGGGCGTCGAACTGGTGTTCGAGGTGGACGCGGGGTCGTTCTTCGCGTCGGCGTCCCGGGCGCTCGACTGTCGACTGGAGCTCGACGGGCTCGTCCCGATGGCCGATCAGTCGCTCCTCTGCTTCGTCGCGGCGCGCGAGGTTTCGGTCGACGCCCTCCTCGACCGGGCCGCCGCGTCGAACGGGATCGCCGACGTTCGCCTCATCTGCGACGCGGGCGAGCGCGCACAGCTCGAGTTCGTCGTCCGCTCGGACGCGCCGATCGCGGAGATCGTGCGACGCGGTGGCGCCGTGGAGTCGGTGACGGCCGCCGACGGGGTCGCGCGCGTCGCCGCCGTCTTCCCGACACAGACCGACGTCCGCACGCTCGTCGAGGACGTCACCGCGGCGCACCCCGGTGTCTCGTTCCGGGCCAAACGCGAGGCCGTGCGACGCGAGTCGCCGGACGACGTCCACCGGACGGTGGAGCACGAGCTGACCGATAAACAGCGAGTGACGCTCCGCGCGGCGTACTTCGCGGGCTACTTCGAGTGGCCGCGCGGCAGCACCGCGGAAGAGCTCGCGGGCTCCATGGGCGTCTCGGCACCGACACTGCACAACCACCTTCGAAAGGCCCAACAGAAGGTCTTCACCGCGCTGTTCGACTCGTCCTCGTGACGGTGGCGCTCGGGTGCGCCAACTAATTAGAATGAACGTTTATTACAATAGCTTCGATTGCTACGTGTGGTATGGTAGAAAACGACAACCTCGAAACGCGATTGGCCGAACAGGACGTGTTCGAGCCGCCGGAGTCGTTCGTCGAGCAGGCTAACGTCACCGATCCGAACATCTACGAGGAGTTCGAGGAGAACTGGCCCGAGTGTTGGGAGGGCGCCGCCGATCTCCTCGACTGGTACGACGACTACGATCAGGTGCTCGACGACTCGAACCCGCCGTTCTACGAGTGGTTCACCGGCGGGACGCTGAACGCCTCCCACGAGTGCGTCGACCGGCACCTGTCCGAGCGCGGCGACGAAGTCGCCATCGAGTGGGTCGGCGAGCCGGCCGACGAGGCCGACCGCTCGATCACCTACGAGGAGCTCCACCGGGAGGTGAACGAGTTCGCGGCGGCGTTACGCGACCTCGGGGTCGGCGAGGACGACGTCGTCACGATGCACATGCCGATGATCCCCGCCCACCCGATCGCGCTCCTCGCCTGCGCGCGTATCGGCGCGCCCCACTCGGTCGTCTTCGCTGGCTTCTCGGCCGAGGCGCTCGCCGAGCGGATGAACGCCGCCGACTCCGAGTACCTCGTCACCGCGGACGGCTACTACCGGCGCGGCGACCCCCTCGATCACCTCTCGAAGTCACGCGAGGGCGTCGAGAAAGTCGATCACGACGTCGAGACGATCGTGGTCGACCGCCTCGGCTCGAACGGCGACGACTTCGGCCACGACCTCGACGAGGACGAACACGACTACGCCGACCTCGTGGCCGACCACGCCGGCGCGACGGTCGAGCCGGTCGCGCGCGACGCGGAGGACATGCTCTTCCTCATGTACACCTCCGGGACCACCGGCCAACCGAAGGGGGTGAAACACACGACGGCGGGCTATCTCGCGTGGACGGCGTGGACCTCGCAGGCCGTCCTCGACGTCAAACCCGAGGACACCTACTTCTGCTCGGCGGACATCGGGTGGATCACCGGTCACTCCTACATCGTCTACGGCCCTCTCGCCCTCGGGACGACGACGACGATGTACGAGGGCGCACCCGACTACCCCGCGGAGGACCGTTTCTGGGAGATCGTCGACGACCTCGACGTCACGCAGTTCTACACGGCGCCGACGGCCATCCGGTCGTTCATGAAGTGGGGCGCGGAACACCCGCAGCGCCACGACCTCTCCTCGCTGCGGTTGCTCGGGACGGTCGGCGAACCGATCAATCCGAAACCGTGGAAGTGGTACTACAAGCACATCGGGAACGAGGAGTGTCCCATCGTCGATACGTGGTGGCAGACGGAGACCGGGGGTCACATGGTGACGACGCTCCCCGGCGTCAACGACATGAAGCCCGGGAGCGCCGGTCCCGCGCTCCCCGGCGTCGACGCACGTATCGTCGACGGCAACGGCGAGGAAGTACCCGCGGGCGGTGCCGGCTATCTGACCGTCCAGAAGCCGTGGCCCGGGATGCTGCGCACGCTCTACAAGAACGACGAGCGCTTCATCGACGAGTATTGGGCCGAGTACTCCGACACCGACTCTGACGACCCCGAGGACTGGGTCTACTTCCCCGAAGACGGCGCGAAGATCGACGACGAGGACTACATCACCGTCGTCGGTCGCGTCGACGACGTCGTCAACGTCTCCGGGCATCGACTCGGGACCATGGAGATCGAGTCCGCGGTCGTCTCCGCCGAGGGCGTCGCCGAGGCCGCCATCGTCGGCGCGAACGACGACCTGAAGGGCGAAGTCATCCACGCCTACGTCATCCTCGAAGACGACGACGCCGATGAGGACGAACTGCGCGAGCGCATCGAGGCCGCCGTCGAGGATCAGATCGGTCCCATCGCGCGGCCGGCGAAGATCGTCTTCACGCCCGAGCTCCCGAAGACCCGCTCCGGGAAGATCATGCGCCGCCTCCTCGAAGAGATCTCCGACGGGGAGGAACTCGGCGACACCTCGACGCTTCGCAATCCCGACATCGTCCGCAATATCGAAGCCGAAGTCCGAGGTGAGTGATCATGCCCGCCAACACCGACACCGCGAACCCCGGACCGCTCGGCCTCGTCGCGTTCGGCCTGACGACCGTCCTCCTCAGTCTCGTCAACGGCGGGATCTTACCCAGCGCGGGTGAACCCGTCGTCCTCCCGCTCGCGCTCGCCTTCGGCGGCACGTGCCAGTTCTTCGCCGGCCTCCTCGAGTATCGGGAGGGGAACACGTTCGGGTACACGGCGTTCTGTAGCTACGGGGCGTTCTGGTGGTGGTTCGGCCTGCTCGTCCTCTTCGCGGGCAACGGTTGGCTCTCCGTCAACGCGACGGCCGTCGGCGCCGCGCTCCTCCTCTGGGGGCTCTTCACGGCCTACATGTGGGTCGCGACGTTCAAGCTCAACTGGGCGCTCTGGTCCGTGTTCCTCACGCTGACCATCACGTTCCTGCTGCTCGGTTTCGGCGACCTCGGCTTCGGGACGGCGACGATCGGCGGCTACGTCGGCGTCCTCACCGGCCTGCTCGCCATGTACGCCTCGTTCGCGGAGGTCGTCAACTGGGCGTGGGACCGCACCGTGGTCCCCATCGGCGGCGCGCCGCTCAGCGACTGAACGGCCGACGATTCCCGTTCTCCTCGTTTATCGCTCCCGCCAGCGGCGCACGGCGAACTCCCCGTACCCGCCGTAGGCGAGATCGAGGCTCCCGATCCACCAGTTCCACCGCGACGCCACGCGCCCCTCCGGCGCGTCGCGGAGATGTTCGACGACTTCCGCGGGCGCGAGTTCGTGGCCGGCGTCGCGCTCGTAGCGGCCGCTCGCCGCGAGATCGGCCGCGATTCGGGCGACGGCGTCGCGCTCGGCCTCGCTCCCGGGGAAGACCGCGAGCGCGTCCGCGAACGCGTCCACGGACCGAGTCACACGCGACACTCGACGCCCCGGTCCAAAGAGCGTGCCCCCGACCCGTACCTCCGAGTGCGATGCCGGGACCATCCCGGTGCGTGCCCTGACCCCCCGCTCGCGGCGGTCCAACGAGCCGGTCGCGCCACCGTGCGTCCGGTCGAGCGCGCCCGTCGGCGCGCGTCGCGCGACGCCCCCGCCGCGATTTCTCCGGTCGCCAGCCCGCTCCTACCGACGGATCTCGTCGCCGGTGACGTCCTCGATACCGCGCACGAACGCCGCGATGTCCTCCTCGCCGTGGCCGAGCGCGCGCGCCCGGCTCGCCGCCTCCTTCGTCGCCGCCGTCGCCGGCATCGGCACCTCCCGCTCGCTCGCGCTGTCGAGCGCGAGGCGCAGGTCCTTGAACTGCAGGTCGAGCGGGAACGCCGCCTCGAAGTCGCCCTCGGCGATGGCCTCGCCCTTCGCGTCGAAGAGCGGCGCCGCCACTCCCCCGGAGCCGATGGCTTCGAGCATCGCGTCCACGTCGAGGCCGTTCGCGTCCGCGAGCGCGAGCGACTCCGCGAACGACTGCATCATGTTCCCCAAGAGGAGGTTCACCGAGAGCTTCGCGTGCGTGCCGTCGCCGACGCCGCCACAGCGCACGACGGGGTCGCCCATCGCCTCCAGCACGCCTTCGACGGCGTCGACGTCCGCGTCCGCGCCGCCCGCGAGCATCGTGAGCGTCCCGTCTTCGGCGGGCCCGATCGTCCCCGAGACCGGGCAGTCGACGAAGCGCCCGCCCGCCTCGGCGACGAGCGTCGCGGCCGCCCCGGTGTCGTCCGGCGAGACCGTACTCGAATTCACGACGTAGTCGCCCGCGGAGAGTCCGGCGAGCAGACCGTCCGTGCCGTCGAGGACGTCCCGGAGAGCCTCGCCGTCCGTCACCATGACGACGGTGACGTCCGCGCGTTCGCCGACGCCGCGCGGCGTCCCCGCGACCGGGACGCCCGCGTCCGCGAATGGTTCCGTGGGCGCCTCACTCCGGTTGTAGACCACGAGGTCGAAGTCGTCAGCGACGTTCCACGCCATCGGTACGCCCATCGCGCCGAGTCCGATGAACCCGACTGTCGTCATGGGTGTCGATACGGACGCGCCGGACAAATAGGTCGGCGGCGAGAGAGACGCGCCGCAAAGGCTTTTGCTGGGCCGGGGTGACGTATCGTTCATGAAAGTGCTGTTGGGCATCGGCGGGAGCGACGACTCGCTCGACGCCCTCGACCGCACGGTCGAGCGGGCCGTCGAGGCGGGTGACGAGCTCACCGTCGCCGTCCTCGACAACCCGGAGAGCGACCGGTCCGCGGACGAGGTCATCGATCACGCGTCGTCGGTGCTGGAGGAGGCGGGCCTCGACGCCGACGTTCGACACCTCACGGGCGACCCGGGGAGCGAGCTCGTCGAACTCGCCGGCCGCGAGGGGTTCGAACAGGTCGTCCTCGGCGGCGGCGAGCGCAGTCCGATGGGGAAGATCCGACTCGGCCACATCGCCGAGTTCGTCCTGCTGAACGCGCCCGTCACCGTCTCCCTGGTCCGATGACGAACGACACCGACGCGCCCGGCCCGTTCCCGACGCCGCCCCACGCCTTCGAGGACGCCGACGGGCGCGAGATCACCGTCCGCTCGCTCGCGTCGACGGACGCCGACGGGATCGAGTCGCTCGTGGCGATGTACGACGACTTCGACCCGAGCATGCGCGCGCAGGGCATTCCGCCGACGGGCGAGGCCCGCGTGCGCTCGTGGCTCGACACGCTCGTCGGGGGCGACGCCTACAACGTCGTCGCGTGGCACGGCGACGACGCGGTCGGCCACGCGACGCTCGTCCCGGACGGCGACGACGCGTACGAGCTCGCCATCTTCGTCCACCAGGACTCGCAGGGCTGTGGCATCGGGACGCGTCTCATCCGCACGCTCCTCGGCTACGGCGCGGCGAACGACGTCGCTCACGTCTGGCTGACGGTCGAGCGGTGGAACCACGCGGCGATCGCGCTCTACGAGAAGGTGGGCTTCGAGACGATGAGCGCCGAGAGCTTCGAGATCGAGATGGAGATGGACCTCTCGACGGCCCGCGTTCAGACGGACAACACGGGCTGACTCGCGTAGAGTAACACGTACTCGGCGACCTTCTCCAATACCGTTCCCGGGGGGTCGACGCTCGAACGCGCCTCGCGGGGCATGACGACGAAGTCCGCATCGACGTCGTCCGCGCAGTCGAGGATCACACTCCCCGGGTGGTGGGTCTTGCGTCGCGTCGAGAAGCCGTGCATGACGGAGGTGCCGACCGGGACGTCGCTCGCGTCGGCGAGCGCGCGGACGTCGTCGAGGAACGACTCGTGTGCGTCCGCGATCCCGTCCTCGTCCACGTCGCCGTCCACGATGCTCCGCGCGACGTCGTCGCCGAGGACGAAGAGCGCGTGGACGTCGGCGTCGTAGCGCTCGGCGACTGCGACCGCGTACTCGGCGGCGGTCCCGGAGGCGTCGCTCCCGTCGACGGGGACGAGGACCGTCCCGACTTCGAGGCTCATGTCGGCGTCTCCGGCGGCCGCCACCAAAAGCCCACCGAGGAGTGGAGTTAAGTGCGGACGCGGCGACGTCCCCCACATGATCGATACCGTTGTCGTCGCCACCGACGGGTCGGAGAGCGTGGGGCGCGCGATCGACACCGCTCTCGACCTCGCCGAGCGCTTCGACGCCGACGTCCACGCGCTCTCCGTCGTCGACACGGGGGCGCTCGATACGACCCCGGACGACCTCCGCACGGAGATGGCGGACGCGCTCGCGGCGCGCGCCGAGGACGCCCTCGCGAACGTCGCCGAACGCGCCGACGGCCCGGTCACCACGGCGGTCCGCGAGGGACGTCCCGCGGACGAGATCCTCGCCTACGTCCGGGAGATCGACGCCGACGTCGTCGCCACGGGCACGCGCGGACGCCACGGCGAGAACCGCCTCCTCATCGGCTCGGTCGCCGAGCGCGTCGTCCGCGACTCCCCGATCCCCGTGTTGACCGTGCGGCGCCTCGAAACCGACGAGATCGACGGACGCGCGTAACCGCCGGGTTCTTCTCCCTCGCCGCGCTTCCCCACGTATGAAAGACCGGGTCATCGACGACGATACCCTCTCGCTCGAACGGAAGTCCCGCCTCCCGGGGCGGGGCTTCTTCGTCCCCGACGACGTCTCCGAGGCCGAGACGGAACGCGAGATGCGCGAGCGCCTCGACGGCGCGGACGTGGTCGTGGTGGCGGACCCCGACGCCGACGGCCTCGCCTGCGCCGCGCTCGTCCGCGAGGTCCACGGCGCGGCCGCCCTCGTCCCCGCCGGCCCGCACACCCTCGAGGACGGACTCGACCGCGTCTCCGACTACGCCCCCGCCGGCGCGACCGTCTACGTCTGTGACCTCTGTCCAGACGAGTACGCGTACGTCCGCGACGAACTCGAACGCCTCGTCGCGCACGCCGGCGCCGTCCACTGGTACGATCACCACCAGTGGACCGAGGACGCGGCCGAACGCGTCCGCGCGGCCGGCGTCGACCTCGTGATCGGCGACTCCGACGAGGAGTGCACCGCCGACGTCGCCGTGCGCTCCCTCGACGCCGACCTCCCGCGCCACCTCGTCGAGCTCGCCGCCGTCACCCGCGATCACGACCTCTGGCTGAAGGAGGACCCGCGCAGCGACGACCTCTCGGACTACTCGCATCGCGCCGACGACGAGGAGTACGTCGAGACCGTCCGCGAACACGGCCCCGACCTCCCCGCCGAGGTCCTCGACTTCCTCGAAGCCGAGCGCGTCGAGAAACGCGAGCTCATCGACAAGGCCCTCTCCCGCGCCGAACTCCGCACCGTCTCCGTGGCCGGCGAGGACGTGACCGTCGGCGTCACCTACGGTCGGTGCTCCCAGAACGAGGTCGCCGACGACCTCCGCGAGCAGGGCGCGGACGCCGCCGTCATCGTCAAGCCCGCGGGCTCCGCCTCCATCCGCGGGAGCGAGGACTTCGAGCGCTGTCACGAGGTCGCCCGGCAGGTCAACGGCGGCGGCCACCCGCAGGCCGCCGGCTGTAAGCCCGACATCTACGACGACATGCTCGACTACGCGAACCACTGGACGACCGGCGGGGCCGTCGCCACGCAGGTCATCCTCAACGCCTTCCGAACGCTCCCCGACGAGCCCGCCGAGAGCGCGGAGGAGTAGCGTAGCGCCCGCGTCGCTCTCGGGGCCCGCCGCTCAGACCCCCGTGATCCGACGACGCGTCACTCGCAGAGCCAGCGCTCCGAGTAGCTCGCCCCGCACTGGCAGTGCGCGTAGGCGTGGACGACGGGGCCCTCGGCGTAGAGGCCGCCGACCTCCTCGTTTCGCTCCTCGGTGAACGCGAAGACGAACGAGACGTCGTGGGTCTCGCCGTCGCCCGCCTCGGGGCACTCGCCGCCCGCGAGGTCGCGATCGACGTGGCCGTCCGCGCCCATCGCCTCCTGTGCGAACTCCATCGCCGCCATTCCCGTCGTCTTCTGGAAGACGGTGCGCCCCCTCTCCCCGTCGACGACGAGGACCACGCCGTCGTCGTACGCGACGGCGTCCTCGCGGTCTGCGAGCGACCCGACGTTCTCGACGACGTCCTCTGTGAGGTAGAGCGCGACGTCCTCGTGGCGCTCGCCCGCGAGGAACTCGGTGTACCTGTCGGTCATACCTCCCCTACCCGCTCGCGGAAGAAAAGCGCCGTGCGTTCGACTCGACGCGTTACTCGTCGGCTTCGTCCGCGTCCTCCTCCTCGCCGAGGAGGGAGGCGACGGACTCGTCGCCGGTCTCCGTGACCTTCGCGTTGATCTGGACGGTCGCGTCGGAGACCTCGCTCCCGCGGACGCTGATCCGGCGGCGCTCGCCGTCGCGCTCGGGGTTGTAACCGACGCTCTCGGTCTTGACGAGGACGCTCTCCACGCCGGGCCCGGAGACGTCGCCGCGCATCGGGCGCCCGGCCTCGTCGGAGCCGCCGGTGATCTCGAGCGTGCAGCCGGTCAGTCCAACGGCGTCACCGTCGACCTCGTCGCCGATATTCCGACCGATGAAGCGATTCGCGTCCTGTCCTTCGACCTCGATCGGGTACGCCGCCCCCTCCGCGGGGTCGGCGACCACGACGTTGAACGTAGCCATACGCGTATTCCCGGTTGCGCGACCTAAAAGCGCGTCGAAACCCCGGAGCGGCTGCGAGGCCCGGCGACACGCTTTTGGCCGCTTCTCGGGTAGGCCGGGTATGACCGAGCAGGGCGACGCCGACGGGATCGACGCGACGGCGGACGACGACGCCACGGACGCGGCGGCGACCGCGGGCGGTGCGGACGAGCCGACGCCCGGCGTCCCGGACGACGTCCGGAAGTACGATCGATTCAAGAAGGTCGACGGCGCACAGTACGAGCGCGTTAACGACTTCCTCCGCGAGCGGACCTACGTCACGGCCCGCGAGTGGGCGATCGCGCGCTTGTGCGCGGACTTCCGCACGGAGACGGGCGTCGAGATGACGAAGATCGGCGAGAACCTCCCCGAGCTCGTTCCGTTCATGACGGACACCTACACGCCCCAAGCGGTGAATCAGGCCCGCTCGGCGTTCGAGGACAAGGTGACGAAGGCGGGCGCGACGTTCCTCTACGGCGCGATGAGCGACTTCTTCACCGCGGACGAGCTCGACGACCTGATGTACGAGTCGACGGAGGTGGCGAAGTTCCTCCTCGAAGTCGAGGGGGTCGAACTCTCCGTCGAGGAGGAGCTCGACGCCGAGGATCGCATCTCCGAGGTGATGCGCGACGTCCGCGAGGCCAGCGACGAACTCCGCCACTCGGAGGCCACGTGTCCGAACTGCGGCCACGAGATGAGCGAGGCCGGCGACTGAGCGTCAGTCGTCGCCGACCGCGCTCCCCCCGTCGTCGACCAGTCGCCCCCCGGACACGGCGTTCACGACGGCGCCGACGAGCACCACGAGCGCGGCGACGTAGAGCCACGTGAGCAGTAGCATGACGCCGCCGAGGACGCCGTAGGCCTGACTGTCGCCGGCGTAGGCCACGTACGCACGGAAGAGCGCGCCGAACGCGAGCCACCCGGTCGCGGCGACGAACGCCCCGGGAAGGGCTTCGCGGGGCGTCACCGCCGCGCCGGGTAGCACGTAGTAGAGCGGCAGGAACGCCACCGTCAGTCCGACGAGCAAGAGGAGCGGCCCGAGAAGGTCGAGTACGACCTGATCGACGACGAGCGCGAGCGCCGCGCCGACGCCGACGAGGCCGACCGCGGCGACGGCGAGACAGCCGAGCGCGACGAGGCCGTCCCGAACCGCGCCGACGAGCCCGGCGTCGTCCTCGCCGTAGACGACCGCGAACGCCGTGTTCAGCCCGCGGAAGACCTTCAGCGCGCTCCACCCGAGCAGGACGACGCCGAGCACCGACGTGCCGAACGCGCCGGTGCGGTTCGTCAGCGCGCCGCGGAGGAGGTCGGCGGCGTTCGGCGAGAGGAACCCCTGCAGGGCGGCGACGACGGCGTCCGCGGTCGCCGGACCGCGGAGCGCCGCCGCGAGCGCGAAGACGAGCACGAGCAGCGGCACGAGCGAGACGAACGCCGCGTACGCGATCGCGCCCGCGACGAACGTGAGGTTCCGATCCCGGACGACCGCGATCGTCTCCAGCGCCGTCCGACGGGCGGCGTCGAGCGTCGAGTCGGGCATACCGATCAGTCGGTCGGCCGTCGGTTGAACGTTCGGGCCTGCGTCGGTTCCGTCGGCCCCGCCCGCGCCCCGTCGCGCGCTACGGCGACCGACGGCGAACGTTCGTCCCGCCCGGCTCCCCGAACGCCTCCTCGGGCGCGTCCCACACGCGCTCGCCGCGCCGCATCGTCCAGACGGGGAAGACGCCCTCGAAGCCCGCGAACGGCGTCCAGGTGCACTTCGAGTGGAGGGCGTCGGCGTCGATCTCGGTCACGTCGGTCGTGTCGTAGAGCGCGAGGTCGGCGTCGTACCCTGGCGCGATCCGCCCCTTCCCGGCGACGCCGAACAGCTCCGCGGGGTTCCGCGCGGTGACGTCGCGCACGCGCTCGACCGTGAGGTCCGTGCGCCGCGTCGCGGCGAGGAGGAGCGGCACCATCGTCTCGACGCCCGGCACGCCCGACGGCGCGTTCCAGATGTCCGCGTCCTTCTCCGCGCGAGTGTGGGGCGCGTGGTCGGTCGCCACGATGTCGAGCGTCCCGTCGACGAGGCGCTCGAACAGCTCCGCGCGGCGGTTCTCGCTCCGCAGGGGCGGGTTCATCCGCCCGAACGTCCCGAGTTCGTCGTAGTCGTCGCGCGAGAGGAGGAGGTGGTGGGGCGTCGCCTCGCAGGTGAGGCCCGCCTCCGCGGCGACGTCGACAGCCTCGGGCGTCGAGGTGTGCGCGAGGTGGACCTGCGCGTCCGCCTCCCCGGCGACCTCGGCGGTGCGTTCGGCGGCGACGATCTCGGCCTCCGCGCGCCGATAGGCGCTCCACGCGTCCGGGTCATCGCGCGCCGTCGCGTCCGCTCGCGGATCGTCGTCCTCCCCGCTCGCGTTCTCCGTGCTGCGCGGCAGCACGCTCTCGTCGAACAGCGTCGCGTCCTCCGCGTGGACGGTGACGGGGACGCCCGCCGTAGCGGCGCGCTCGACGGCGTCCGCGAAGAGGTCGGCGTCGATCCCCATCTCGCCCGTCGAGTCGGCGAGGAAGACCTCGCCGAGCGCGAACAGCGGGCGCTCGAAGAGCGAGTCGGGATTCCACGACTCCGTGACGCCGCCGTTGAGACCGTAGTCGACGAGCGAATCGTCGGCGAACGCCGCCTTCCCGTCGTAGGCCTCCCCCGTCGTCGTGGGCGGATCGGTGTTCGGTTGATCGACGACGGTCGTGACGCCGCCCGCCGCGGCCGACCGGGAGCCGGTCGCCCACGTCTCCTTGTGGCTCGCGCCGGGCTGGCGGAAGTGGACGTGGGCGTCGATCGCGCCGGGGAGGAGGAGGCGTTCGTCGGCGTCGATGGGCACCGTCCCGTCGAGGTCTACGCCGACCGCGTCGATCGTCTCGCCGTCGAGGCGGACGTCGCGGACCCGGCCGTCCGCGAGCGTCGCGTCGCGTATCACGCGCATACCCGGGCGTCGGCGCTCTCGCGCCTAAAGCTGACGACACGCCACGCCGCGCGCGACCCGCGAGCTCGGGCGTGCCGATTTATGCGTCCGGCCCCACGACTCGGATGATGAACACGCCGACCGTACCGGATGTGGATGGGTTCGTCGACGTCTCCGAGCGGCTGATGCGCTATCTCGAAGTCGTGGCCGCCTTCGTACTCGTCGGTCTCTTCGGCATCGGCGTCTTCGATTTCCTCCTCCAGATCGTCACGCTCGTTCGCACGGGCGCGATCACGGACACCGCGGCGATCATCGGGCTCATCGACGAGATCCTCCTCCTGTTCATCATCGTCGAGATCTTCCAGACGGTCGTCGCGTACGCCCAAGAGCAGAGCGTCATCCGCATCGTCATCGCGGCGGGACTCATCGCCGTCGCGCGGAAGGTCATCAGCTTCCACTCCGGTGACTACGGCACGCCGACCGAGTCGACGATCGCCGCCGCGGGGTACGCCCTGCTCTTGCTCGCGCTCGTCGCCGCCCTCTACGTCGTCGGGCGCGCGAACGTGACGACGCCGCCCGACCAGGACGTCTAAGCGTCGAAGCCCACGGCGTCGCGCGTCGTCGTCTCGCCGAACAGCCACGCGGCGTGCTCCGTCGCGTACTCCCGGTGGTCCGCTTCGATGTAGCCGAGCGCGTCCTCGACGACGACGGTGCGATAGTCGCGGAGGCCGGCGCTCGCGGCCGTGTGGAGGACGCAGACGTTGGCGAGCGTCCCGCAGAAGACGAGGTCTTCGATCCCGTGCGCGTCCAGATACCCCTCCAGTTCCGTCTCGTGGAAGGCGTCGTACGTGTGCTTCTCCACGACGTGATCGGGGTCGGGGAGGTCGTCGACGAGCTCGGCGTCCCACGTCCCCTCGACGACGTGCTCGCCCCAGCGCGCGAACTCGTCGTACGCGTGGTTCCCCTCGAACTGCCCCTCGGGGTGGACGTCGCGGGTGTAGACGACGCGCGCGCCGGCCTCGCGGGCGCGCGTCGCGAGCGAGACGCAGGGATCGATGGCGTCGCCGCTCGGGGGCGCGTAGAGGCTCCCGTCGGGGTCACAGAAGCCGTTCTGCATGTCGACGACGATCAGCGCGGTCTCCGCGGGATCGAACTCGGGCATACCGATGAGGGCGTCTGCGAGGCGCTTAGTCCTTCACCCGGACGGCGATCTTGCCGACGTGCTCGCCGGCTTCGAGGCGGCGGTGGGCGTCGCCGATCTCGTCGAGGGCGTAGTCGGTGTCGTCGAGGTGGGGAACGATATCGCCCTCGTCGACGAGCGTGGCGACGCGATCGAGGATCTCGCCGTGGCGGAGGCGGCCGGCGTGGTCGTCGTGAATGAGCGGGAGGAGCATGAACACCGTATCGACGCTGAGCCCCTTCGAGTGGACGGGGTCGAGGTCGGCCTCGCCGCGCGAGACGGTGGTGACGACGCGCCCTTTCACGCCCGCGGCGGCGAAGTCGTTCCCGAGGTTGTCCGCGCCCGCGCCGACCGTGTCGAAGACGACGTCGAACCCCTCGCCGTCGGTGTACTCGTCGGTGTAGTCCGCGACGTCGCGCCGATAGTCGAAGGCGTGGTCCGCGCCGAGCTCCTCCGCGAGCGCGCGCTTCTCGTCGGTCGAGGCCGTCGCGTGGACGACGCCGCCCTCCAGGCTCGCTATCTGGACGCCGACGTGTCCCACGCCACCCGTCCCGCCGTGGACGAGGACGGACTCGCCGGGCGAGACGTCTGCGCGCGTCACGAGGCCGTCCCACGCGGTGATCGTCACGAGCGGGAGCGCGGCGGCTTCGCGCATCGAGAGCGAGTCGGGCTTGTGCGCGAGCGTCGCGGCGTCCGCGGCCGCGTACTCGGCGAGCGCACCCGTCGTGCCCGCGAGGCCGCCCGGACAGCCGTACACCTCGTCGCCGACAGCTAACTCGTCGACGCCATCGCCGACCGCGACCACTTCCCCGGCGAGGTCACCGTGCAGGACGGCGGGGAAATCCGGGCAGAGGCCGCTCGCGAACCCGCTGCGGATCTTCGTGTCCACGGGGTTGACGCTCGTCGCCGCCACCTCGACTAGCACCTCGTTCGCGTCGACCTCGGGGACGTCGAGCGTGGCCGACTCGAAGACCTCCGGGTCGCCGTGCTCGCGGATCACCTGTGCGTCCATCGTCTCGGGGATGTCGGACATACGCGCTCCTCGGATCGCCGTTCGCAAAAACGTCAGCGTGCCGGCCGCGTTCGCGGCTATCCGCGGCACGCACCACCTAAGTCCCTCGCACCCGACGCGTCGCGTATGCGCGAACTCGACCGCTGTGACTTCTGCGAGGAACCCGCCGACGGCGTCTACGAGGTCGTCCCCGATACCGTTCCAAGCGGTGCGCGCCGCCTCGTCCTCTGTACGGCCTGCCGGGACACCCTCGCGGGCGTCGTCGACCCGCTGCTCGACGCCCTCGACGGCCACGACCACGCCGAGCACGACCACTCTCCGGCCGTCACCGTCGAACCCGCGGTCCCCGACGTCGAACTCGACGCGGACGAGACGGCCGACGACGCGGCCGACGGCGACGCCGACGCGGCCGACGGCAATCCCGGCCGCGACGTCACGACCGACGGCACCGTCGCTGCGACCGACAGTAATCCCGACGCGACCGACGGTGACGCTGACGCGGCAAACAGCGACGCTGACGCGGCCGATGGAGACGAAACCGAGGTAGACGGCGAAACGGATACCGGCCCGGATCGCCCGGAGGGGTACGCCCAACTCGTCCGTCTCCTGCGCAATCGCCCGGGCGCGATGACGCGCGCGGCCCTCGCGGACCTCGCCGACGGCGCCTACGACCTCTCGCGCGCCGAGGTGGACGCGGCCGTGGACGCCGCCGTCGAGAACGGGCATCTCGAGGAGACGCCCGAGGGCGTGCGGACGCCCTGACTCAGAGCTCGCCCTTCGTGCTCGGCGTGTCGCTGCGGCGCTCGTCGAGTCGCGTCGCGTCGTCGAGCGCGCGGGCGTTCGCCTTGAAGAGCGCCTCGACCTCGTGGTGGGCGTTCTCCCCGTCGATCGCGCAGTGGAGCGTGAGGCCGGCGTGCTCGGCGAAGGAGTGGAAGAAGTGGGCGGCCATCACGCTGGAGAAGTCGCCGATGCGCTCCTGGCTGAACTCCCCCTCGAACTCGTAGTAGGGGCGCCCGGAGACGTCGAGGACGACGCTTCCGACCGCCTCGTCGAGGGGGACCCTTCGGTCGGCGTAGCGGACGATGCCGCGCTTCTCCCCGAGCGCCTCGTTCACCGCCTCCCCGAGGACGATGGCGACGTCCTCGACCGTGTGGTGGTCGTCGATGTGGAGGTCGCCGTCGCAGCGCACCGTGAGGTCGAAGAGGCCGTGCTTGGCGAACGATTCGAGCATGTGATCGAAGAAGCCGATACCGGTCTCCGCCGTGCTCTCGCCGTCGCCGTCGAGGTCGACGGTGACGTCGATGTCGGTCTCGGCGGTCGAGCGGGACGCCGCGCCCGTACGCGTGCTCATACGCCGTCCTTCTCGCGCGTCGCTCAAGGCCGTTGCGTTCGCCTACACCAACCCGAGCGCGCCGAGGGCGGCGAAGAGGAGATCGCCGTAGGTGAACGCGACGATCAGGCCGAGACAGAGCGTGACGAAGAAGGGCGTCCCGGGGGTGATCCAGACGGCCTCGCGCTCGGTGACGACGTCGAGGCCCTCGCGGAGCGAGGCGGGCGACGTCCCGTACGCGGAGCCCTCGATGTCGTCGAGGAACGCCGCCGCGCCCCACGGGTCGCCGTCGCCCGCGACGACGTCACCCGCTCCGCGTCCGTCGCGCTCGCCGCCGTCGGTGCGCGCGCGCCCGTCGCTCGTCATCACCACCCCGTCGGTCGGGTCGTTCGGCTCCGCGGGGAGCGTCCCGGGATCGCGCAGGCCGGGATCGTCGCGGAGGTCGGCGAGCGTGACGCCGCGCCACCGACAGTACATCCGCAGGGCGTCGAGATCGAGGCCGCCGGTGAGGCGCGTGCCCTCGCGGTCCTCAAGGAGGCTGCCGTGCTCGACGGGCAGGCGCTCGACGGGGACGCGCTTGCCGACGGCCATCACGGTCGCGATGTCGCCGCGCGCCGCGTTCGAGACGAGCAGGTAGAGCGGGTACGCCATCCCGAGGACGAGGGCGTTCATGAGGACGGTGAGGGCGAAGACGCGGACCGTCGTCGGGACGTGCGGGAGGACGAACCCGTCGAAGTAGTACGTCGGGTAGGTCGGGAGGAGGACGCTGATGGCGACGAGCGCCTTCGCGTCCGCGCCGCCGAAGCCGACGGGGACGACGTAGAAGAACGCGCCGAGGCCGCCGACGAGCAGGACGCTGACGGCCGTCCGGAGCGCGAACGCCCGGAAGGTGAACGCGTCGGGCGCGTGGACGGCGTTCCACCCCTCGACCGCGAGGCAGAGCACGCCGAGGACGAGCAGCGGCGGCCAGAGCAGGTCGGGGACGCGACGCGTCTCGATGTCCCGGTACGCACCGTAGGCGAACGCGGGGACGGCGAGCAAGCGGAGCAGGTCGGGAACGGACGCGTACACGAACGGATCGGCGCGCGAGAGGGGCAAAGGAGTTTCGGCGACGGGCGATCGATCGCCGACCGTCGATGCCGACGCGCGGCTACGTGGCGGTGCGTCCCGAAAGAGAAACGTCGTCGTTCGACGCCGGCCGCGTTCGCTGACGCAGTCCGCTTTCCCGTCGCATTCGCGCGAGCTCGGGAGTCCTTCCCTACCGCGCCCCGACCTCGTCACGCGTTCGCTTGCATGGGGAGTCGTTGGTTGGCCCACTAATCGGCCCGTGACCGGATGCGCCCGGCTCGAAAACCGACCCGTCCGTTCTCGTCGACTATCACCGGTCGGTCTTCACGTAGACGTTCGGGCGCTCGAGGACGAACTCCTGAACGAACGCGACGAAGAAGAGGACGGACTGAACGGAGTAGTAGAACGGCAGAACGAACATCGCGAGATATTCCCGGCGATGGTGGGTGAGGCCGTCACGCCAGTCCTGGAGGAAGACGAGCGAAGCAGCCAGAATCGGAACGATCGTGAACGCCGTCCAGAAGACGCTATCGTTCGGGAAGTACGTCCGTGCGTGGAACGTCGAACTCCAATGGACCACGGTCAGAGGCCCCCCCAAGACGAAGAACGCGGGCGCGATCGCGTACGTGTACGTGTAAATCGCGTCGGCCTTCTTCCGGGACGAGACGTCCCGCTGGAACGGGAGCGTCGGCAGGTATCGACGTGCAACCTGCATCCATCCGCGCGACCACCGGAGCCGCTGGTGCCAGATTCCTCGGACGGACGTGGGGTGTTCCTCGTACGTGATGATCGAGGGGTCGACCCGGATCTCCTTTCCGAACTCGTGGATGCGGGAGGTCATATCGATGTCTTCGATGAGGATCTCCTCGTCGAATCCGCCGAACTCGTCGAAGACCTCCTGCCGGAAGAACGCCTGGCCGCCGCCGAAGATCGTGAACCCCCCCCCATCACGTCTCGCGCGAACAGCTCCGCCTTCTCCGTGACGTGTCGTTCGACCGTGGCGAGCAGGGCGACGAGAGACTCGTCCGGATTATCGCCGTAGCACCGACCTTTCACGCACCAGACATCGGGATCGTCGAACCACCGGACCGCCCGGTCGAGCGCGTCCGGCTCGAACCGGTGGTCCGCATCGATGCTCGCGATCACCGATCCCTCGGCGTATCGTAGCGCGTAGTTCGCTGCCGCCGCCTTTCCCCCGCCGGGTTCGTCGCGTTCCACGGCGCGAATCACGTCGTGTTCCGCCGCAGCGCGCTCCGCGATCTCGGGAGTCTCGTCCGTACACGACGCCTCGTAGCAGACGATCACCTCTAGTTTCTCCTTCGGGTAGTCCAGGTCGAGGCACGCGTCGAGCGTGTCCCCGAGAACGCTGGCCTCGTCGTAGGCCGGAATGATCACGCTCACGTCCGGCCGATCGTCGTCCGCGACCGGTGGGTCCGCGTGCTCGAACGACAGGAGCGGAGATATGGCGGTCCGGAGCACCAGCCCGCAGATCCCGACGAGGAGGATCGTGTTGAGGATTCGGGGGTAGCTCGCGTCGAAGAGCATCGGGAAGAAGACGACACAGACGAGAGCGACACCGAACCCGACGTATGGGAGAGCGGCTCGAAGCGAGACCGAACGCCCGTCGAGGGTGGTGGACTCCATATACCTATGTAGCGAGTTACTTTGAAGGCACTTAGAACGTGCCATCCCGAGATCGTGTCGAAGGGCCGTCAGATACACGAGCCACAGCCGAACGGCGCAGTATCTCGGTGCAGGATGCCGAGCCCTGTCACTCGGGCGTCACTGGATCGCCGACGGCTTCCCGCCGCCGCGGAGACAGGTGCCCCGACCGCGAGTGTCGGCCGTCCCGGAAGTCGACGAGCGACCAGCCATGAGACCGGACCGTCGAACACGGAGATCCGAACGGTCGACGGACCGCCGGTTCTCGTCCGGTTCGAGACTGTTCCCCGCGTTCGAGACGTGGGATGAGAACGCGATCGCTCGCGGCTCAGCCGCTGCACGGTGACTGGTGGGTCTGGTTCGACCCGGACGATATCGCGTGCGAGGGGAGGTGGGCCGACCCGAATGCCGACGCGAGCCCGTGGCGGACCGTCCCAGGTGCGTGCGACATCTACGACACCGCCGAGACCCCGTGTTCAGAGTGCCGCAGTACGGCACCAGCGCTCACCGTCGGAATCGGGCGGCGAACACGGCGCCGATCGACGCCACCACGATGCCGGTGACGATCGGACGACGCCCGGCGGTCGAGCAGGTGTTGAAAACGACCCGCTCGATCACCGGGCCGACGGCTCTGCAGAAACCGATCCCGGAGTCGACCAGAACGGCGAGGACCGCGACCGTCCCGAGGAGACTCGATCCGACGAGCGCGAAGAGAACCACGCCGGTCGCGCCGAGACCGACCACCCGCCTCCAGTGCATACGAACCGATTAGGGGCGGCTATCGCATAATCTTGGGGTGGCGACCCGCGGCGATATCGCTCTCTTTCGAGATTCCACGCGCACTCGAACGAGACTCCCCTACCGATCGCGCGTACGCTAGGAATGTGCCCCCGCGCTGAGGGCACGTTTGTGAGACGTGCGTTCTGCGCTGTCGTTTAGATGACGCGGTTCTGGAGGTAGTCGAGGTGCTTCGCGTTGTAGACGATCTTGACCTCGTCCGTGGCCGGCGACCCGATGCAGGTCAGGCGCACGTTCTTCTCCTCGACCTCCTCGTCGCTGAGGATCTGCTGCATGTCCATGTCGATCTCGCCCTCCTTGACGATGGACGCGCAGTTCGCACACGCACCGGCGCGGCAGGAGAACGGCCAGTCGTAGCCCTGCGCCTCGGCGGATTCGAGGATGTAACTGCCCTCCGGTACGTCAAGCTCACCGTAGTCCTCCTCGTCGAGACCGGCGTCCGCGGCCTTCTCGAAGAGGTCGTCGTCGTCCATGTCCCAGCCCTGGTCGCTGACGACTTCGTAGTTCAGGTATTCGACGGTTGGCATCACGGTGAGATTTTTCGCCCGTAATGAAAGGCCTTGCTGTTTTCACGCAGTCGCCGCCGGTTTCGCACACGGACGTCCGCTCAGCCGACGATCCCCGCGAGGCTGAACAGCGCGAACGACGCCGTCGCGGCGATCGACGGCGTGAGCACCCAGAGGATCACGACCCGCCCGACAGCGGCGGGGTCAAAGAGGTCCCCGGCGGCGAGTTCGTCGGGGTCCTCCTCGCCGATCCGAGGGACGTCACCCGGGGTGTCCGCCCGTTCGGCGGCGAGCGACCCCACCGCGATCGGCGCGCGCCCCTCGCCGCTGAACGCGTCGTTCGCGCGGACGGTCCGCGTCGCCCGCCCCCAGCCGAGCCCGACGATGCACATCGTCGCGGAGACAGCGAGGCTCGCCGGTATCCCGAGCACCGACAGGGCGGTGATGAGCGACGCGGAGACGACCTCGACGATCAGCGCGGCGAGCAGCGGGAGGTCCGTGAGGTCGTTTCCGACGGTGTCGAGCGTCCGGCGGGCGATCGTGAACGCGCCGACGGCGATCGCCGCGCCGGCGAGGAGGACGCCCGCGTTCGCGGAGAGGTAGCCGCCGCCGACGAGCGGCGCGACGGCGTTCGCGGCGTTCGACGCGCCCGCCGAGAACGCCATGTAACAGCCGATCGCGACGACGAGGAACGCCGCGAGGAACTGCCGCGGCGTCGCGCTCTCGTTCCTGCCGACCGGGTAGCCGACGGGGCCGACCTCGCGCCAGACGAGCAGTCCGTCCTCGGGCGCATCGAGCCGGAAGAAGGCGTCTAGATAGGGGTACGCGTAGCGGCCGACGACCGCGCAGAGCCAGAAGGCGAGGACGGGCGCGACGACCCACGCGGAGACGATCCGTCCCATCGTCGCCATCTGGAGGGTGCCGGTCGCGGCGCCGAGGCCGGCGATCGAGCCGACCGCGGTCATCGACGTCGACGCCGGGACGCCGTAGCGATTCGAGACGAGGAGCGCGGCGCCGACGAAGAAGAGGACCGCGACCGACGCCGGGAGGGTGAACTCGGAACTCGGGACGATCTCGCCGCCCATCGTGTCGATGACGTTCCGGCCGACCGTCCAGCCGCCGAGGAGCGCGAAGACGGCCATCAGCGCGGCCGCGCCGAGTTTCGTCACGACCTTCGAGCCGACCGCCGGCCCGAAGGCGACGCCCGTCGAGGACCCGCCGATGTTGTAGCCGACGAACGCCGCGACGAGCACGCCGACGGCGAGGAGAGCCGAGACCATCGCCTCGGGCTACGCCCGCACCCGGTTTGAACCCGGTGATCGCAGGCGGCGGGCGCCGACGAGTCGGCCGCCGGCACGGCCTCCGTCGGGCCCCGTCGCTCGCTCCCGAACGCGGACGCTTTTGCCCGTCGCCCTCGCACTCGGAGTATGTTCGAGACGTTCGAGGTCGTCCCCGCGGTCGACGTACAGGACGGCGAAGTCGTCCAGTTGGTACAGGGCGAACGCGGAACGGGCAAGCGCTACGGCGACCCCGTCGCGGCCGCCGAGGACTGGCTTGCGGCCGGCGCGGAGACGATCCACCTCGTCGACCTCGACGGCGCCTTCGAGGGCGCACGCGAGAACGAGGACGCGATCGGCGCCGTCGTCGAGGCCGTGGGCGACGACGCGGACGTCCAAGTCGGCGGCGGCATCCGGTCGTTCGCCGACGCGCGCGACCTCCTCGAAATCGGCGTCGATCGCGTCATCCTCGGGACGGCCGCCGTCGAGAACCCCGAGCTGGTCGGCGAGATCGCGGACGCCTACGACGACAGCACGCTCGTCAGCCTCGACGCCAAGGACGGCGAAGTCGTCGTCTCCGGCTGGACTGAGGGGACCGGCCTCGACCCCGCGGCGGCCGCCGCCGAGTTCGAAACCGTCGGCGCCTCGGGCGTCCTCTTCACGGACGTCGACGTCGAGGGCCAGCAGACCGGCGTCCGCACCGACGTCGTCTCCCGCGTCGTCGACGCCGTCGACATCCCGGTCGTCGCCTCCGGCGGCGTCGCCGCCCTCGACGACATCACGGCGCTTCGAGAGGCGGGCGCGGCCGCCGTCGTCGTCGGCACCGCGCTCTACGAGGGGAACTTCACGCTCGCAGAGGCTCGCGAACGCGTCGCGTAGCCCCCGACTCCCCGACGGGCGCGACAGAAGACCTATCCACGCCCGCCGGTATGCTCCGGTATGAGCGAGAGCGAGAGCGGCTTCGGCGTGGACCTCGACTTCGGGGACGACGGCCTCGTACCAGCCGTCGCGCAGGACGCCGAGACCGGCGACGTTCTGATGCTGGCGTACGCGAACCGCGACGCCCTCGAACGCACCGTCGAGACGGGGGTCGCGCACTACTATTCGCGCTCGCGCGAGGAACTCTGGGAGAAGGGCGCGACGAGCGGGCACACTCAATCGATCGAGGAGGTCCGCGTCGACTGCGACGGCGACGCGCTCCTCTACGTCGTCGAGCAGACCGGCGGGGCGTGCCACACCGGTCATCGTTCCTGCTTCTACCGCACCGTCGAGGGCGAGACCGTCGGCGAACGCGTCTTCGACCCCGACGACGTCTACGAGTGACGATGGCCGGCGCCACGAGCGACGACCCCGCCGACGTCTCGGGACTGCTCGCGCGCCTCCGCGACGCCCGCGAGCGCCGCACCGACGCCGAAGCCGCCGTCGACGAGTACGGCACCGACACCCTCGAACGCCTCCGCGAGCACCGCGCGGACGCGCTCGCCCTCCTCCGGCGGTACGAGGACTCGGCGACCGGCTCCGGCGACTTCCAGTCGTACATCGAGTTCGAGGGGAAGGTCGCCGAACTCGTCGAGCGCGTCGACGACGACCTCCCGCGCGCCGACGCCTTCGACGACTACGACGACGCGCTCGACAAGCGCCGCGTCACCGAGTCGGACTTCGAGCGCGCCCGCGACGCCCTCGACCCCGTCACCGACCTCACCGATCGCCTCGACGAACGCGAGGCCGCGCGCGACGCCTATCGCGCCGTCCGCTACGACGCCGAGGACCGACTCGACGCGCTCGACGACGAGATCGCCCGCCTCGAACGCGTCGCCCGGCTCGCCGACGCCGACCTCGACGCCCCGGTCGCCGACCTCCGCGACCCCGTCGAGGCCTACGACACGGCGGCGCGGACCGCCGTCGAGGACGCCCTCGCTCAGCGGTCCGCGCGCGACGTCCTCGGGTGGCTCGACGCGCTCACGGCGTTCCCGCTCGTCGACGCGCCGACCGTCCCGCCCGCCCTCCTCACGTACGTCCGCGAGCACGACGCCGGCGACGAACCCGTCCCGACGCTCCTCGACCACGGCGACGAGTCGCTCTCGAAGCTCGAACACTACGTCGACGACCCCGCGGCGCTCAAGCGCGTCGTTGGCGCGAACCGGTCCTTCCTCCAGCGTCTCGACGGCGGCTTCCTGACGCTCGGCTGGCCGCCCGACCCCGCGGACGTCCTGCGCTACCGAGCGAACGAGCTCGTCTCCGCGCTCGCGCGACTCGACGCCGATACGGCGATCGACCGTCTCCGGACCGTGACCGCGCTCGCCCGCACCGAGCGCTACGAGCGGCTCCGCGAGGCCGCGCTCGCCCGCGCGGAACTCGACGACGCCGAACGCGAGCGCGTCGCCAACGGGACGGTCGCCGCGGCGCTCGAAGACGCCCGCGACGCCCGCGAGCGCCTCGCCGCGGCGCTCGAAGACGCCTAATTGTCGCGGCTCGCTACTCGATCGCCGCCCGGAGCGCCGCCGCGAGGTCGTCGGCGAGCTCGCCGGCGCGCGCCTCGGTACGCGCCTCCGCGTAGACGCGCACGACCGGCTCCGTCCCCGACGGGCGCGCGAGCACCCACGCGTCGCCGTAGTCGAGGCGGTGTCCGTCGATGGTCGTGAGTCCGGCGCCGTCGTCGGCGGTCGCCGCGTCGGCGTACGCCTCCGCGGCCGCGAGCAGCGCCTCCCGTTCCGCCTCGCCGTCGTACTCGACGTTCACGCGGACGTTCGCGTAGTCGTCGTAGGGCGCGACGACGTCGCTCGCCGCTGCTCCGTCCGCGAGCAGTTCGAGGAAGCGCGCGCCGATGTACGCCCCGTCGCGGCTGATCCGGTACCCCGGGAAGATCACGCCGCCGTTCCCCTCGCCCGCGATCGGTACGCGCTCGCCCTCGGCTTCGAGCTGGCCGATCCGCGTCATGATGCGCGTCGAGCCGATCGGCGTCAGGTCGAGCTCCGCGTTCGCGGCCTCACAGACGTCGACGAGACGCTGGCTGACGTTCACCGCGGAGACGACGGTGTCGCCCGCTTCCACCTCGGCGGCGGCGAGCGCCGCGAACGACGCGCTCCCGTCGATCGGCTCGCCGCGCTCGTCGTAGAAGACCGCACGATCGCCGTCCCCGTCGTGGGCGATGCCGACGTCCGCGTCGCTCGCGCGCACGAGCCGTCCGAGCGCGTCGAGGTTCTCCGGGACGGGCTCGGGATCGCGCCCCGGGAAGTGGCCGTCCGGCTGGGCGTTCACCGTGACGACGCGACAGCCGAGCTCGCGGTAGACGTCGGGGCTCGTCAGCGCGCCCGCGCCGTGGCCGGGATCGAGCGCGACCGTCAGCTCCGCGTCCGCGATCCGCTCGCGCTCGACGGATTCGAGTACCAGCTCGACGTACCGCCGATTCGCGCCGTCGACCGCCCGGTCCGTACCGGTGCGGTCCCACGCGACGGCCTCGAACGCCTCGCCGAGGAGCGCCTCTTCGATCCGTTCGAGGGCCTCCACGGGGAGTTCGACGCCGTCCGGACCGACGAGCTTCAGCCCGTTGTACGCGGCCGGGTTGTGCGACGCCGTCACCATTACCGCCGGGACGCCCTCGTCGGCCGCGTACGCTTGCACCCCGGGCGTCGGGACGACGCCGAGGCGATCGACGTCCGCGCCGACGGCCGCGAGCCCCGACGCCACCGCGTTCTCCAACATCCGTCCCGTCAACCGGGTGTCGCGCCCGACGGCGAAGCGCGACTCCTCGCGGACGGTCCCAACCGCCCTCGCGACCCGGAGCGCGAACGCCGGCGTCAGCTCCTCGTTGGCGACGCCGCGCGTCCCGCTCGACCCGAACACCTGCATACCTCACCTGACGGCGGCCGTCCCAAAGCCGTTTCCCTAGTGGTCGTGGCCCTTCCTGTTGCCCGGCTTGCGGTCGATCAGGCTCACAAAGAACGCGTCGCCGTCGTAGAAGTAGACGCCCCGGAAGCCTCCCTTACAGTAGTCGGCCATGTCCGCGCCGAGTTCGTTGCCGGTCTCCGCGTCGAGATACACCGGATCGGACCACGACCCGCGCTCGCCGTCCGCCGCCCGCGAGAGCGCGGTCTCCAAGTTCGGGTGCGCGGTGACGAACGACTCCTCCAAGGTGCACGTGTAGTCGCTCGCCTCCGGATCCGCCGGCATCGCGCGGAGCTTCCACTCGCCGGACGGCCCGAGAACCCCGAGACCGAGGCCGTTACAGCCAGCGAGCGCGCCCGCGAGACCGGTCGCCGCCGCCGCGAGGTACCGACGTCGTCGCATACTCGCCACTCGGAGCGGCGACGTGAAGTACCGTGCGGTCCGCACAGGACGACGGCGCGCGTCTCACGGGTCGTTCCTCCCCGCTCGCGTTCGCGGTCCCGCGGTTCCTCGCGTCGCTCGGAACCGCGCTCCGTGCGCAACCCTTTCCGCCCCCGCACTCACTTCTTCACGCATGAGCGACCACGACATCAGCATCGACGAGAAACGCGTCTACGCCGAGCAGACCGGCACCGAGACCCTGCTCGTCGGTACCGATCGCGGCCTCGCCGCCGTCGCGATCTCCGGCGACCAGATCGGCGAGTTCGCCCTCCTCACCACCACTGAAGTGCGCGACGTCGCCGTCTCGGACGGGACAGCGGCCGTCGCCGACCGCGAAGACGTCCGGACCACCGACGCCGGCCGGAACGCCGTCGGCGGCGATCCCACGTTCACCGAGACCGGCTTCGGCGACGCCGTCGCCGTGGGCTACGACGACGACACGCTCCTCGCTACCGGGCCCGAGGGCCGCGTCGCCGCCCGCGACGGCGACGTGTGGGACGACTGCGGGATCGCCCCCGAGGCCCGGCGCGCCGACGGCTCGCTCCTCGCCACCGTCGACGGCGTCTATCGAGTCACCGACGACGACGTGGTACACGCCGGATTGGACGACGTGAACGACGTCTCCGGCGCCGGTCCGTGGGCCGCCACCGACGACGGCGCCTATCGGCTCGGTAACGGCTGGCTCGCCGAGCGCGACGGCCGCGCGACGGCCGTCGCCGCCCGCGCCGATCACGCCGCCGCGATCGTCGACGACACCCTGTACGAGCACGACGGCGACGGCTGGCGCGAACGCGCGTGTCCCCTCACCGATCTCGCGGACGTCGACTACGGCGCGGGCGCGCTCTACGCCGTCGACTCCACGGGGACGGTCGCCGTCGACGCCGGCCACGGCTGGCGCACCCGGACGATCGGACTCCCCGGCGTGGCCGCCGTCGCCGCCGTCGCGGACGAGCGCTGACCCCGGACGGAAACGCCTAACCCCGCGCTACTACACCGTACAGCCATGATCGTCAGTGGCTCCGCCTCGCAGGGCCTCGCCGCCGCGCTCGCCGCCGAGCTCGGCGAGGAGCTCGCGCGCGTCGAGTACGAGTCGTTCCCGGACGGCGAGCGGATCGTCCGCGTCCCGCCCGTCGAGGGCCGCGCCGTCGTCGTCGCCTCCACCGTCGACGACGGCTCGTTCGTCGAACTCCTCCAGTTGCAGGACGCCGTCCGCGAGGCCGGCGCCGACCGCGTCGTCACCGTCGTCCCCTACATGGGCTACGCGAGACAGGACGAGGCGTTCGAACCCGGTGAACCGGTCTCCGCCCGCGCGATGGCGCGCGCGATCTCGACGGGCACCGACGCCGTTTACACCGTGAACGTCCACGAACCCGCCGTCGGAGAGTTCTTCGACGTGCCGACGACGAACGTCGACGCCACCCCGCACCTCGCCGACCCGCTCCCCGAGGACCTCCACGATCCGGTCTTCCTCGCGCCCGACGCCTCCGCGTTGCCGCTCGCCGAATCGGTCCGGGACGCCTACGGGCCGGGGGACGCCGACTTCTTCGAGAAGGTGCGCCACTCGGGGACGGACGTCGAGATCACGCCGAGCGAGACCGACGTGTCCGGCCGCGACGTCGTCGTCGTCGACGACATCGTCGCCACCGGCTCCACGATGAGCGAGGCGATCGGCCTGCTCGACGATCCGCGTCGCGTGTTCGTCGCGTGCGTTCACCCGCTGCTCGCCGCGAACGCGCGCACGAAACTCTCGAAGGCCGGCGTCGACGCCGTCGTCGCCACCGACACTATCGAGCGCGCCGTCAGCGAGGCCTCGGCCGCGCCCGCAGTCGCGACGGCGCTCGGCCGGGAGTAGCGCCACAGGCTTTTCGACTCGGCGTGCGGACACGTCGGCATGGACGACGCGACCGCCTTCGAGTTCAAACTCCTCGTCGCCGGCACCGCCCTCATGGTGACGGGCGCGGTACTCCTCGGTACCGCGCCGACGCTCGTGCCGCTCGCCTACTTCGGCCTCGTCGCCGGCCTCCTCATGCTCCTCGGCGGCCTCACCGACCAGTCCGCGCGCGTTCGCGGGGACTGAGGGGGTGCCGCGTCCGAACCGTTATCCGTACCGGATCGATAGCTGACGACGCCCTCATGTCCGACTCGCGAACGCTCGCCACTGTCGCCGTCGTCGCGCTCGTCGTTGGCGTCGGCATCGGCCTTACTCTCCCATCGCTATCCGCTCCGAACGCCGCGCCCGATGACGCCGCCGAGCCGTCGCCGCCGACGGGGCTCGTGCTCGGTTCGAGCGGCGCGCACTGCTTGGCCAACGGTTCACACGACGGCTGGCTCTACAGCGTCGCGGACGGCGACCACTACAATTACGCGTTCAACGTGACGGTCCGCCACAAGCAGGGCGCATCGGTCGCCGCGAGCGTGACCGGTGGGGCTGCCGGTGACTACACCGTCGCCGTTGAGACGACCGGTTCGGAGCGAAAACAGCCGGTCACGGACAGGGATTGTGCGGTCGGAACGACGCTCACCGGTGCGGGCACGCTCCCGACGAACTACAGTTCCGTCGACATCGAGGTGGACGGTCGCGTCGTCACGACCGTCGAGAACGAGGGCACTATGCCGACGCTCCACCGTATCGACGGCGCGGTGCGCGCCGACGGGGCGAACGCGTCGGATCGGGGCGCCAGTTAGACCTCCTGCACGCCGAGGCGCATCCGTACTCCTTCGACGTCGTCGTACTCCTCGATGGCCGTGTTCGCGTCGTCGGGGTCGACCTCCGCGAACTCGCGGGCGCGGACCTCCTCGGCGATGAGATCCTCGCGCTCGCTGACGAGCGTCGCGACGCGGTCGTCGAAGACGAGGACGTCGAGGCGGACCTCCGCCTCCATGTCGAGGTCGAGGTCCTTGCGGAGCTCTTGGGCGCGGCGCACGACCTCGCGGGCGTACCCCTCGGCCTCCAAGTCGTCGTCGAGTTCGGTGTCGACGTAGACCGTGCCGCCCTCGAAGCCCGCGGCGGCGACGTCGTCCGGCGTCTCCTCGCGGAACTCGACCATCTCGGGGGTGAGTTGCACCTCTCGATCGAGGGCGTCGCGGACGGCGTCCTCCAGCAGGTCGAGGTCGTCGTCGGCGACGCGCGCGGCGTTCAGCGCCTCCATGACCTCGCCGGCGTCCCCGCCGAACGCGGGTCCGAGGACGCTCATGTCCGCCTCCGCGGAGTACTCGACGTCGCCGAACGTCTCGTCGGGATCGAGCACCTCGATGCGGCGGGCGTTCAGGCGGTCCGCGAGGAGGCCACGGTAGTCGTCGACCTGCCCGGCGACCCGCTCGCTGTCGGGGGAGACGACGACGCGCGCGACCGGCCAGCGGAGCTTCCGGCCGGCCTGTTGACGCGCGTGATTGCCGGCCTCCTCGATGGAGCGCGCGGTGTCGATCGCGTCCTCCAGGGCGGGCTGTCGGAAGCGCTCCTCGACCGCGGGCCAGTCGCACATGTGGACGGTCGGGTGGTCCGACTCCCCGGTGAGGTAGCCGTACATCTCCTCGGTGACGAACGGCGCGTACGGCGCGAGGAGCGCGACGACCTCCCGGAGGACCTTGTGGAGCGTCGCGTAGGCGGCGGTCTTGTTCTCACCCGCCTGCTCGGTCCAGACGCGCTCGCGGATGAGCTGGATGTAGTAGCGCGAGAGGTCCTCGACGACGAACTCGCGCAGCGCCTGCAGGGCGCGGTGCTGCTCGCGGTTCTCCCAGTACTCCTCGGTGTCGTGTTTGAGCTTCTGGAGCGTCGAGAGGAGCCAGTCGTCCTCGACGGCGAGGTCGAGCTCGTCGACCGTCTGCGCCGTCGGGTCGAAGCCGTCCGCGCGCATGTAGGGCAGCGGGAAGCGAAAGACGTTCCAGAGGACGTTCAGGTCCCGCTGCATGTTCTGCATCTCGTCCCACGAGAAGCGCATGTCCTCGCCCTGCGGGTCCTGCCCGAGGAGGAACATCCGCATCGCGTCCGCGCCGTGCCTCTCGATGGCCTCGTGGGGCTGGACGACGTTCCCGACCGACTTGCTCATCTTCCGGCCGTCCTCGTCGTTGGCGAAACCGTGCATCAACACCTCGTCGTAGGGGACGTCGCCCATCGCCGCGGTGCCCATGCCCAGCTGACTCCAGAACCACCCGCGGGTCTGATCGTGGGCCTCCATGATGAGGTCCGCCGGCCAGAGCTCCTCGAAGTCGCCCTCCTCTTCGGGGTAGTCGAGCGTCCCCCACGAGGCGACCGAACTGTCGAGCCAGACGTCGAAGACGTCGGGGACGCGCTCGTACGTCACGCCCTCTTCCGTGATCGTGACGTCGTCGACGGCGGGCTTGTGGATGTCCATCCCGGCGTCGAGGTCTTGATCGGCGCGCTCGACGAGCTCGTCGCGCGTCCCGATGACGATCCGGTCGTCGGGCCGTTCGCCCTTCGTCCCCTCAGCGACCCAGATGGGGACGGGGATGCCCCAGTAGCGCTGGCGCGAGACGTTCCAGTCCGGCGCGCTCTCGATGAAGTCGCGGAAGCGGTTGTCCCGCGCCCACTGCGGGTGCCACTCCGAGTCCTCCATGTTCTCGAGCAGCTCGTCTTTCACGTCGGTGATCGTGATGAACCACTGGTCGGTGGCAAGCTGGAGGATCGGGGTGTCACAGCGCCAACAGTGGCCGTAGGAGTGGGTGACGGTGCCGGAGGCGAGGAGCAACCCCTTGCCCGCGAGGTCCTGCGTGATGGCCTCGTCGGCGTCCTTCACGAACTCGCCCGCGTACGTGCCCGCTTCGTCGGTGTAGACGCCGTCGCCGCCGACGGGGCAGAAGACCGGGAGACCGAGCTCCTCGCCGCGCTCGAAGTCCACGTCACCGTGGCCGGGCGCGGAGTGGACGAGCCCCGTGTCCTCGGCTTCGACGTAGTCCGCGTGGTAGACCTCGCCGACGCCCCGTTCGTCCGGCCGGTCCGGTACCTCCTCGGCGAGCGGGTGGTCGTACTCCCAGCCGAGCATGTGCGCGCCGGGGAAGGAGTCGACGACCTCGTAGTCGTCGTAGCGCCCCTCCTTCAGGACCTCCTCGACGCAGGCCTCCGCGAGGTAGAGCGTCTCCGTCTCGCCGTCCTTCGTCGCCGCCACCTGCTGGTAGGTGATGTCCTCGCCGACCGCGACGAACTCGTTCGCCGGAATCGTCCACGGCGTCGTCGTGTAGATGACGAGACTCCCCTCGCGCTCCGCGAGTGGGAACTTCACGTGGACGGTCGGGTCCTCGACGTCCTCGTACTCCACCTCGTTGTTGGCGATCGCGGTCTCGCAGCGCGGACACTGGCTGATCGAGCGTTTGCCCTGCTCGACGAGGCCGCGATCGGCGGCGCGGTTGAACGCCCACCAGGCCGCCTCCATGTACGTCGGATCGACCGTCTTGTAGGGGTTCTCCCAGTCCATCCAGACGCCGAAGGATTGGAAGTCGGATTGGAGGCCCTCGAGCTGTTCGTTTGCGAACTGCTTGCACTCCTCGATGAAGGCCTCGACGCCGAACGCCTCGATGTCCTGTTTCGAGTCGAAGTCGAGGCGCTCCTCGACCTTCGTCTCGATGGGGAGGCCGTGCATGTCGTAGCCCGGCCGGTCGGTCACGTCGTAGCCGTTCATCCGGTAGTAGCGGATGTAGGCGTCCTTCAGGGACTTGTTCCACGTCGTCCCCATGTGGGCCGCACCGCTCGTGTAGGGGGGGCCGTCGACGAAGAAGAAGTCCTCACCGTCCTCGCGGTGGGCCTTCGTCCGCTCGTAGGCGTCCACCTCGTCCCAGTAGTCGAACACCCGGTCCCGAACCGCCTCGGGATCGTACTGCTCCGGGGGCTCGGCGAATCGGTCCATGCCCCATGCCTCACTCTCCTCGGTGAAAGGAGAATCGGTCCCGCGCCCGCGGGCGCGCCGACGCGAGCGAAACGCTTTCGACGCGCTCTCGCCTTCGGGGCGTATGGGACGCTACGGGAACGTCGACTACCCGACGCTGACGAAACGCACGACGCTCTGCTCTCTCGCCCTCGTCGTCGGGGGGTTCCTCCTCGCCGACGCCGGGACGGCGCTCTTCGGGACGCTCCCCGGCTGGGCGATGACCGTCGCCGTCGACGCCGAAGGGCTGGGTGCGCTCGGCATCATCCTCTGCCCGCTCGTCTTCGGCGTCGTCCTCCCGCTCACCGAATAACTAAGGCCGCCGCGCGCGCACCACACGCACGTGAGTGACGACTGCATCTTCTGCTCGATCGTCGCGGGCGACATCCCCGGCCGCATCGTCGCCGAGACCGACGACGCCGTCGCGTTCCTCGACGCCAACCCGCTCGCGCCCGGCCACACCCTCGTCGTACCGGCGAGCCACCGCCAGCGCCTCGCCGACCTCGACGCCGCCGAGTCGAGCGCCGTCTTCGACCTCGTTCACGCCCTCGCTCCCGACGTGGAGGCCGCCGTCGACGCCGACGCGCTGACCGTCGGAATCAACGACGGCGAGGCCGCCGGCCAGGAGGTCCCGCACGTCCACGCCCACGTCGTCCCGCGCTTCGAGGGCGACGGCGGCGGCCCCATCCACGCCGTCGCGGGCGAACGCCCCCACCTCGACGACGACGAACTCGACGAGATCGCCGCGCGGATCGCGGACTGAGCCGTCGCCCGTCGCGGGCACGCGTCCGAATCGCCGCCGGCGGAACGACTAACATCGACCCGGACGCCCCTCACCGTATGGACGCACCAACGGTGACGCTAGCGAGCGGCGACGAACTCCCGGCGGTCGGCGTCGGAACGTGGGACATCGGCGGCGAGACGGTGAAAGACGCCGCCCGCGCGGGCCTCGACGCCGGCTACGCGCACGTCGACACCGCCGAGGGGTATCACAACGAGGCCGCCATCGGCGAGGTCCTCGCCGACTACGACCGCGAGGAGTACTGGCTCACCTCGAAGGTCCTCCCCAAACACCTCAGCTACGACGCACTCATCGAGTCCTGCGAGGCCTCCCTCGATCGCCTCGGCGTCGACTCCCTCGATCTCTACCTCGTCCACTGGCCGAACCCCGCGGTGTCCATCCGCGAGACGATGGACGCGATGGCCACCCTGAAACGGCGCGGTCTCGTGGAGAACGTCGGCGTCTCGAACTTCAGCGCCTATCAACTCTCCTGCGCACAGCACGTCAGCGACGTTCCCATCGTCGTCAACCAGATCGAGTACCACCCGTGGTTCCAGCGCGACGACCTCCTCCAGTACTGCCGCGAGACGGACACCGTCGTCGAGGCCGCCGCGCCGCTCGCGCGCACCGAGGTCTTCGCGGACGAAGTCGTCCGGGAACTCGCCGCGTCGTACGACAAATCGCCCGCCCAGATCGTTCTCAAGTGGGCCGTGGAGAACGGCGTCGCCGTCCTCCCGAAATCCTCCTCGCCCGAGCACGTCCGCGCGAACCGCGAGCTCTTCGACTGGGACCTCGACGAGTCCGACCGCGCGCGCCTCGACGCGCGCGACCGGAACCACCCGGTGTACGACACGCCCGCCCGCGACTGGTCCGGTGACGTCTACGGCATCAACAGCTAGACGCCACCGCACTTTCGTTCGGGCCGCCCGCCCGTGGACGTATGTCGAATCCCGAATCGAACACCCTCGCCGTCGTCGGGACGGCCGGCGGCGTCGGCGCGACTCGCCTCTCCGTCGAGGCCGCCGCGCTTCTCGCCGCGGCCGGCCGCGACGCGCTCGTGCTCGATGCGAACTACGCGACGCAGGGGCTCTCGACGTACGTCGACGACCGCCTCGATCCCGACGTGACGGCGCTCGTCACCGACCCCGAACTCGGCGTCGACGACGCCGCCTCCCCGCTCGACGCGCCCGGGACGCCCCCGCGCGCGAGCGCGGTCGCCTCACGGACGTCGGCGTCGACACGGAGGCGACCGTCGTTGCCAACTCCAGCGACGAGGACGCGCTCGCCGATGCAGACGTCGCCGTCGCCGACGCCGACCTCGGTCCCGAGAGCGCGCCCCCGCCGTCACGCCAGCCGACTCGGACGACTACACGCGCGCGGTCGCGTCGCTCGTCGAACGGGCGTTCGCCCTCGACGACCTCGTCCCCGAGGACGCCCGGGCTTCCTCGCGGGCCTTCGTCGTCGGCTCGACTGAGCTATCGGAGGTCGTCGGGCGTCCCGCACGCGCCGGCGAGCGCGTCCCGGCTCCGTCGATCGAGCGTCCGCGAGTCGGGTTCGCGCGCCGCCGCGACGACCGCCGCGGCCTCTTCGAGCGGCGGGTGCGTCGCGCAGTACGCCCCGAGAGCGAACTCGGCGTCGCTCGCCCCGGAGAGCGCCACCGCTTCGCTCCGCGTCAGCTCGCCGTCCAGCCAATCCGCGACGATCTCGCGCGCGAGCGGCGAGACGGGGTTCACGCCGCCGACGCCGAGGACGTGTAACACCTTCGCACCGGTCGTCGGCGCGACCCCCGCGGTGGCCGCCGCGGCCCCCACGCTCGTCCCCGCCCCGTAGGCGTCGAGGAGCGCCGCCGCGACCGCTACGCGGCACGGGAGGTCGTCCGCGTACGGCGTCAACCGTTCCGCGAGCGGTGCCTCCGTCGCGTCGACGGTCGCCACCCCGCGCTCGCGCTGCGGCGTCGTGACCGTCAACCCGGCCGCGATGTCCGAGAGCCCCATCACTCTCCTATCCGTCGGCTCACCTACATGAAGGTGCCGTTCGGTGCGGCGCCCGCGGGCGAACCCGCACGGTTCCGAACGTACCGGTGACCGGTACGTTCCCGCCGCGCTCGACTCTCTCGCGGTCACGATCCGCCCCTCGCTTAAGTACCGGTTCGGCACCAAGTCGTGTGTATGAGCCAATCGACGGCGACGACCTGCCCCGAGTGTGCCGGTAGCCTCGAACGCGACAGCCATGAGATGGTCTGCACCGACTGCGGGCTCGTCGTCGACACCGACCGCCTCGATCGCGGTCCCGAGTGGCGCTCGTTCGCGGACGACGACCGAAACCGCGAGCGCGTCGGCGCGCCCCTCACCCACTCGCGCCACGACCGCGGCCTCAGCACCGAGATCGGGTACTCCTCGCGGCTCACCGGCCGTAAGCGCCGTCAGTTCGCGCGCCTCCGCCGTCAACACAGCCGCGCGAACGTCGCAAGCAAGGCGGAACGCAACCAGATCTACGCGTTCACCGAGATCCGTCGGCTCGTGAGCTCGCTCTCGCTCACGTACAGCGTCCGCGATCAGGCCTGCGCGCTCTTCGACAGCGCACAGACCGAGGGGCTCCTCCGCGGACGCTCACTCGAAGGGTTCGCCGCGGCCGCCGTCTACGCCGTCTGCCGGACGAACGGCGTCGCGCGAACCGTCGACGAGACCGTCGCGGTCGCCCGCGCCGACGAGAACGAACTCCGCGCCGCGTACGCCGCGATGAACCGCGACCTCGGCCTCCGGACCGGTCCGATCGACGCCCGCGAGTACATCCCGCGTTTCGCCACTGAGCTCGACGTGCCCCGCGCCGTCGAGCGCCGCGCGACCACGCTCGCCGCCGGCGCCGCCGAGACCGGATCGACCGGCGGCCGCAAACCCAGCGGCGTCGCCGCCGCCTGCCTCTACGCCGCCGCCCGCGAGGCGGATCACCCGCTCACCCAACGCCGAGCCGCCGACGCCGCCGGCGTCACGCCCGCGACGCTCCGAAACGCCTACTACGCCCTCGACTGACCCTCCGAACTCGGCTCTTCTCGCGTCCGCGTCGCCCGCTCCCCTACAGCCCGCACGCCCGCACCGCGTCCGCGAGCGCCTCGAATCCCGCACTCGCCGGCGCGTCCGGGAACAGCGCACCCGCCGGATAGCCGCTTCGGCGCGCCCGCCGTACCGTTTCGTCTTTCGGGATCGCCACGCCGGGCGCCCCGAGCGTCCGCTCCACCGCGTCCGGCACGCCGTCGGCGCGGTTGTACGCGATCGCCGCCAACCCCGCGTCGAACGACCGGGCGAGCTCGCGCACCCGGATCGCGTCGGCGAACGCCGGTCGCGCCGGTGCGGTGACGACGACGCAGGCGTCCGCGACCGCGAGCGGCACGCCCACGTCTGCGCGCATCCCGGCCGCGCAGTCCACGACGACGTCGCCGTATCGGCGCGCCACCGCGCCCAGCGCCCCGCCGAGTCGGCCCACGTCGCACGCCCGCGCCCCGGCGAGCGTGCGTCCGCACGGGAGGATCGACACCGCGCCGCCCTCGCGGACGGCCTCGACCGGCGACGCGCGCCCCGCGAGCACGTCATGGAGATCCGGCCCGCGCGCCGTCGGGAGGTCCGCCATCGAGAGGTCGGCGTCGACCACGACCGCGTCCAGTCGCAGACCGAGTTCGAGCGCGACCGTCGACGTCCCGACGCCGCCCTTGCCGCCGACGACGGCGAGTATCACGGGCCCCCCGCGAGCGATCGCAGGCGGTCGTCCACGGCCTCCAGCGCGCGCCGATCCGCCTCGCTCGCCGTCCCCTCGCTCACTCGACTCGCCACGTCGCCGAGCCACGACGCCACCGCCGGTGGGACCGGCTCCGCCTCCGACGCCCCGTGTGGTCCGCTCTCTGCGGACGGGCGGGGATCGCCGAGGTTGCGTAGCGCGTCGGCGACCGTCGCCGCTCTCCTCCCGCCCGTCCCGGCACGATCCGTCCACGCGACGCGACACGGCCGGTCAGCGGGAGCGCCCCCGCACGCGTATCCGAGCGCGAGCGTCCCCCCGCCCGGAACAACGCCCTCGAAGCCGTCCGCGTCCCACCCCTCAACGGCGACGCCGTCCCGCGCCGGGGAACGGACGACGCCGTCCAGTTCGTCCGTGACTCGGACTCGTCGGTCCGCGTCATCGTCGTTCCGCACGACCGCCGTGACGAGCGTCACGCCGCCGTGCTCCCTCGCGTCGCTGTCGATGCCGATGGACACGTGCCATCGTGGTCCCGCGTTCGGGCTTAAACGCGTGCCGCGACGAGCACCACGGGTGCGTCGAGACACGCCGCCGCCCGCGTTGCGCGCTCGAACGGCCCGCCCGCGAGTACCAGCGGCGCCCGCACCCGCGACACCCGCGCGAGGGCGAGGGCGTCGCGCCACGATCCCCCGGGAACGGCGCGCCGCGCTCGCTCGTACGACGACCGGATCTCCGCCACCAGCGCCGCATCGCGCTCCCGCTTCAGCCGCCGCTCCTCGTCCGCGAGCCGGAGCCGCCGCTCCCGCTCGTCGCGGACGATGCGCGCCTCCCGACGGAGCCGCTCGTACGTCTCCGTGGCCGCGATCACCTCCGTCTCCGCGTCGGTGAGCGCCGCGATAGCCGTCCCGTGTGCGTCCATCACGTCGGCGTCCACCGTCCCCGCATTTCTGAGCGCCGCGACCTGTCCGCCGAGGCGCTCGACGCGTTCCCGGCGCGCCACGACGTCCGCGCCGAGCGTCGCGAGTCGCTCGCGCGCTGCGCGGAGCCCCCGGACCTCCGCGATCGGGTCGGCCAGCGCCCCCCGGAGCGTGCGGAGCCTCGCCGTCACCGGAGCGTCGTGTCCGCGCGAGCGCGCCGCTGCGGCCAGCATCGCCGGCCCGACCGTCCGCGGTCGGTCGAGTAACCCGACGGTGTCGTGCACCGCCGTCGGCGTCGGACAGTCGAGCCATCCGTCGGGATCGCGGATCGCGCGTACCACGTCGGCCGCGGACACGTCGGCGTCACGGAAGTCCAGGGCGTCGGATCGCATCGTTCGCCCGTCGACGCGCGCCCGCATCAGTCCGCGAGCGGCGTCTCGCGCATCGCGTCCGGCTCCGGGAGACCGCGTCCCGCCGCGAACTTCGCGTATGGCGTGCTCGGCGACTCGCGCGCCTCGTACGCCGTCGCGGCGTCGCGGACGTGCTCGGGGACGTCGCGGTACTCGTTCAGCGGTTCCGTCCGCGCCACTTCCACCCCCGTCCCGAAGCGCTCTCGGAGGCGACACGCGACGAACGCGCCGTACTCCGTCTCGCACAAGAGGACCGCACGGCCGAAGCGACGGACCACGGTCTCCGCGTGCGTCGAACAACTGTTCCGCAGGGCCTGTCTCGCGGCCCGCGAGTACGCGACGATCAGTAACACCTCGGTAGAAGAGCGACCGGCGGATAAAACGTCGCCGGTCGGACACTACGCGAGCCGCGACACGGAGACCCGCCCGATCGAGTCGCCGACGAGCGCCGCGACCCGCTCGCGCGCTTCGCGCTCGCTCGCCGCGAGCACGACGAGGCCCTCGGCGCCCGGGTCGCCCGACGCCCGCCACGCCACGAGGTCGCCGTCGTAGTCCGTCGCGTACGTCCGCAGGATCGAACTCACTCGCTCCTCCGCGCTCGCGAGATCCGTCTCGCCGCGCTCCAGGTCCCCGAGGGTCTCCTCGACGTTCCGGAGCGCGCTGATGCGGTCCATCAGGTCGTCCGCAAGTGGCCGGTCGAGGGCTCGTAGACCTCTCCCTGTTTCTTCAGCTTCTCGATCTCGTGTTCGGCCTTCGAGCGCTCCATCCCGACCTCCTCGGCGCGCGCCATGACCTCCTCGGTCGGCGCGCCTTCCTCGAAGTCGTCCTCGATGTCCTCGATGAGCGCCCGAAGGCTCTTGATGCGGTCGCGCTGGCTCTTCGACGTCCCCGTCTCGACGACGTCCGCGTCGAACTCCCCGGTCTCGGGGTCGACCCCGATGGCCTCTAGACACGAGCGCACGATGGCGATGACCCGCTCCGCGTCCTTCTCCTCGACCGTATCCGAGAGCCGAACGCGCGCCGAGGCCTCCGCGAGGCGCACGAGCGCTTCGAGCTTGCGAGCCGTCACCGGCACCGGCGCGTCCTCGTCCGCGCCCTCCGCGCGCAGGTCGACGTAGAACTGCTCGATCGCCGCGCGCGCTTCGTCGCTCATCGCCGGGTAGACGTTCCGGCGGGCGTACGCGATGTACTTCCGCAGGAGCTCAGCGTCGATCTCCGGGGCGACCTCGTCCGTCTGTGCCGCGACCTCGTCCTCCGTGTAGTTCGCCGAGGCGAGATGTTCGCGCTGCGTGTGGAGCTCGCCCGCGTAGTTCGTCTGCAGGATGTGCTCCGCGAGCCGCGCGTCCTCCTCCGGGTCCGGCTGGTCGGCCACCGTGAAGATCAGGTCGAAGCGCGAGATGAGCGCCGGCTCCAGGTCGATCTGCTCGCCGATCGGCTCGTACTGGTCGAAGCGCCCGTATTTTGGGTTCGCCGCGCCGAGCAGCGAACACCGCGACTTCAGCGTGGCGTTTATCCCCGCCTTGCTGATACTGATCGATTGCTGCTCCAGTGCCTCGTGCATGGCCGAGCGGTCGTCGGGAGCCATCTTGTCGAGCTCGTCGACCGCCGCGATCCCCCGATCCGCGAGGACGAGCGCGCCCGCCTCCAGCGTCCACTGCTGACCGTCACCGAAGTCGTCGCGCACGGCGGCCGCGGTGAGGCCCGCGCTCGACGACCCCTTCCCGGAGGTGTAGACGGAGCGCGGCGCTATGTTCTGTACATATGACAGGAGCTGGGAGTTGTGAGAGACGACGCCATTCGAGATGTACGTGTGCGTCCCTTCGACTTCGAGGTCGTACACCCACTCCTCGGCGGGTTCGACGCGCTCAATGTAGTCGATCCGGTCCCACGAGACATCGTTCTCGGCGAGCGATCGGAGGCGTTCGACATCGTCTGCTACACCGAGCGAGTCCTCCACTCGTTCGACGAGCCCGCTCTGCGCCGCAGACACTTTCCCGCCGTCCGGGACGCCGTCGTTTCGCTCGTAGTAGCTCACGGCGGTCTGTTCGACGCCCATCCCGTCAGCGAGCGCAGCCTGCGAGACGTTCAACTCCCGCCTGATCGCCGTGACGTCGCTCCACTCTCCGGCTTCGAGTCGCCGCTTCGTCTCGCGGAGCCACGCAAGACGGGCCTCGAATGCGTCGACGACCGATTGGAGGTTCCCCCTGCTCGGATTCCGGTCACCGCGCTCGTAGTGCTGGTACGTCGTGCGCGTGAGCCCGCAGTCGGCCTGTGAGAGTCGGAGCGCCTTCCGGATCCGCCGGAGTTCGTCGCCCACTTCGGGGACGATGTCGACGTTCGTGTTCGACGATCGGTCATCGAACGCATGCGAGGCCGTTGTCTTCCGGTCAGTGACGAATCCGATGGCGTCGACGTAGCGACGGAAGCTGTCCCCGCCGATCCGCAGCCGATAGCTCCCGTCGTGTCGTTCCTCGACGCTGCCGGTGACGTCGAACGCGAGCAGGAGTGTTCGGACGCCTTCGAGGAGGTCACAGCTCATCGAGGCGACCGTGATCTCCCGCTGTGTCGTCGAGACGTGACCCTCCGCGTCGACGTACGCGCGGAGGAACGCGCGTTTCGTCTCTAGCGTCGCACTCTTAATCGCGTCGGGGACGCGTTGCCCGGCCGAGCGTTCGAGGGTAGCGGGTTCGAGGTTCTTGAGGAAGCTCGCGAACTCGCCCGAATTACAGCGCACTGTCCTCGCGGACTTCCCCTCCCGAGGTTCGTCGACGCTGTAGTTGAGGCCGAGCGCGTCGAACGCGCCCGTGACATCGTCTACGATCTCGGCGTCGTTGTTCGTCACACGGACGTCCGCCGTGTGATCGTCACGGAGGACGACGTGCCCCTCGGCGACGACGTAGGCGACGAGTCGCGCGAGCGACGGCGTCCACTCGTTCGGGAGGTCGAGGTGGACCGCGTTCGGCGCTCTCGACATACGGTACTCGACGTTGAGCGCGTCGTCCCCATCCGTGTCGAGCGTCCGCGGTGTCGCGACAAACTCGCCTTCGGTGAGGTCGTCGGCCCGCTTGGCTTCGATGCGCCCGTTCGACTGTACGAAAAGCGGGTGTGACGGCGTCACGTCGAGTTCGCGCCCGCTCGACGTGCGGACGCGACACATCTCCTCGGGAGCCTCGCGCTTCCACACCCTCGTCGCCCGCCGTTCGACGAGCGATCCGTCGGCCTCCATCGACGGCAGCGGGATGTCGACATCGTCCCAGACGCCGTCATCGACCGGGTTCGGGTCGTCGAGGTTCTCCTCGACGAGATCCCGTATCGGCCGCTCCGTCCCGTCGGCGAGCGTGACGCCGGTGTCGCCGTCGAGACATTTCCCCGTACCCGGGTCCCCGATCAGGAGCATGTGGAGGTCGCCCCGGATCCGCGAGCCGTCCGGGAGGTGTTTGGTGACGCCGCTGAAGAGTTGGAGGAGCATCGCCAGCTTCGCCTGCCGGTGGCCGTAGATGGAGGGCGCGACCGAATCGACCATGTCTTCGTAGATGTCGGGACGCTGGGAGATCTCGACGATGGCCTCCTTGTCCTCGTTCGTGATCTCCATGTCCTCGAACTGCTCGTCCTCGATCTCGACGTAGTTGCCCTCCATGTAGACGTCGAAGACCGGGCTCTCGTTCGACCCCTCGCTCTGATCGAGGCGCAGCGATCCCGTCGCGGTGACGTGATCGCCCGGCGTCACCCGCCCCGTCAGGTCGTCCTCGACGTGGACGTCGATGTTCTCCGGCGTCTCACCGCCCGCGAGCCCCTCGGGGTTCTCCTGGATCCGGAGCTTCTGCGCGTCGATGAACTCCGACTTTTCCGGGTCGAGTTTGAACGGGCCTTGGCGCTCGCAGGACTCGCACTGGTAGGGCTCTTGGAAACCGGAGTCCGATTGGGGGATCTGCGTCTCGTAGTTACAGCGCTGGCAGACGAACACCGCCTGCTCGATCTTCGGGCGGACCTCCGTCGCCTTCCGGACGATGCCCTGCACGGCGACGAAGGTGTTGAGGTGCTCGGAGCGCAGCGCACGGATCTCCGTCGCCTCGGCGAGCCCGCGCACGCGGACGTGCGCCTGTCCGAGAGAGACGTCGATCGGGAGGTCGTAGCGTCGCAGCGCCTCCTCGGCGGCCTCCTGATACCGATCGGGGTAGCGGAGGTAGTCGTCCGCGAGGTCCGCGTCGAACTGATAGAGGTCCCCCCAGTCGATGCGCAGGCTCTTCCGATCGCGCGGGTAGTTCCGTGCGAGGTCGCCGACCTCGTCCGAGTAGTACCGTCGGAAGAACGCCTCGAAGCGGTCGACGAGTTCCTGATCCGTAGCCTGAGCCATTCGCTCACGTAGGTAGCGCGTGACGCCCTAAGAAGGTTCGCAAAGGACAGTGAAACTGGACGTCCATCTTTTTCCGACTCGGGTCAGCGAAGCTGACCACTCGTCGCAAAAACACGGTCCGCGAGCCAGCGGCGAACGCGGGATCAGCGAGACCTTCGGTCTCGCAGAGGTGAAAAACCCCCGCGCGCCTCCGGCGTGCGGTCCAGTACAGAAATTACGGCGCAATCGACCACCGCCGGCGATATCGGCTATGCTGTTCTCTCTGGGCGACCATCGAGTCGTGCCGGTGGCCAGCATCGGCCGAAGGCGTGCTCCTCGGCGCGATTCGTCCGTCGGTCGTCGTTCCGGGTTGGTTCGACGCGCAGGCTGATCGACTCGTCGTACGCGTCCCGCTCGATCATGTACGTCTCGTCCGTGTCCCGACACCTCACGAGCACCAGATCTATCGTCTCCGGACCGGGTGCCCGCGTCTTCCCCGTATCGAAGCATACGCGCTCGCCGCTGACGCTTCCCGGCCGCAGACTCGTCCGGTAGAGCGTGTCCGCGTCGTCGCGGAGGACGACGTCGTACGGTGCGTTCGTCCCTCGGGCGTCCATGACGTCCACGCCGCGCTCTCGGAGGTCCGCGATCAGCGCGTCGCGCCACCCGCTCGGCGTCGGTTCAGGTGGCCACCGCTCGTCGAAGTCGTAGTCGGCCGCCCAGTTGATCGTCCGGTGGTCCTGCTTCGCGTCCGCGATGCGGAGACTCATCTGGGACCCGACCTCCGACTCGGGAACGAGGTAGAGTCCGTCGACGTCGTCGCAGTGGACGGCGAAGTAGTCGACGTCGCCGTCGTAGACTTCGTACGTATGTCCGCTCGCGTTCGTGTGCTGGGACTTCCCGTTGAAGAGAACCTTCCCGTCGCGGAATCCTCCCGTCTTCACCTGGAGTTTCCACACGTCTCCGCTCTCGTCTTCGGCGAGCAGGTCGTAACGCTCGTTGTCTCCGAACGGCGTCGAGACGGATATCTCGCGGCGCTTCAACTCCGCGATGACTATGGCTTCGGTGAGGTCGCCTTTTCGGTGTGGTTCCATATTATACCGTCCCGCGGTATCAGTATTACACTTTCGCATATTCGAAACCACGGTCGTTCAAGACCGCGATCACCCTTCGGGGAGTATGGCGAAATCCCGTGCACTGATCACCGACACGGAACGTGAGCGTCTTACCGGCGAAGCCGACGTCGAGGACCAGAAACGATACGTGGCCGTCTCACGCGTCCGTCGCCGGATCCAGAACGAACTCCCCGAGGACGTCGCGCTCCTCGCCAAACACCGTCCTGATCTGCTCGAAGAACTCCGCGACGTGGTCTGTGACGACGAATAACGAGAGTGGGACCACCACGAGACGGCCGTCTCGCTGGCTCCCATTTTCACGCCGTCGAAAAGTGGGACCGCCGTGATTTGAACACGGGTGACAGCGTCCCAAACGCTGAAGGATACCAAGCTACCCCACGGTCCCGCGCCTTAGAGTAACTGAGCGGCGGCGGTAAGTGTTACGTTGTGAGCCTACTCCTCCTCGCCCAGTAGTTCGATCTCGGCGGTCATCCGCGACCTTTTACTCCCTCGGGTGCGCTCCGCGCACCGCTCCGTCGCAAAAGCTCGGCCAAAAACTCCCGCGAGCGCCCCGCGCTCGCGGTGAGTGCGCTCCGCCGCCCCTGACGCTTAGTCCTCCTCGCCTAGTAGTTCGATCTCGGCGGCGATCCGGTAGGGGTCGAGCCCCTTGCGGACGCCGTCGAGCATCTTGAACGCCTCGTCGGGGTCGAGGAAGTGAGTCGTGACGGTCCGCCCGAGGTCCGTCGGTTCGAGGCCGTCGATGAAGCCGTATTCGAGGAGCTTCCCGACCGCGTGTTTCGTGGGGACGTCGCCGACCATGCGTTCGCTGAGGCGCTTGGCGGCGCTCCCCCCGACGACGATGTTCGCTAGCACCTCTTCGATCGCCGCGTTCTGGTCGTACGCGGTGACGACGTCCTCCATCTCGCCCTTGAGGAGTTTGAACGCGACCTCGTCCTCGCTCATTTCCATGGAGTTGTGATAGACGGCGTCGGGTTCGACGAGCATGTACACCTTCCCGCGGTCGTGGTAGTCGGGTCGGCCGGCGCGCCCGAGCATCTGCTCGAACTCTTGCACGGTTAGCCACTCGATTCCCATGGCGAGCGTGTCGAAGACGACCTGACTCGCGGGGAAGTCGACGCCGGCGGCGAGCGCGGCGGTCGTCACGACGGCGGCGAGGTCCTGATCGCCGAACTGGCGCTCGACCTGCTTGCGTTTGCCGTAGTCGAGGCCGGCGTGGTAGGCGGCGGCGGGGTAGTCGAGTTTTCGCGCGACCTCGTGGCACCGCCGCCGCGAGTTCGTGAAGACGATCGTCTGCCCCCGATACCCCTTCGAGGACTCCTTGTCGTACTCGCGGCGGACGAGTTTGTTCGTGATGCGCGGTTTCTCCTGGCCGTCCGCGAAGGTGACGTGGCGCTCGATGGGGACGGGGCGCTCCTCGAACTCGACGAGGTTCGCGCGGAGCTTCTTCGCGAGCCCGCCGGGGTTGCCGACGGTCGCGGAGAGGTAGATCCACTGCGCGCCCGCGTACGACTCGCGTGCCTGTGCGCGCCGCTCGCAGTAGTGCTTGAGCCGGGTGATGAGGCCGTCGAGGCGGTGTCCCCGCCCCTCCTCTTGGAGGGTGTGGACCTCGTCGATGACGACGGTGCCGACGTCACCGAGGTCGCGGCCGGTGCGGAGGGCGTGGTCGATGCCCTCGTAGGTCCCGACGATGACGTCGGCGTTCGGGTCGAACGCCTGGCCGTCGTCGCGGATGCGCGAGGACCCCACTCTGATCGAGACGTCGACGAGGTCGCCGTACTCGTCCTCGAAGTCCTCGTGTTTCTGGTTGGCGAGCGCGACGAGCGGGACTAAGAAGAGGAGCTTCCCGTTGCCGCTGAGCGCGCGATGGAGCCCCGCGATCTCGCCGATGAGGGTCTTCCCGGTCGCCGTCGCGGACACCACCAACTGGTCCTCGCCGTCGGTGAGTCCGTTCTGGACGCTGAGACTCTGGACGGGGAGCAGGGTCTCGAAGCGGTCTTCGAGGAGGCCCTGCACGCCCGGGTGGAGGTCGAGGTCCGAGACCGGATACGGGTCGACGTCGTCCGTGTTCGCCGAGACCTCGTCGAACTTCGTGAGGTCCGGGTCCAGTTGGCCTTCGAGTAGACCGACGATCCGATCGAGGTCGCCGACGTCGAGGAGGAGCTCTTCGAGGCGGTCCTCAGCGGCGCCCGTCAGGTCGCCCTTGAACGCGAGTTCGCGTTCGAGCTCGCGGACCGCACAGTCCTGACAGATACGCTCGCCGTCGGCCTCGACCGACCTCTCGTCCGTGATCGGGGAGTAGCGGCCGTTGCCCGCGCAGTACCGGCAGGTGCGGACGACCTTCGCCTTCTCGGCGAGCTGATAGCCATCGAGGAGGTCGCGGATCTCGCGTCGGCCCCCGCGGGAGGTCTGTTCGGAGACGCGGATGCGGTCGGCCAGCCGAGCGATCTCGACGAACTCGTCGGGCGATCGGGGATCCTCCCCGTTCGCCGTCTTCACTCGGAACTTCCCGGGCCGCGGGCCGGCGTCCGTCTCCTTCGTTTGGAGGCGCGCGTGGAACAACCGCTCGCCGTCGCGGCGCGCGACGACCGCGTAGTCGTCGCCGACCTCGTGGAGGAAGAGCGTATCCACCCGCTGGACCTGCTTCGACACGCCCGAGCGTACGGTCGCGGGCTATTTGAGGGGTTCGCTCCCGTGGCGCGTCCCCGTCAGACCCCGACCGGGCGGCCCTGCGTACCCCGGAACGGCCACAGACGTTTATGCCGTCCACGCCCGAAGCCGGACCCATGCGGAGTTACACGGTCGGCAGCGTGTTCGGCATTCCGATCAAGCTCGACGTCACGTTCCTCCTCGTCCTCCCCGCGTTCGCCGCCCTCATCGGCTGGCAGACCGAGCAGTGGGTGAGCACCCTCAACTCCGTGTGGGCGCTCGGCCTCCCGGTCGGTACGCTCTCGCAGGGCGCGACCCCGTGGCTCCTCGGCGTCGCCGCCGCCGTCGGCCTCTTCGCCTGCGTCCTCATCCACGAACTCGGCCACAGCGTCGTCTCGATGCACTACGGCTACCCCATCGAGTCGATCACCCTCTGGCTGCTGGGCGGCGTCGCCAACCTCGAAGAGCAGCCCGAGGACTGGAAGCAGGAGCTCTTCATCGCGCTCGCCGGCCCGGTCGTTAGCGTCGCCCTCGGCGCCGTCTCGTACGTCGCGCTCGTCGCCGTCCGCGGGACGCCGCCGCTCGCCTTCGTCGTCGGCTACCTCGCCCTGGCGAACGTCGTCCTCGCCGTCTTCAACCTCCTGCCCGGGTTCCCGATGGACGGCGGGCGCGTCCTGCGCGCCCTCCTCGCGCGTAGACGCCCCTTCGCCCGCGCCACGCAGCTCGCCGCCGAAGTCGGGAAGGCCGTCGCCGTCGTCCTCGGGATCCTCGGACTCTTCGGCAACCTCCTCCTCGTCGCCATCGCCTTCTTCATCTACATCGGCGCCTCATCGGAGAGCCAGCGCACCGTCATGAACGCCGCGTTCGAGGGCGTCACCGTCCGCGACGTGATGACCGACGCCGCGGACGTCAAGAGCGTCCATCCCGACGACACCGTGGCCGAACTCACCGAGCGGATGTTCGAGGAGCGCCACACCGGCTACCCCGTCATGCAGGACGGCCGCGTCGTCGGCGTCGTCACCCTCGGCGACGCCCGCGAGGTCGATCCCGTCGAGCGCGACGCCTTCACGGTCGGCGACGTGATGACGCGCGACGTCGAGACGACCACCCCCGACGCCGAAGCGATGGACGCCTTAGAGCGCATCCAGAACAGCGGCATCGGCCGGCTGATCGTCGTCGACGACGACGGCGCCCTGCTCGGCCTCGTCAGCCGCACCGACCTCGTCACCGCGTTCAACATCATTCAGAGCGCCGGCCGCGGGGCCCAGACGCCGGCCCCGACGGTGAACGGCGACGATCCCGGCCGGACGCCCTGAGCGGCCCGGGCGCTCGGTGGCGAGCGCTCAGGAGATTGACGTCGCGATACGAGAGTCGAATCGGGGCTGACGTCGAGCACACGCGGCGCTCGACGGCTCGTCACGCGAAGAAGGAGGTCCAGGTGCGAGAATTGAACCCGCGTCTCAGCCTCCACAAGGCTGAAGGATAGTCCACTACCCCAACCCGGACACTGCACCCGTCCGTAGCGCCCTGCCGTTAATAGGCGTTACGAAACCGCCGACGGAACGCGACACGCTTTTCGTCGCCGCGCCCCTGAGTGCGGACAGTGGCCGTCACGGACAAGATCTACGTCAAGAACCACCGCCAGCTCGTCAGCCAACTGGACGCGAACTTCCCGAAGGGCGCGTTCAGCGGTGCGACACTCGACGTGCTCTTCGGCGGCGGCAACCTCGACGGGCTGAACGAGGCGACGGCCGATCGCGTCATCGAGTTCTCGAAGGACTTCCTCGATTGCGACTGTCAGGCCAACCCCTACTGCGGGCACCCCGAGCGGAAGTTCATCGCGTACCTCCTCGACCTGCGCGCGCAGGGCCTCGATCCCGAGGCGATGGTCGACGTGATGACGGACGACTACATGGTGTACGCCTACCCCGGCGACATCTACGGCTTCTTGGACGACGCCGTCCGCACGCTGGAGGCGACCGAGGACCTCGCCAACGTCGACGACCGGCCCGAGGAGGCACGTCACGCGGCGAACGCGCGCGCGGAGATCGAGGGCCGCTGACGGCGCGTTGCCACCGGGGCGAAAGACGGATGCTTTTGGCGCTGCGGCCCCGAAGCCGTGTCAATGGAGGACGTCGAGGCGCACCGTCGCGCGGTCGAGGACCGCCTGCGCGAGGTGCTGGAGGCAGTCGAGCCACCGGAGCTCCGCGAGGAGGTCGAAGCGGTGGCGCTCGCCGGCGGGAAACGCGTCCGGCCGGCGCTCGCCATGTTGTGTTGTGAGGCGGCGGGCGGCGAGGCCGCGGACGCGCTCGACTACGCCGTCGGCGTCGAACTCGTTCACAACGCCTCGCTCGTCGTGGACGACATCATCGACCGCTCGGAGCTCCGTCGGGGTGAGCCCTCGGCGTGGGCGGCGTACGGCCACGGGCCGGCGATCGTCGCGTCCGACGGTCTGCTCGGCGAGGCGTTCGCCCTCTTCAGCGACGACCCCAGTGCGCTGGAGACGGCGGCGGACTCGCTCGTCGAACTCGGGCAGGGCGAGGCGACCGAACTCGTGGATCGCCCGGAGACCGAAGCGGAGTACATGGAGCTCGCACGCCGGAAGACGGGGGCGCTCTTCCGCGCCGCCGCGGAGCTCGGCGCGATCGCGGCGGACGCCGACGACGACACGATCGACGCGCTCGGCGAGTACGCGGAGCGCGTCGGCGTCGCGTTCCAACTCCGCGACGACGTCCTCGACGTGACCGCGGAGACCGGCGACCTCGGGAAGCCAGCCGGCACGGACGAGGAGCTGAACCGCCCGTCGGTGTTGCGCGTGACCGAGCGCTCCGTCGAGGACGTGAACGCGCTCGCGGACGCGGAGTCGGAGGCGGCCCTCGCGGCGCTCGACGACGCGGCGATCGAGGACGGGAGCGCCCGCGCCTACTTGGAACGCCTCGCGACGTTCGTCGTCGAGCGCGAACGCTGATCGCTCACTTCGCCGTCCGCACCCCTCGATCCTCGATGACGGCGAACGCGAGCGTGCTGAGCACGCTCATGAGCGTCCCGACGGTGAGGACCGCGGCGAGCGTCGGGAGCGACACCGTCCGGAGGAAGAACCCGCTGAGCGCGTAGAGGACCGCGGCGATGGCGAGCACGTAGAACGGTGCGTTCAGGTACTGCCACTTGAACCCGTCGTGGAGGTATTCGTCCGTGATCTGGCCGACGCTCGACGTGAGGCCCGCGGCCGCGAACCACGTCGCCGCGCCGTTGACGAGCGCGGCGATGACGGAGGTCACCGGGAGCGGGCCGCCGGTCGCGGCCCGATAGTCGTTGAGCCGATCGACGCCTTCGACGCCGCCGATGACGAGGAGCGCGGCGGCGACGACGTACGTGATCAGGGTGACGCGACCCGTGTAGAGGCTATCGCGGGCGCGCTCGACGAGCTCGTCGACCGCGTCGGCGAGGCCGAGCCCTCGGAAGAGCGCGTAGAGCCCGAGCGCGCCGGACGACAGCCCGAGCACGGCTCCCGGGAGCCCGAGGAACGAGGCGAGCACCGCCAGCGGATAGATGAGGAGGAGGACGCCCAGCGGGACGAGGATCGTCCCGCGGGTCTCCGGATCGTTCAGCACCTGCTTGATCGTGTAGTACATCGATTCGAGGTCCTGCGCCTGCCGGACGACGACGCGGCGGACGCCGTCGATCCGGGCGCGCGAGCGGATCACCGGGAGGACGGATTCGTCCTGTGCGCCGTCGGTGACGATGACGGTCCGGACCTCCTCGCTCGTCTGGAGGCCAGCGAGCACCTCGTCGACCTCCGTGCCGACCGCGCGGTTCGCCTGCACGTCGCTCCCCTCGACGCCCGTGACGGCCGCGACTTCGACGCGCTCGTCGGTCGAGAGGTCGTCGTAGAGGTGGACGCCCTCGAAGAGGACGTTCACGTCGCTGTCCTCGGGATCGACGGTGGCGAGCGCGACCGCGGCGTCCTCGACGGCGTCGCGGCCGACGACCGGCGTCGACGTCTCCGTCTTCCGACCGAGATCGTCGTCCAGGTCGACGCAGAGGACCAACAGCATTCACGCGACCGTACGCCGTCGACCGTTAAGGAGGTTCGGGAGACGTCGCCCGTGCGCCGAGCGCACACCCCGCGGGGCGACCCGTGCGGTTTTTGAGTCCTCAGGGGGTACATCAGTGATACGCAATGATTTCGAAGGGCTGTGAGCAGTGCGCGCAAGGGGGCAAGATGGTCCTCTTCGTCTACGGGTATTGCGACCAGCGCGACTGTTTCTACTGCCCGCTGGGCGAGAACCGGAAGAACGTCACGCAGGTCTACGCGAACGAGCGGCCGGTCGAGAGCGACGAGGACGTCATCGCCGAGGCGAAGAAGATGGACGCCCTCGGCACCTCGATCACCGGCGGCGAACCCCAGGAGGCCCTGGAGCGGACGTGTCGCTATCTCCGCCTCCTCAAAGACGAGTTCGGTGAGGACCACCACACCCACCTCTACACGGGCATCACGGGCGGGCGCGAGAACATGCGTCGCCTCAGCGAGGCGGGCCTCGACGAGATCCGCTTCCACCCGCCCTACGAGCAGTGGGGCGACCTCCACGGGACCGAGTGGGAGGAGATCCTCTACGTCGCCCGCGAGGAGGGACTCACCCCCGCGTTCGAGATTCCCGGCATCCGCGCCGAACCGGAGTTCCTCGACTTCCTCGACGAGGGCGCCGCGGACTTCTGCAACGTCAACGAGTTCGAGATGAGCGACGGCAACTACGAGCGGATGCAGGAGGCCGGCTACGAACTGCAGGACGGCCACATGTCCGCCGTCGAGGGCTCGAAGGACGCGATCCTCGAGGAGATGGCGAGCCACGAGCAGGTCTACTTCTGTACGAGCGTCTTCAAGGACGCCGCCCAACACCGCTCGCGTCTGAAGCGCATGGCGAAGAACGTCCGCCGGGAGTTCGACGAGGTGACTGAGGACGGCACGCTCGTCTACGGGAAGACGTGGACCTCGCCGGAGGAACTCGACGCCCTCGGCGTCCCCGAGGAGTTCTACACCGTCAAGTCCGAGCACGTCGAGGTCGCGTGGTGGCTCCTCGAGGAGATGGTCGAGGAGGGCGACATCACCGAGGGCGAAATCGTCGAGCAGTACCCGACGTACGACGGCCAAGTCGTCGAGCGAACGCCCCTCGCGTAGGCGCTTTTCGCGCCGTGCGGCCCCTCTTCTCCGTGCAGGTCGCTTCGACGAGCGGGCACCACCGGTGTTCCGCGTCGGGGACCGGTACGCACGTCGGTCGCTGAGCGAACGCCACTTCATCACGGCGCGCGGCGCACGCCGTTCAGCCGCGCGGGCAGTCCGTCCGGACCGCCTCGCAGGCGGCGTCGGGGTCGACCTCGTATATCGTGACGGCGTCGTTCTCGAAGGTCACCTCGACGCCGGGGCGGTCGAACGATCGGACGTCGTAGCGCTCGCGCTCGTTCGGGCCGACGTAGACGTAGGTCACGTCGTACTCGTCGAGGAGGAGGGCGGCGCTCTCCCAGTCTGCGGCGTATATCGCGTCGACGTCGCGCGTGCGCGTCTCCCACGCGTCGGGGCCGCGATAGCCCTGCTCGTGGTGCCAGCCGACGACGCTCGGGAGGCCGGTGAGGCTGCTGGCTTCGCTGCGGAACTGGTACATCGGCGTCCCCGGTGCTTCGACGAGGTGCGAGGCGCCCTCGCGCGCGTCGAGCCAGTCGATGGCGGCGGCTTCTCCGGGATGGCGCTCCTCGACGTACTCGGTGGCGTCGAGCGTCGGGTCGGCGCCGTGGGCGGCGACGTGGCCGACGCGGTCGCTGACGGCGAGCGCGGGGAAGGCGAGGCCGGCGCCGAGGACGAGCGCGACCGCGGCGACGCGTGCGACGCGTCCGGGTGAGACGTCGATTTCACGGGGGCGAGCGAGCGCGCGGAGGCGCGGGCGGACGTCGGGGAGCACGCCCGCGAGCGCGGCGCCGGTGCCGACGCCCCAGAGCACCCACGCCTGCATCGAGACCTTGTAGACGGTGTTCCAGCGGGGCGCGTTCGGGTCGTGCGGCCAGACCTTCGCGTAGGCGAACTCGACGGCGAGGAGGAGGCCGGCGCCGGCGACGAGGAGCAGGAGGTCGAAGCCGGCGTCGCGGCGCCGGCGGAGGTACCAGCCGGCGGCGATACACGCGAGGAGGAGGGCGGCGGTGCCGAGCGACGCGAGCGTGGCGAGCGCGATGCCGGCGACGAGGAGGCCGGCGGCGAGGGCGAGCGTCCGCCGTGCGACGGTCGCGTCGCGCGCGACGCGGAGGCCGAACGCGGCGAGCGGGACGCCGGACGCGAGCAGGAAGGGGACGACGGGCGTGCGCGGCGGGAGGACGCCGACGCCGCCGTTGACGGGCGTGTGGAAGAGGAGGAACGGGCTCGCGAGCGCGGCGCCGCCGAGCGCGACGGCGAGCGCGCCCGCGACGGCGACGACGAGACGGCTGACCTCGTCGCGGAGCGCGTCGTCGGAGCGCAGGCGCGCGCCGTGGCGCCCGAGCAGTCTCCCCGGATGCCGGTCGGCGAACGCGAGCGCGAGGCCGGTGAGGCCGACGGCGCTCGGGTAGCTCCACGTGGAGACGAGCGCGAGGAGGCCGGCGACGCAGCCCAGCCCGCAGAGGAGCGCGAGCGCGCGCCGCGTTTCGTCGGTCCGCGAGAGCGCGAACGCGAGCGCGGCGGCGACGAGGAGGAAGGGCGTGGCGAGCATGTGCGCGTGGAGGTCGGCGTTCGTGTACTCCCACGCGGGCGTGACGTGGAGGGTGCCGGGGGCGACGTAGCGCCCGAGCCACGGCGTCCACTCGCCGAGGCTGTGGTAGTGCGCGTAGGCGTCCGCCGCCGCCATGTGGACGCCGGCGAAGGCGACGTCGAACGCGGGGAGCGCGACGTCCTCGGGGAGCAGGCCGACGACGACGCGGACGGGGGTCGCGAGGTGGCCGGCGACGGCGACGAGGCACGCGCCGAACGCGCCGCCCGCCACGGGGCTGTCGCCGTTCGCGTCCGCGACGGCGGCGGCGACGGCGTACGCCCCGCTCGCGAGCGTCGCGTAGAACGACGCGAGCCCGAGGTTGTAGGCGTAGCGGACGGGAACGCCCGACAGCTCGGTGATGCTCGCGACGGCGAGGAGGCCGCCGTAGTAGTAGCGCACGGGGCGGCCGGCGAACCAGACGTCCTGTGGCGGGAGGGCGCTCGCTCGCGACAGCGATTTCAGGAGCCCGTAGTCGAGGAACTTCTCGCCGCCCGCGGGATAGACGCCCGGGAACACCGACCGGTAGGCGAGGAGGCCGCAGAACGCGAGGGCGAACGCGAGGACCGGTCCGAGGGGTATCGGCGGGAGGCCGTCGCGGCGCGCGACGAGGAGGCCGAGGCCGAGCGTGACGAGCGCCGCGACGGCGGCGGTCGCGCGCCCCCACGCGAGGTGGCCGAGCCAGTACGCGGGGAGCGTGACGGCGGCGAGTCCGATGGCCGGCGCGAGGCCGGCGGCGTGATCGTCGGGGAGGACGCGGGCGGCGAGGGGGAGGCCGGCCGCCGCGACGACGAGGAGGGCGGCGAGCCAGCCGAGGGCGTGGAGGGCGCTCACGCCCTATCGGTGTCGTTCTGTCCGGTATGTGTGTTGTGCTCTGTATCGGGACCGAATACAAAGCGTGAAGTATCCCGTAGCTGTCACGGTGTAGACGTCCGCATGGCCTCCATCAGACGTGTCGCCGCCGCCCTCTTCCAGCCCGCGCGCGCCGGTCAGTTCCTCGCCGTCGGCGCGCTCGGCGCGCTCCTCGATAACGCTGCGCTCGTCGTCCTCCACGACGTCCTCGCGTTCGCGCTGCTCTCCGCGAAACTCGTCGCCGCGGAAACCAGCATCATCCTGATGTTCGCCGTGAACGAGCGCTGGACGTTCGACTCGTGGGGCGCGCGTGGCGTCCGCGCGCTCGCGAGGCGACTCCTCACGTCTAACGCCGTCCGCGCCGTCGGCCTCGCCACCGGCATCGCCGTCCTCTTCGCGCTCACCCGCGCCGGCGTCTGGTACCTCGCCGCGAACGTCGTCGGCCTCGGCGTCGGCTTCGTCGTGAACTACTGCTTCGAGAACGTGCTCACGTGGCGCGTCCTCGCCAGTTAGTTGAGGCGGAAGGACTCCTCGCCGTCGCTCTCCAGGTCGTCGAGGTGGATGACGTCCTCGACGTCCTCCGCGTCGTCGAGTTCGTCGCGGAGGGCGTTGATGTACGCCTTGTGCTCCTCCAACTGCTCGCGGAGGTGCTCGGCCTCGAGCTCGAGGCGCTCGTGCTCGCGGACGAAGCTCTTCGGCACCTCGACCGTCGGCGGGAACTCCCCGTCGACGTCCTCGCCGACGTCGTCCGTCGGGACGACTTCGACGCGCCCGTCGTTGGCGACGAGCGCGTCGACGTAGTCCCGGAACACCGCGGACAACGAGAGATCGCGCTCCTCGGCGATGTCGCGGAGCGCGTCGAAGGTGTCCTCGTTCACGCGGAACGAGACGGTCTTGTTCTTGTTGCCCATACCCCTAGGTAGCCCCGAACGGGCCTTAGTTCTTCGTCAGACGATCCTCAGACGGACTCGGCGACGCCCTCGTCGCGCGCGTCCGCGCTCCCGTCGTCGCCGTCGGCCTCGTCGAGCGATTCGAGGGCGTCGATGGCGGCCTGCGTGTAGCGCCGGAGCGGGAGGTCGTACTCCTCCTCGGCGCGCCGAGCGTACTCGTTGCCCTCCTCGTCGAAGGCCTCGATGCGCTCTACGGTACGCGCGGCCGTTTCGACGACCCAGCGGTCGCGCGTCGCGGTATCGACTTCGGTGATGGACTCGGGGCGGACGGAGACGTTGACCGTGCCGTCTTCGGTCTCGTAGGCGCGGGGCTTCCCGACGATGGCGACGTACGCGGGCGTGTCGAGTTCGCGCAGAGCGTTCGCGGCGTCCGGCTGGTACTGGCCGGCGTAGACGAAGAACGTCCCGGTGGGATCGACGACGCGACCGCGCCAGTACTCGGAGTCCTCGCCGACGTCCTCCGTCTCGGTGAGCGTGCCGACGAGGAAGACGCGGTTCGCCTTCGCACCCGTGGGGAGGAGGCTGTAGAGCGGCGCGCGCTCGTCGTCGGATTCCTTGAACGTGAACGTGGCGTCGTTGAACTCGTCGGCGAAGACGCGGCGGGCGACTTCGCGCGTGGGGGCGGATTCGGACATCTTACATCGACCTCGCTTTGATCAGCACCGATTCACCGTCGACCGGGTCGTTCAGCTCATCGATGTCGTTGGCGAGGACGTAGCGCCCGAGCGTCGGGCCGCTCACGCGGTAGTACTTCCCGAGCAGCGTCTCGCGCATCTCGTCGGCGACGACGGTCGTGTCGAGCGCGTCCATCGCCTGTTGTTTCGCCTCTTCGAGCGTGACGCCGGTGAGCTCCGTGGTCGCCTCCTCGTTCAGGATGATCTCGTGGACCTCCGTCCCGTCGTCGAGGACGCCCTTGATGCGGAGGTCGAACTCGCCCTCGACCTCGCCGTGTTCCGAACAGCGGCCGTTCTGGAGGACGCGCGTGCAGTCCTCCTCGGGGCAGCGCTTGATGAGGCCGCTCCCGGACTGGATGTCCACGAGCGCGCCCTCGACGGTCGTCTCGTCGTCGCCGACCTCGATGTCCTCGTCCACTTCGGTGATCGTCGTGGTGCGGTTGAGCTTCACCGAGTAGCGGCCCTGATACTCGTCCGTGACGACGTTCCCGAGGTGGTAGACCTTGCCCTCGTCGAGCTCGTCGAGATCCGAGGCAGCCCACTTCGTGAACTTGATCGTGCCGGACTCGTCGCCGAGCAGGCCGACCTGCGCGACGCTGTCGCTCCGGGGGTCCCAGAGGTCGACGACCTTCGCGGTGATGTCGACCCACTCGTCGGGCGCGTCGACGTCCGCGGCCTGTACGGTCGGGTTGCCGCCGCGACCGAGCTCGTCGCGTTCGATCCCAGCCTCGTCGAGGTAGTGACTCTCGACGGAACGCCGTGCCTCGTCGAGCGGGATCTTGTACTCGTCGACGTAGCGTTCGAGGCGCTCCTTGATCTCTTTGACATCGACGTCGAGGTGCTCCGAGAACTGATCGTGTAGCTGCTCTGCGGTCTGCTGTATGTCGCTCATAGTCGGGTTTCCGTCTCCGCGTGTGTTTCGGTGGGAGACGCCCCGAGATACGCCCTACCGCCGTATAAACCCTCGCGTACCGTGGTGAAAGTGCTCGTCTCCGATCGCGTTCCTCACCTTGTATCTCGGCCACAGGCCTATACTCTTCCACGCGCTACGACGGTCCATGAGCGAGGACGACGAGGGGTTCGTCGGTCGACTCGCGCGGACTGCCGGTCGCCGGTACGCGGAGACCGTCGCTGCCTACCGTGACGGGCGACGCGAGCCGCCGCGCGACGACGCCGGGCGCGTCCGCATCGTCTGTCGGCGCCACGCGGAGAAGCGCGCCGTCACGCTCGACGAGGAGGGACGCCCGGCGTGCTTCGACGCCGACCACCCGGCCTGTGAGGGATGTGTCGAAGACCTCCGCGACGGTCAGATCGAAACGTGGTAGCTCACTCTAACAGCACGCCGCCGTCGACCGGCAGCGAGACGCCGTTGACGTAGCTCGCGCGATCGCTCGTGAGGAACGCGATCACGTCGCCGAGCTCGCGGGGGTCGCCGACCCGTTCTTGGGGGATCCCCGACCCCCACGCTTCGATCCCCTCTTCGTAGTCCGCGTAGTCGCCGCGCTCGACGCCCTCTTCGACGAGCGAGCCGATCCGCGGCGTCTCGAACGTCCCGGGGAGGACGGCGTTCGCGCGCACGTCCGGCGCGAGCTCCACCGCGAGCGTCTCGACGAGCCCGATGACGCCGCGTCGAACGGCGTTCGAGAGGACGAGTCCCTCGATCGGCCGCTCGACCGTGGTGGACGTGATCGCCGTCACGGTGCCGGCGTCGCTCGCGGCGAGGTGCGGATGCGCGGCGTTCACGGCGCGGACGACGCTCATCACGAGCAGGTCGTAGGCGTCGTACCAGTCGCTCTCGCCGGTGTCGAGGAACGGTCTGGACGGCGGTCCACCGGCCGAACAGACGAGGTGATCGAGGCCGTCGAAGGACCCGACGGTCGCGTCGACGAGCGCCTCGATGTCGTCGGGGTCCGTGATGTCGGCGCTGACGCCCTCGACGTCGCCGACCGCCTCCTCGCGGACGTCCGCGATTGCCGATTCGAGTCGATCCTCGTCGCGCCCGCAGAGTACGACGTTCGCACCGTCCGCCGCCAGCGCGGTCGCGGACGCCTTGCCGAGGCCGCTCGTGCTCGCGGTCACGAGCGCCGTCTCGCCGTCGTGATCGAATCCCATGTCCGTCCGATCGGCGTCCCGACACAAAAACGGTTCTCACGAGTCTCGACGGCCCGTTTCTCCGAAACGTTTGACTCCGTGTGGGCCGTCACCGATCCCGTGAGCGTTACGTCAGGGGGCTATTCGTGGGCGCGCTCGGGAGCGACCGCCCCGACTCGCCCCGACCGGCGAACGCGGGGGCGAGCGTGACCGTCGGCTTCGAGGCGACCGACCGCGGACTCCGGATCGACGATCGCATCGAGTCCGTGACGTACGAGATCGGTCTCGACGCCGACTCGATCGAGCCCGCGGAGACGGAGCCGTTCCGCGTCCCGTTGACCCGCGCCGTCGACGTCACGACGAGCGAGCTCGTCTTCCCGACCCTCCCCGAGGTCTTCGCGTATCGCGGCGACGAGGTCGCGTTCGACGTGACGCCCGGCGGGCGCGCCGAGGCGGACGCCAGGACGTACGAGCTCGACGTCTCCGCCGTCCGCCTCAAACTGTACGTCCGCGTCGTGGACTCCCCGGTCACCGTCGACGCCCGCGGCGACGAGACGGTCGTCGACTTCGGCGCGCCGACGCCCGTCCGCATCGGCGTCCGCTCGCTCCACGAGCACCCCGCGGGGACGGTGACGATCGACGACACGCCCCGCTCTCTGATGCGCGCCGTCTCGACGTTCGGCTCCGCGCTGAAGACGACGAGCCCCGAGCGGTCCTTCCCGACGATGCGGGGTCACCCACCCACGATCGAACGCGGCGAGCGCTTCGAGGCCTCCGACCACCTCGAACCGCCCGAGACCGACGTCCGGATCGAAGTCCCGGCGCGCTACGACGCCGTCTACGCCGTCTCGTCGCTCGCCTACTATCTCGGCGCGACGGTCGTCCCGGGCTCGACGCCGCGACTCGTCGCGGGCGATCGGGCGTTCGACTTCCCGTACGACGACCTCTCGCGCTCCGCGAACGCCGTCCTGCGCCACTGCTTCGTGCTCGACTGCGTCGTCCGGACCGAGGGGATTTACCCCATCGACCTCGCGGAGCGCGCGACCGTCCTCGATCGGGTCGACCTCGATCCCGCCACGCTATACGACCGCCCGCTCGCGGACCGGACCGCCGCGTACCTCGACGTCCCCCTCGACGTCACCGAGGACGTCTTCGCGTGGCACCTCACGGTCGACGTCGAACCGTCGGTCGAGCGCGCCCCGCTTCTCTCCTACCTCGTCAACGACCTCCCGTTCGTCCGCTCGCCAGTCCCCGACGCCGCCGCGGCCGACACGCCCGACCCGACGGCCGTCTCCGAGTTCTTCCGCTCCGCCGACACCGACGCGTTCGTCCGTTCGACGCGCGCCGATGACGTGGGGGGCGACGAGACGGCCGATCGACCGGCGGACGCGGGCGGTCGCGTCGTTTCGCCCGTCGACGCCGAGACCGTCGGGCACGCGTGGGTCGGCGACGACTACCCCCGCGGCGCCTCGAAACCCACGATCGAGTCGTACCGTCGCCAGCTCGACCGGCGAGTCGAGGAGGACACCGTCATCGACGTCACCGTCGTCTGCAACGATCCCGAGATGCGCGAGGAAGCCGCCGACCTCTACGGCTTCCGGGACATGATCGACTTCGACATCGAGACGTGCTTCGACCTCTCCGTCGCCGAGACGCGGGTGGCCCTCGAAACGGACACCGACTTCCTCCACTTCATCGGCCACATCACCGAGGACGGGATCCGCTGCCGCGACGGCGTCCTCGACGCCCGCGGCCTCGACGCCGTCGGCGCCGACGCGTTCATCCTCAACGGGTGTCGCTCGTACGCCCAGGGGATGGCGCTCGTCGAGGCCGGCGCGCTCGGCGGCGTCGTCACCCTCGCGGATGTCTACGACCACGTGGCGACGACGGTCGGTCGGTCCGTCGCCCGCCTCCTCGACGCCGGGTTCGACCTCTACGGTGCGCTCCACGTCGCCACCGAGAGCGTCGCCGCCGACTCACACTACACCATCGTCGGAAACGGCGGCGTCACGCTCTGTCAGTACCCGTTCGGGTGTCCGAAGGTAGCGGTCGTCAACACCGATGAGATTGGGTCTGAGACGCTTACTATCTCGATTCGTGACTATATTACTCGGGATCTTGGACCTGGTGTATTTACCACACCATTCCTCCCGGACTCCTCCGCTCGTCACCTTTCTAGTCCTGCCGACCACTACTTCGAAATTCCTCATGAACAGTTCGACGAGATCCTCTCTTCTGGCCGATCCCCTATGTTGGTCGATGGTAAACTTCGGTGGAGTGATGAGATTGACGTATCAGCTCTTCGTGATTGACCAAGTTAGTCTTCGTCGGGGGATACGACGACAGTACGTGATATGTAAAGGTCTCTGTACAGTCTTAGAGTTTCACGGTCCGATGACGTTCGTTCCCCACATCGCCGCCGAGTTACCGGCCTGGGAGAGCAGGAGCACGAGGGTGAACAGCGCGCCGATCTTTCGCGGGTTGTCCGCCAGGTACGCCGTGATGTCTTTCTCAGACATACACGATTCGAGGACCGCCCCGTGCGAGAATTTATCTCATAGGTTATGGAATAAAATCAAAGCAATTTTCTAGAGATACTCGATGGCGTCGGCGCGGCGGCTGCTCGATCGATGCGGACAGAAAAAGGCGGGCCGTGCCCACTCGCGTCGGCGTTACTGTCCCCAGAAGTTCTCGCGGCTCCCCAGCCGTTCGCGGGCGGGGCTGGTGTCCTCCCCCTCCGTTTCGTCGGTCGCCGTCTCGTCCGCCCCCTCGGCGGCCTCGTCGCCGGTGTCGTCCGGGACTCGCTCGACGAGGTCGGCGCGCGCGTAGTTCGACTTCACGGTCGTAATCTGCACTTTCACGCGCGCGGGCGGGAGAACGCCGTCGACCATCACGATGAAGCCCGTCCCTTCGTGGCGGCCGACGCCGGCGCCCGACTCGTGCATGTCGTCGACCTCGACGACGATCTCTTCGCCCGGGACGACGGGTGCGGTCTTCAGGTCCTCGATCGGCTGATTGTACTGTTGACACCAATCCATGCCGCCGCGATCACCGAGGTGCTGGCATCCCATGCCCGAGATGCGCTCTTGGAAGTTCGGACATTCGTCCGCGAGTGGACACTCTGCCATGCGGATAGCTAGTCCCGGCGAACGCAAAACGCTATCGGAGGATCGAACGCGCGAGCACCGGCCGTCTCACTGCTCTTCGGCGTCCGGGAGCGAGATGAGGTTCTCCCGTCCGATACGGAGCTTCTCCACTCGCCCCTCCTCCGCCATCGCCGAGAGCAGCTGTGAGACCTTCGCGTCCGACCACTTCGTCTCGCTGACGATGTCCCCCTGTTTCATCCGGCCGCCGTTCTCCCGTAGCAGTCGCTCGATGCGCTCCTCGTCGCTCAGCAACTCTTCCGGTTCCCCCTCCGCTGCGGCGCCGGCGTCGTCGTCTACTCCCGCGTCCGGGGCTCCCTCGGCTCCGTCGTCGTCGGCGTCGTCGGGAGCGGCCCGATCGGGTGGTGAGGGAGCCTCGTCGGGCTCCGCGGCGTCCGTCTCACGCCGATTTCGGACCTCGAGACTCCCGCGTCCGCCGAAGCCACGCCAGACGTACGCGCCGGCGACGCCGACGCCGAGCGCGAGCGCGACGAGTCCACCGACGAGGTACCACGGGAGACCGGCGTCCCGGACGAACACCATCTGCGGGCCGCCGTCCCCGAACGTCTGGGGCCCGCGCCAGGTGAGCGCCCCATCGGCGCGCTGTGCCGACGGCTGCCAGCTCTCGGCCCGGTAGCCGTCCGGCGGGTAGACGCGGAGCGTCTGCCCGGCGTTGAGGTCGCCGAGCCACCCCGATTCGAAGACGCCGTCGACCTCGACGCGGTCCTGGGTGACGTTCGCGAAGTTCGTCCACGTGAACGCGAGCGTCAGCGTCCCCACCGGGGCCCCGTCGCCGCGCTCGCTGACGTCGTGGCGCCGCGTCACGTCGCTGATCTCCATCGTCCGGTTCGTCCGGGCGGACGCGGTGTCGGCCGCCGCGCGAAACGGGGTCACCGACGGGCCGACGTCGCCGGCTTCGAAGTCGCTTGCGACCCGTTCGAACCCGTCGCGTTCCGCGGAGTCGTTGAGGACGTACCGGACAGAGACGTGCCAACGGGCGTCACCGTCCGGCTGGACGTGTGCGCCGAGGACGACGTCCCCGCCGGTCGGGGCGCTGTCGCTCTGCGCGACGGCGACCCCCGTGGGGACGGTGGCGGCGAGGAGGGCGACGGCGAGCACGAGGAGGGCGGCGTGCCGCATGGTCAGTTTCGGGTGGAGGCCGCGGTGGCAAAACGCTTTCCATACCTTCAGATTGTCGTATACGCGCCCGCACTCGAAGAGAGAGCCGACCACGCGGGTTCTTTACGGAGTACGTCACGACGCCGCCCCGTGACAGCTCAGCCCCGCGGGATCGCCCCCGTCGTCGGGACGCTCCTCCTCCTCGCGTGTTGCGTCGTCGTTAGCGGCGTCGTCGCGGCGTCGCTCGCCGACACCGGTGCCGACATCGCGGCGCCGATACCCGCGGCGTTCGATCTCGCCGCGTCCGCGGACGGGACGATCGCGCTCACCTACCGGAGCGGACCCCCGCTGGACGTCGCGGCGCTCGGGATCACCGCGACCGTCGACGGTCACCCCCTCCGCTATCAGCCGTCCCCGCCGTTCGTCGGCCAGCGCGGGTTCGACGGCGCGCCGACCGGGCCGTTCAACGCCGCGAGCGACGCGACGTGGCACGCCGGCGAACGCGCGACGCTTCGGCTCGCCGGGACGAACGCACCGCAGATACACGCGGGCGATCGCCTCACGGTTCGACTCACTCGTGCGGGGCTCCCGATCGCCACCGTCAGAACGCGCGTCGAACCGGCTCAGTCGTCGTCCGGAACGCGCGCGAGCGTCGTAATCGCCACGTCCGGCTTGTAGGTCGGCCCCATCGTCCGGTGCTCGATGCGCTCGAAGCCGGCGTCGCGGAACATCCGGTCGGCCTCGGCCTCGTCGTAGAAGAGCATGATCGCGTCCGCGAGCTTCTGGAAGACGGTCGAGCGCGGATAGTTCGGCCCGACGACGAGGACGTCCCCGCCGGGCTTCACCACGCGGCGGAACTCGCGGAGCGCCGCGACGGGGTTCGGCCAATACTCGATCGATCCCGACGACCACACAGCGTCGAAGCTGTCGTCTGCGAACGGGAGGCGCTCGGCGTCGCCGAACGTGAAGTCGACGCGGTCCGTTTTCCCGAACTTCGCCCACGCCTTCTCCAGTTGCCCCTCGCTCTGATCGAGCCCGTAGACGTGCTCCGTGTACTGGAGGAGTCCCTCGGTTCCGAACCCGGTGCCACAGCCGACGTCGAGTACGCGGTCGTCGGCGTCGAGCGCGAGCATCTCGAGGGCCTCCGCGCGCATCTCCTCGTTCCAGATGAACGGGTTGATGCGGTCGTACACCGTCGAGAGGTACCGGTAGAAGAGCCGGGCCCGTCCTTTGTCTTCGAGGACTCCCATCCCCGACTCGTAACGCCGCGCGGAACATAAGTTCCCGTCTTTCGGACGCTCGTTCCTTTCGCAACTACCTTATACGCGTTCGTTCAATTCCCACCCGTTAGCCCATGCCGAGGCCAGAGGTCTTAGAACGCATTCAGACGGCCGAGCAAGACGCCGACGACATCGTCGCCGACGCCGAGCAAGCCCGCGAGGAGCGCCTCGCCGAGGCCCGGCAACGGGCCGACGAGATCCGTCAAGAGGCCGAAGAACGCGCGACAGAGCTGAAAGAGGAGCGCCTCGCCGAGGCCCGCGAGCAGATCGAGGCCGAGCGCGAGCGAATCATCGAGGAGGGCGAAGCGGAGCGCGAACAGCTCCGCGCGACGGCCGACGCGAACACCGACGCGGCCGTCGAGTACGCCCTCGGCCAGTTCGAGGAGGCGGTAGATGCTCAGACCTGAGCAGATGAGCAAGGTGTCCGTCACGGGCACCAAGAACGTCATCGAGGACGTCATCGACGTGACGCACGACCAGCGGGTCCTCCACCTCTCCGATTACGACGGCACCATCGAGGGGTTCGACGCCGGCTCACCCCTTGAGGGTGCCGACGCCGCCTCGGAGAAGCTCGTCACCGTCCGCTCGCTGATCAACATCCTCGACGTCACCGAGGAGGACGCCGGACCCGCGCGCATCGTCACGGACGAGGCGCTCGAAGGGGAGTTCGAAAGCGTCCGACAGCAAGTCAACGAGCTCGACGACGAGCGCGCCGCCGTCGAGGACGACCTCGAAGCCATCGACGAACAGATCGCCGCGGTCGAGCCGTTCGTGACGCTCGGGATCGATCTCGACCTGCTGTGGGGGTACGACTCCCTCGACGTCGTCGTCGGGGAGGGCGACACCGACGCGGTCGGTCACGCGCTCGCTGACGCCGGGTCGATCCGGTCCTACCAGGTGTTCGCCGAGGGCGACGTCTTCGCGGTCGTCGCCTACCCCGAGTCGAACGCCCCAGCTGACGCCCTCTCCGAGGCCCTCGTCGGGCTCGAAGTCGAACGCTACGAGGTCCCCGAGGAGGAGGGGTCGCCCGCCGACTACCTCGAACGCCTCGAACACCGCAAGCAGCAGCTTCGATCCGATCTGGAGAGCGTCGAAAGCGACCTGCGGAGCCTGCGCCTCGAACACGCCGGCTTCCTCCTCGCGGCCGAGGAGAAGCTCAGCATCGAGGTCCAGAAGGCAGAAGCGCCGCTCAGCTTCGCCACGACCGAGCACGCCTTCTTCGCGGAGGGGTGGATCCCGACGCGGGACTACGAGTCCTACGCCTCCGCGCTGAAGGACGCGCTCGGCGAGCGGATCGAGGTCGAGGAGCTCGAGCGTGCGGCGTACGAGCCCCCGGAGCACGACGTCGGTCACGGCGAGCAGGAAGCCGTCGCCGACGGCGGACGGACGGACCGACCGCCGGTCGTTCAGGACAACCCGAAGGTCGCGGAACCCTTCGAGATGCTCGTTCGCGTCATCAACCGACCGAACTACTTCGACCTCGACCCGACGCTCATCCTGTTCCTGACGTTCCCGGTCTTCTACGGCTTCATGATCGGCGACGTCGGCTACGGGATCCTCTACACGGCCGTCGGCTGGCTGATGTACACGCGTCTCGACAGCGACGCGCTCGCCGCCCTCGGCGGCGTCGCCGTCATCTCGGGAGTGGCGACGGTCGTCTTCGGGATCCTCTACGGGGAGGTGTTCGGCTTCCACCTGATCAGCGAGTACCTCTGGGCCGGCAGCCCGCCGCTCCACAAGGGCCTGATGCCGGCGAACGCGGAGTGGGCGCGCCTCTGGCTCGTCGTTTCTGTCCTCGCCGCACTCCTCCACCTCACTCTCGGATACGCCATCGACACGTACAAGCGACTCCGACACGGCGCGTGGGAGGCGCTCACCGAGGGCGCGTCGTGGGCCATCCTCATGGTCGGGCTGTGGATCTGGATCTTCAGCCGCGCCATGGAGAGCGCGAAGCCCGAACTGCTGTTCACCTCGCTCTCCGGTCAGCCCCTCGGCTTCACCGGCTTCTCGCCGACCGTCGGCTGGGCGGCCATCGTCGTCGGTCTCGTCGGGTACGCTCTCCTCATCTACGCGGAGGGCGCCATCGGCGCCGTCGAGGGCGCGCTGAACTCCCTCACGCACGTCCTCTCCTACACCCGGCTCGCCGCGGTCATGCTCGCCAAGGGCGGAATGGCGTTCGTCGTCAACCTGCTCTTCTTCGGCGCGTACGAGACGCACGGCGAGTTCCACTTCATGCTCAATCACGGCTGGAGCCACGTACAGTCCACCCACCCCGAAGCGACGCTGATGTTCGGCGGTCTCATCCACGGCCCCATCGCGGCGGTCGTCGGCGGCGTCGTCATCTTCGTCCTCGGTCACGCCTTAGTGCTTGCCCTCGGTGTTACCAGCGCCGGTCTACAGGCCGTTCGTCTGGAATACGTCGAGTTCTTTGGGAAGTTTTATGAAGGCGGTGGGGAGAAATACGAACCGTTCGGCCACCAGCGAACCTACACCACCCAGGATTAACCAATAATGTACGAAACCCTCGTCGCAGCCATCAACATGCTCGGACTGATCGCACAGCAGAGCGCGGAAGCCGGCTCCACGGTCGCCTTCCCGCCCGCCGCAGGTGCCGCACTCGGCGTCGGTATCGCCGCACTCGGTGCGGGGATCGCTGAGGGCGGCATCGGTGCCGCCGCCGTCGGTGCCATCGCAGAAGACAGCGACTTCTTCGGTATCGGCCTCCTGTTCACGGTCCTGCCGGAGACGCTCGTCATCCTCGCGATCGTCGTCATCTTCATCGTCTAAGCCCACGATGAGTCTCGAAACGGTCGCGGAGGAAATCCGATCGGAGGCCGAGGAGCGAGCCGAGGCCATCCGTCAGCAGGCGGAGGAGCGAGCCGAAGAGATCGTCGCGGAGGCGGAAGCGGAGGCCGACGAGATCGTCGCCGACGCCGAAGCCGAGGTCGAGCAGGAGATCGACCAGCTGCGCGAGCAGGAACTCTCCAGCGCGAAGCTCGAAGCCAAACACGAACGGATGAGCGCCCGGCGAGAGGCGCTCGACGACGTCCGTGACCGTGTCGAGTCGCGTCTCACCGACCTCGACGCAGAGAAGCGCCGCTCGTTGACCGACTCGCTCCTCACCGACTCCCTCGCGGAGTTCGACGAGGACGAGCAGCTCGCCGTCCACTACGCACCCGGCGACGAAGCGCTCCTCGAGGACCTCCTCGACGAGCGCCCGAACGTCACGACGGCGGGCGAATACGACTGTCTCGGCGGCGTCGTCGTCGAGAGCGAGACGTCCCGCGTTCGCGTGAAGAACACGTTCGACAGCGTCCTCGAGGACGTCTGGGAGAACGAACTGAAGCAGATCTCCGACCGGTTGTTCGACGACCGATGAACGTCATCAGCCGCGACGCGTCGAACTACTCGTACGTGAACGCACGCGTGCGCTCGCGGTGGGCGCTCCTGCTCGACGCCGACGAGTACGACACGCTCACGCGGATGGGGCCGAGCGAGATCGCTCGGTCGCTCGGGGAGTCCGAGTACGGCCCGGAGATCGACGCGCTCGGCTCTCGCCACTCCGGCGTCGACCTCGTCGAGCACGCGCTCAACCGGAACCTCGCGCGGCACTTCGACGACCTCCTCGAATGGTCGCAGGGGACGCTGTACGACCTCATCTCGCGCTACCTCCGGAAGTTCGACGCGTGGAACGTGAAGACGGCCCTCCGCGGCGTCTACTCGGAGACCGACTCGGGCGTCGTCGACGATGACTTCATCCGCGCCGGGGAGTTCGACGAGGCGCTCCTCACGACGCTCGAAGAGTGCGGCAGCGTTCAGGCGATCGTCGACGCGCTCGCCGAGACCGTCTTCGGCGACCCGCTCGCGGACGCGCTCGCCGAGTACGAGGAGACCGGCGCGCTCGTTCCCCTGGAGAACGCCGTCGACCGGACGTTCTACAGCACGCTCCTCCGCGGGCTGAACGCCACGACGGAGAGCGGGACGCGGGAGTTCGTGAAGTTCCTCCAGGCGGAGGTCGACTTCCGGAACATCCGCAACGCGTTCCGCCTCGCGCGAAGCGGCGCGAGCATCGATCCCTCGGAGTACTACATCGCCGGGGGTCGCCTCTTCGAGGCCACCGAGCTCGCGTCGCTCGTGGAGAACCGCGACGAGCTCGTCGCACGCCTCCGCGAGAGCCGGTACAGCGAGCAACTCGGCCCGGCGCTCGAACGGCTGGAGTCGGCGGACACCCTCATCGGGTTCGAGCACGCGCTCGACACCGCCCTGCTGGGGTACGCCGATCACCTCTCACACGTCTTCCCGCTCTCGGTCTGTCCCGTCCTCGCGTACGTCCTCGCGAAGGAGCGCGAGGTCGACAACATCCGAGCGATCGCGCGCGGCCGCGAGGTCGGTCTGAGCGGCGAGGAGATCGAACAGGAACTGGTGATGCTATGAGCCAGGAGATCGCCGTCATCGGTACCGCCGAGTTCACGACGGGCTTTCGCCTCGCGGGCGTCCGCGAGTTCCGGAACGTCCCCGAGGAGGAGAAAGACGAACGGCTCGACGCCGCGGTCAGCGACGTTCTCGACACCGACGACGTCGGGATCGTGGTGATGCACGCGGACGATCTCGACTACCTCTCGCGGCAGGTCCGCGAGGCGGTCGAGACGAGCGTCGAGCCGACGGTCGTCACCATCGGCGGTGGCAGCGGCGGGAGCAGTGGAATGCGCGAACAGATAAAGCGGGCCATCGGGATCGACTTGATGGACCAAGACGAAGGTGCGAACGAATGAGCCAGACAGACACCGCAACAGACACCGGCGAAATCGCGAGCGTGAGCGGTCCGGTCGTGACCGCCACGGGCCTCAACGCCCAGATGAACGACGTCGTCTACGTCGGCGACGAAGGGCTGATGGGCGAGGTCATCGAGATAGAGGGCGAGACGACGACGATCCAGGTATACGAGGAGACGTCCGGGATCTCGCCGGGCCAACCGGTCGAGAACACGGGCGAACCCCTGACGGTCGATCTCGGCCCGGGGGTCCTCGACACCATCTACGACGGCGTACAGCGCCCGCTCGACGTCCTCGAGGACGAGATGGGTGCGTTCCTCGACCGCGGGGTCGACTCCCCGGGGATCGATCTGGAGGCCTCCTGGGACTTCTCCCCGACGGTCTCCGCGGGTGACGTCGTCGAACCCGGCGACGTCGTCGGGACCGTCCCCGAGACGGTCAGCATCGAGCACAAAGTTCTCGTGCCCCCGGACTTCGAGGGCGGCGAAGTCGTCGAAGTCAACGAGGGCGAGCACACCGTCACGGAACCCATCGTCGTCCTCGACAACGGCGAGGAAGTGACGATGCACCAGGAGTGGCCGGTCCGACAGGCCCGTCCCTCTGCGGAGAAGTTCACGCCGACCGAACCGCTCGTCACGGGCCAGCGCGTGCAGGACGGTCTCTTCCCGATCGCGAAGGGCGGGACGGCGGCCATCCCGGGCCCCTTCGGCTCCGGGAAGACGGTCACCCAACAGCAACTCGCCAAGTGGTCCGACGCGGACATCGTCGTCTACATCGGCTGTGGCGAGCGCGGGAACGAGATGACGGAGGTCATCGAGGACTTCCCCAACCTCACGGACCCGAAGTCCGGCAACCCGCTGATGGCGCGGACGACGCTCATCGCCAACACCTCGAACATGCCGGTCGCGGCCCGCGAGTCCTGCATCTACACGGGTATCACCATCGCGGAGTTCTACCGCGACATGGGGTACGACGTCGCGCTGATGGCCGACTCCACCTCGCGGTGGGCGGAGGCCATGCGCGAGATCTCCTCCCGGCTGGAGGAGATGCCCGGGGAGGGCGGCTACCCCGCGTACCTCGCCGCGCGCCTCGCGCAGTTCTACGAGCGCGCCGGTCGCTTCGAGACGCTGCGCGGCGAGGAGGGCTCCGTCTCCGTCGTGGGCGCGGTCAGCCCGCCCGGCGGGGACTTCTCTGAGCCGGTCACGCAGAACACCCTCCGTATCGTGAAGTGCTTCTGGGCGCTCGACGCCGACCTCGCCGAGAGCCGTCACTTCCCCTCGATCAACTGGACGGAGTCGTACTCGCTCTACAAGGACCAGCTCGACCCGTGGTTCGAAGACAACGTCGCCCCCGACTGGCCGGAGGAGCGCCAGTGGGCGGTCGACGTCCTCGACGAGGAGGACGAACTGCAGGAGATCGTCCAGCTCGTCGGTCGTGACGCGCTCCCCGACGACCAGCGCCTGACGCTCGACGTCGCGCGTTACATCCGCGAGGCCTTCCTCCAGCAGGACGCGTTCCACGACGTCGACACGTTCTCCCCGCCGGAGAAGACCTACGAGATCCTCACGGCCATCCACACGTACAACGACGAGGCGTTCGCGGCCCTCGAGGCCGGCGCGCCGATCGAGGAGATCACCTCCATCGACGCCGCGCCCCGGCTCAACCGGATCGCGACGCAGGAGGAGTACGAGGCGTACGTCGAGGAGCTCGAGGAAGAGATCACGGAACAGCTGCAGGCCCTCTACTAATGAAAGAGTACCAGACAATCACGGAGGTCAGCGGCCCGCTGGTGTACGTCGAGACCGACGAACCGATCGGCTACGACGAGATCGTCGAGATCGAGACGCCGAGCGGCGAAGTCAAGCGCGGCCAGGTCCTCGAAACCGCGGAGGACTACGTCGCCATCCAGGTCTTCGAAGGAACGGAGGGTGTCGGGCGGGACGCGTCCGTCCGGTTCCTGGGCGAGACGCTCAAGCTCCCGGTCACGGAGGACCTGCTCGGTCGCGTCCTCGACGGCTCCGGGAACCCGATCGACGGCGGTCCGGACATCGTGCCCGACGAGCGCCGGAGCATCGTCGGTGCCGCGATCAACCCCACGGCCCGAGAGTACCCCGAGGAATTCATCCAGACGGGCATCTCCGCGATCGACGGCATGAACACGCTCGTGCGCGGACAGAAGCTCCCGATCTTCAGCGCCTCCGGGCTCCCGCACAGCGAACTCGCGCTCCAGATCGCCCGCCAGGCGAGCGTCCCCGAGGACGTCGCCGACGAGGGCGAGGAGACGGAGTTCGCCGTCGTCTTCGCCGGCATGGGTATCACGCAGGAGGAGGCCAACGAGTTCATGGACGACTTCGAGCGCACGGGCGCGCTCGAACGCTCCGTCGTCTTCCTCAACCTCGCGGACGACCCCGCCGTCGAGCGGACGGTCACGCCGCGGATGGCGCTGACGACGGCCGAGTACCTCGCCTTCGAGAAGGGCTATCACGTTCTCACCGTCCTCACGGACATGACGAACTACTGTGAGGCGCTCCGCGAGATCGGCGCCGCCCGCGAGGAGGTGCCGGGTCGCCGTGGCTACCCGGGGTACATGTACACGGACCTCGCTCAGCTCTACGAGCGCGCCGGACGCCTGCAGGGCGAGGACGGCTCCGTCACGCAGATCCCGATCCTCACGATGCCGGGCGACGACGACACCCACCCGATCCCCGACCTCACGGGGTACATCACGGAGGGGCAGATCATGCTCGGCCGCGAACTGAACAGCCAGGGCGTCGAACCGCCCATCGACGTGCTCCCGTCGCTCTCCCGCCTGATGGACGACGGCATCGGCGAGGGCGTCACCCGCGCCGACCACAGCGGGGTCTCCGACCAGCTCTTCGCCTCCTACGCGGAGGGGAAGGACCTGCGCGACCTCGTGAACATCGTCGGCCGCGAGGCGCTCGACGAGCGCGACAACAAGGTCCTCGACTTCGCAGAGGCCTTCGAAGAGGAGTTCGTCGATCAGGGGTTCCACACGGACCGCGACATCGAGGACACCCTCGACATCGCGTGGGACGTCCTCTCCATCCTCCCGAAGAGCGAGCTCTCGCGCATCGACGAGGAGTTCATCGAGGAGTACTACCTGGGCGAGGAGCCCGACACGGCGGACGACGCCGAGGAAGCGGAGGCCTAACGCACCATGGCCGAGGACGTCAAACCGACGCGCAAGAACCTGATGGAGATCGAGGACCGGATCGACCTCTCCGAGCGGGGCCACGACACGCTCGAACAGAAGCGTGACGGCCTCATCATGGAGTTCATGGACATCCTCGATCAGGCGCAGGACGTTCGCGCGGACCTCGAGCAGAACTACGAGGACGCCCAACAGACGATCAACATGGCGCGCGCCATGGAGGGCGACGTCGCGGTCCGCGGCGCGGCGGCGGCGCTGAAGGAGCACCCCGAGATCACGGTCCGCTCCAACAACATCATGGGCGTCGTCGTCCCGCAGATCGAGGCCTCGCGCGTCTCGAAGAGCCTCGACCAGCGCGGCTACGGCGTCATCGGCACCAGCTCCCGAATCGACGAGGCCGCCGAGGCCTACGAGGACCTCCTCGAGACGATCGTCCTCGCCGCGGAGGTCGAGACGGCGATGAAGAAGCTCCTGGAGGAGATCGAGAGCACGAAACGCCGCGTCAACGCCCTCGAGTTCACCGTCCTACCGGACCTCTACGAGTCACAGGACTACATCGAGCAGAAGCTCGAAGAGCAGGAACGCGAGGAGATCTTCCGCATGAAGAAGGTCAAGGACAAAAAAGAGGAGGAAGAGCGCGCCGAAGCCGAGGCCGCTGCCGCCGACGCCGGCATCGTGGACTAGCTCTCCCACGTCCCTTTTTCACCGCCGCGCGGCGACTGTCGGTATGTCCTGCCCGCGCTGTGACGCCCCGACGGTCGCGTTCGCGATCCCCGACGACCTCCGCGATCAGTTACCGGACGACCGACCCGGGGCCGCGCTCTGCACGCGCTGTCTCTCGGTGACGCCGCTCGACGATCCGCCGACGGCGTCCCCGGACTTCGCGCGCGTCAGCGACGCGTTCCCGGTGAACGACGAGGCGGCCGTCGCGCTCGCCTGCCTGCTCGCGCTGCTCGACTCGCTCGTCCTCTACCGAGCGGAGATCGACGCCGTCGCGGCGTACGCGGAGACCCGAGGGACCGACGTGCTCCGCACCCTCGAACGCCTCGCCGCGGACGACGGAGTGGAGCCGTTCTTGGACCTCGATCGACGAGCGCGGCAGCTCGAACAGCTCATCTGACGGCTTCTTATCGCGCGCCGCGAAAAACCGAGGGCCGCGCTTCGGGCCGACCTAGGCGTAGTGTTCGTCGAGGTACTCGACGATGTCGTCGCTCTCGTACATCGTGACTTCGCGATCGGTGTCGACGAGGTACGGGACCTGATCCTCGCCGCCGGCGAGGAGTTCGTCGTGCGTGACCTCGTTCGTGACGTCGCCGCCCTCGCCGCCGGGGAGGCGGGGGTTGTGGATGACGTAGGAGATTCCGAGGTCGCTGAGCTTCTGTCGGACCTTCGCGCAGTGCGGGCAGCCTTCGGACTGGTAGAGTTCGAGCATACACGCGTACGGAGGGCAAGGAGCCTCAAAAGCCATGGCGTCGCGGCGAGCGCGTCGGCCTCCGCCCGGGTACGGAGTGAAAGTGAACGATGACGGTCGGACGCGTGTGCAGTCGGGTGGTTTCCACGCGAAGGCAGGGGGTCGGGTCGACCGTGCCGGCCCGTCCGGCGACGGGGGGCGTGCCCTCGAACCGTGCGTGGCGACGAGCCACCGCGGAGAGTCCGAGGCCCCGATCAGGCGAGGAAGACGTGACGCGGCGTATCGGCGAGGACGTCGCGGCCCCAGCTGACGGTGTCGCCGAAGGCGTCGCTGCGGAAGAAGGCCATGGCGTCCTCCTTGGACTCCCACTGGCTGGCGATGAACATGTCGTTCTCGTCGTCCACGTTGGCGAGGAGTTCGGTGTCGATGTGGCCGTCCATGTCGGCGAGGAGATCGTCGACCTCGTCGAAGGTCTCGACGAAGTCGTCCCGGTACTCGGGCTTGACGGTGTAGAACATCCCCATCGTCCCCCAGCCGTCCTCACGCTCCCCGGCCTTCCGCGTGACCCCGGGAAGGTCGGTGAGGAAGCCCGCGGCGGTGTCGGCGGCGGACTGGGTGTCCCAGAGGCTGACGACGGCGTGCTCTGCCTCCCCCTCGTAGACGCTCGTGCGGACGTGCGTGTCGTAGTGATCGAAGCTCTCGGTGAGGCCCTCAACCTCTCCGGTGAGCTCGTCGACGTCCGCCTCGGAGTAGACGACGACGGCGTAGACGTCCTCGCCGTGGGGCTGGCCGGCGTAGACGTCGAGGTCGTCGAGTTCGTCGCGAATGTCGCCCCCGTCGTCACCGTGGTGGCTGTCGTCACCCGACTCGTGCGCCTGATCGTGGTGGTCCTCGTCCCCGTGGTCGCTCGTCGGCACGGGGTCGCCGGCCAACACGGCCGGAAGGTCGCTCGGTGGGAAGCGCCGGCCGATGTAGAAGGAGCCGAACTCGCCGTACTTCGAGGTGGACTCGTCGAAGCGCATCTCGTAGACGATGTCCTTCAGCTCCACGGGGTCGTTGCTGAACAGCGTCACGCCCCACTCCCAGTCGTCGAGCCCGACCGAGGAGGCGATGACCTGCCGGACCTTCCCCGCGTACTCGCGGCCGATGTCGCCGTGACCTTCCATGAGGTCGGCACGCTCCTCGTAGGAGAGGTCGTACCAGTTGTGTTCGGGCCCGCGGCGCTTGCTCATCGGGTAGAAGCAGACGTAGGCGTCGTCCGGCATGTCCGGCGTGAGCTTCCCCTCGATGTAGCGACGAATGCCCGGATCGACGCTCTCCGGGTCCTCGAAGTACTCGTCGCTGACGTACCCCGATACCTCCGTCACGGAGACGTAGGAGTAGGTCCGCTCGGTGTACTCGGCGAACGCCGTCGACTCGAAGGAGCGCTCGATGGCGTCGAGGTCGTCGAGCTCGGGGCGGAAGTGGACGAACAGCAGGTCGGCCTCGTGGCCGAGCATGCTGAAGACCGCCGAATCTCCCGCCTCGGCGTCGACGAGCGATTCGCGGTCCGCGAGAAACGCCTCGGCCTCCTCGAGCGCGCGCTCGCGTTCGCGCTCGGGGGCGTCCCGCCACGCGTCCCAGTCGATCGTCCGGAAATCGTGGAGGGAGAACCATCCCTCAGCCGTCTCGGGCGCGTCTACCATACGTCGGTGTTGGGCCAGTGGGCCCAAGGGTCTTTCCAGTCCGGCGCGCTCAACCGAGGAGGCGCGGCCCGAAGACGAGCAACAGGAGACTGACGCCCATGGCGAGACCGACGCCGGTCGTCACCGTCCGAACCGCGCGGCGTTTCTCGTCGATCGGGAGGCGCGCGATCACGGCCTCCGCGCTCGTGCGCAACAGGTGACCCCCGTCGAGCGGGAACGCGGGGATGCAGTTGAAGAACGCGAGATTGAGGTTGATCCACCCGGTCCAGAAGAGGACGTTCGCCAGCAGGAACGTCGCCCCGCCGAGCCCCGCGAGCGCTCCCTCGACCGCGAAGAAGTTGAGGTTCCACCCGTAGAAGCCCGCGAAGTTGAAGGAGAGCGAGGGGTCAACGAGGCTGATGAACGGGAGGACGAGCGTCGCCGCGACGGCGCGGACGAACCCGGCGAGCCCGCCGTCGCCGACGTTCCCGCTCATGTAGTCGAGGTAGGACGCGGCGTCGTAGAGGTGGACCCCGAAGTCGGTGAAGGACAGTCCCGTCGTCCCGTACGTCCCGAGGACGCCCAAGTAGCCGACGTCAGCGTCGGGGCTCGCCCCGAGCGTCACCGTCCGCTCCACGGCCGAGCCGTTCACGTACGCCGTCAGCGCCACGGTGTCTCCGGGCTCGGTCCCCGCGAGCGCGGCGCTCACGTCATCGTACGTCGTGACGCGCCGTCCGCCGAGTCGTGTGATCACGATCGGTTCGCCCGTGGGGAGGTCGGTCGATTCCGCGGTCGGACCGTCGACTTGGACGACGGCGAGCGCGCCGATCGGGCCCGTCACCGTCGTCGTCTCGCCCGACGTCCCGTTCCGCACTGTCAGCGCTGCGATCGATCGGTTCGTGACCGCGTCCGCGAACCCCGCCCGCGTGTAGACCGGGGTTCCGTTCACGGCCGTGACGGTGGTGTTCCGCCCGATCTCCGCGAACGGCCCGGCGGTCGGCGCGGCCCGGACGAGGAGCGAGCGATTCACGGTCGTCGTCTCGCCGGACGCGAGGCCGACCGAGACGCGCCGAGTCGCGGAGTCGGCCAGCGCCGCGTCGAATTCGGAGTTGTTGGCGATCGACTCGTTCTCCACGGAGACGATGCGATCGCCCTGCCCGATCCCCGCCTGCGCGGCCGGTGACGCCGTGAACGCGCTCCCGACCGCCGCGCCGGACGCCACGGAGATACTGCCCGCGACCGGCCCGAACAGGAGGAGGAAGACGAGCGCCGTCAGGAAGAAGTTGTTCGTCACGCCGGCCGCGAACATCCGCGCTTTCGATCCGCGCGCGGCCTCGCTCTGGCTTTCCTCGTCGGGTTCGACGAACGCGCCCATCGGTATGGCCGCGAGGAGGACGACGCCCATCGAAGAGATGTCGATGTCCTCGACGCGACAGAGGATCCCGTGGCCCCCCTCGTGGACGAGCATCCCGATCAGGAGCCCGAGGACGATCTCCGGGGCGACGTCGAGCGGCAGGAAGTCGTTGACGCCCGGGATGACGAGGACGTTTCGCGGTTGGGAGACCGGCGACGTCGCCGCCGGTGGGTTCTGCACGATGTTCAGGGCGCTCACGACGAGGAACACGAACATCGCCACGCCGACGGTCAGCGCCGCGCCGAGCCCGAGGTTTCCCCACGCCCGCCACGCCCGTTTGGGCGTCGCGATCCGATCGAGGAGCGCCCGCCCCCGCTTCGTGTGCACGGTCAGCATCGGCCCCATCGTCCCGACGTAGTCGGGGAGGTATCCGTTCCGATCCAGCGTCGCCACTCCGATCCACACGACCAATACGGCGGCGAGGACCCACAGCCAGGCGTCCATCGATCCACCCTTTCCGTGCCGCACCGATAAGCCTACCCAACGACCGTCTTCGGGCTCCGGCCGCCTTCGGCGACCGCTCGCGCGCAAAGCCCGACCATCGGGAGAAGCGTCGCTTCTCCCTACGCAGCGAGCCGACGGCGACGTCGCGCACGCAAAGCCCCGCGAGCGCGACGCGCCGCGCCGTCCCGCCACCGACGCGTCCGTCTCGTCTCCCTCTCACGCCGGACGGCCACCGCCTCACCTCACCCCCTTTCTCGTTCTCGTCCGATCCCCGCCGCTCGTCCCGTCGCGCCGTCGCCTCGGTCAGCCCGCACCACCGTCCGATCCGTCCGCCGTCCCGTTCGGCCTTCTTCCCGTCTCGTCGCGCTCCTCGTCGTTCTCGCGCTCCGTCTCGTCGAGGTACTTCGAGACGTCGCTCGCGCCGGTAGTGCTGTTTCCGAACCCGGCCGACAGGACGCGGGTGAGCGCATCCTCCGCCGTTTCGCCGGTCTCGATGACGTCCTCGGGCTCGACCTCGACGACGTAGCCCGAGGTGATGTTCGGCGACGTCGGGATGAAGAGGATCTCGCGGCCGTCGGGGGCGCGCTGTCCCGTTCGGAAGGCGGTCATCCGCATCCCGTCCCAGGGTTCGACCTTCACGGGCTTCTGGAACTCCTCGGTGCCGTTCAGCGCCGTCTCGACGGCCATCTTCGAGGCGTTGTAGACGATCCGCAACCCCGGGAGGCGATTGATCACGTCGTCGAGGCGGTCCTCGAGGAACCGTCCGAGCGCCGTCCGCATCAGGTACCCGACGGCGAACACCACGAGGACGAAGACGACGAGCGTCAACAGCACCGCGAGGTACGGGTTCCGGATCTGCGTCGCGATCAGCGCCACGCTCGCCAGCGATCCGAACACCCAGTAGATGATGTAGAGCGTGACGAGGACGGGGATGATGACGATGAGCCCACTCGCCGCGTCCCGCTTCCACGAACTCATTGTCGAAACGATGCGAGAGGAACGGGGATAAACGTCTAGCGTCGGCGGCCGTCGCTGATTCCCTACCGCCCCACCGCCCACGGCGAGACATAAGCCGTTAAGCACCCGGCGACGCACCGACGAGCCATGCACCCAGTCGAGGCCGTCGTCGTCGCGTTCTGGACGATGCTGCCCGCGTACGTCCCGAACAACGCGGCCGTCCTCGCCGGCGGCGGGCGCCCCATCGACGGCGGGCGGACGTGGCGCGACGGCAATCGGATCCTCGGCGACGGGAAGACGTGGCGCGGCACTCTCTTCGGCACGCTCGCCGGCGCGGCGCTCGCGCTCGCCCTCGACGCCGTCGCGCCGACCGTCGCCGGAGCCGTCGGCACCGCCCTCCCCGGATTCCCGCCGGTCGTCGCCCTCACCCTCCCGTTCGGCGCGATGCTCGGTGACGTCCTCGCGTCCTTCCTCAAACGCCGCTCGGGCCGCGAGCGCGGCTCCGCCTTCCCCCTCCTCGACCAGCTCGATTTCGTCGTCGTCGCCCTCGCGCTCACGGCCGTCGCCGCGCCCGGGTGGTTCCGCGATACCTTCACGCTCACCGTCGTCGTCGTCGTGCTGGTGTTGACGCCCGTGCTTCACGTCCTCACGAACGGCGTCGCGTACCTCCTCGGGCTGAAGGACGAACCCTGGTGAGCGACGCGTCGCGGCGAGCGGATGAGGGACGTCCCGCGACCGATCGCGTCGTTTATCGGCCTCGCCGCCTCTCTTCGGGTAATGACGGACGACGAGCTCATCGCGGCTCTGCAGGACGCCGACGCAGTCCAGTACGGCGAGTTCGAACTGTCGCACGGCGGCACCTCCGAGTATTACGTCGACAAGTACCTCTTCGAGACCGACCCGCGCTGTCTGCGCCTCATCGCGGAGGCGTTCGCCGAGCGGATCGACGCGGACGCGAAACTCGGCGGCGTCGCCCTCGGCGGAGTGCCGCTCGCCGCCGCGACGGCCGTCACCGCGGACGTGCCGTACGTCATCGCGCGCAAGAAGGCCAAGGAGTACGGCACCGCGAACCGGATCGAGGGCCGCCTCGCGGACGGCGAGGAGGTCGTCGTCGTCGAGGACATCGCCACCACGGGCCAATCGGCCGCCGACGCCGTCGAGGCACTGCGCGACGCCGGTGCGGAGGTGAACCGCGCACTCCTCGTCGTGGACCGCGAAGAGGGCGGCGAGGAACGCCTCGCCGAACACGGCGTCGAGATGGAGGCGCTCGTCACCGCGAGCGACCTGCTCGACGGCGATCGGTAACTCCTCCTCGCGACGAGCGCGACGGCGGGACAGCCCCCCGTCGGCCGCGCCACGACGCCGTCCTCGACGGCCGCGCACGTGTGACTACACGTTTGCGCAACACTGTCTCTTTCCAGTTGCACTCGATTCGAGATATTCATACCTCTGTAATCGTGACTAGGTGTATGAACCGTGCAGAGAAGGCCGCCCTCCAACTGCAGGCCGTCTCCGTCCTGCGGACCCTGAAGGAGACGCGTACGTACGACGAACTCGCCGCGGAGACCGGTCTCCCGGCGGGCGACCTGAACCGCTACGTGAACGGCCACGTGCTCCCGAGCGCCGACCGCGCGCGCGCCGTCGTCTCCGAGGTCGGTGAGCGCGTCCTCCGCGACGAACTCGCGGAGCGCGTCCGCCTCGACGACGAGGGGTACGTGGACAACTCCGACGTCGTCTTCGATCAGGCATTCCTCGACCTCGTCGCGCCCGTCGCCGCCGAGTCGTTCGACTTCGAGCGGCCGGACGTCGTCCTCACCGCCGCGACGGACGGCATCACGCTCGCCGCCGCGCTCGCGTCGTACTACGACGCGCGTTGCGCGTACGCGAAGAAGTCGAAGGAGACCGCGGTCGACGAGTTCATCGAGGCCCGCCAGCGCCTCCAGTCCGGTATCGAACTCACCTACTACCTCCCCGCGTCCGCTGTCGACGCGGGCGAGTCGGTGCTCGTCGTCGACGACCTCATCCGATCCGGCGAGACGCAGGAGCTCCTCCTCGATATCGTCGCGGCCGCCGAGGCCGACGTCGCGGGCGTCTTCGCGCTCATCGCCGCCGGCGACGAGGGGATCGAACGCGCCCGGACCCGCACCGACGCGCCGACGGGCGCGCTCGCCGAACTCGACTGACTGCCTTATTTTTCGGCACGTTCGTGTCGAACGAGATGACCGAGACGCCTGATACCCACAGTGTCGTGCAACCCAGGTGGTAACAGTTAAGTCCGCACGACGGGGTATCCACGGACGTACCGCATGGGGTTCACCGATACACTCGCGGCGTACTTCGGTTTCGAGGAGCACAACACCGACCTGCGCACGGAGGTGGTCGCCGGCATCACGACCTTCCTCGCGATGTCGTACATCGTCGTCGTCAACCCGTCGATCATGACGCAGGTCACGGCCGACGGCGAGGTCGTCAAACCCGGCGTCGCGCTCGCCGGCTACAGCCACGACCAGACCGTCCAGATGTTGGCCGTCGTCACGCTCCTCGCGTCGGCGATCGCGATGCTCGTGATGGCGTTCTACGCGAACCGGCCGTTCGGGCTCGCGCCCGGTCTCGGGCTCAACGCCTTCTTCGCGTTCACCGTCGTCGGCACGCTCGGCGTCCCGTGGGAGACGGCGCTCGCCGCCGTCGTCGTCGAGGGCCTCGTCTTCATCCTCCTCACCGCCGTCGGCGCCCGCGAGTACGTCATCAAGCTGTTCCCCGAACCCGTGAAGTTCGCCGTCGGGACCGGGATCGGTCTCTTCCTCGCCATCATCGGTCTGCAGGCGATGGGCGTCGTCGCCGACGACCCCGCGACGCTCCTCACGCTCGGAAACCTCGCACAGAACCCCGTCGCCGTCCTCGCGCTCGTCGGCCTCTTCTTCACCCTCGCGCTCTACGCCCGCGGCGTCACGGGCAGCATCATCATCGGCATCCTCGTCACCTCCGCCGCGGGCGCCGTGCTCACGCTCATCGGCGTCGTCAGCCCCGGCGTCCTGATCGGCGATTTCGTCCAGCAGGGCGGCATCGCCGCGAGCGAACTGCCGCAGGCGCAGTACGACATCGGCCCGCTCGTCGGCGCGTTCCTCCGCGGCTTCGCGAACGTCGAGGCCTTCAGCTTCGCGCTCATCGTCTTCACGTTCTTCTTCGTCGACTTCTTCGACACCGCGGGGACGCTCGTCGGCGTCGGACAGGCCGGCGGCTTCCTCGACGAGGACGGTGACCTCCCCGACGCCGACCGGCCGCTGATGGCGGACGCGGTCGGCACGACGATCGGCGGGATGCTCGGCACCTCGACCGTCACGACGTACGTCGAGTCCGCGACCGGCGTCGAGGAGGGCGGCCGGACGGGCATGGTCGCGCTCGTCGTCGCTGTCCTGTTCCTCCTCTCGCTCGCCGTCGTCCCGCTCGCGGCCGCGATCCCGCAGTACGCGAGTCACATCGCCCTCGTCGTCGTCGCCATCCTGATGCTCTCGAACGTCACCGCGATCGACTGGGACGACCTCACGCACGCGATCCCCGCCGGCCTCACGATCCTCGTGATGCCCTTCACTTACTCCATCGCGTACGGCATCGCCGCCGGCATTATCGCCTACCCCGTCGTCAAGACCGCCGTCGGGGACGCCGCCGAGGTCCGTATCGGTCAGTGGCTCCTCGCGCTCGCCTTCCTCGTCTACTTCTTCGTCCGCACGAGCGGCGTCCTCCAGACTGCAGTCTGAGGCGGACTGTCGCTGCTTTTTCGCTTGCCGGATTCTAACTCGATAACGCGCTCGTGGGCTGAGAGTAACAGACGCTGCTTAGCGCAGCCGTCGCGGCTGTCGCGTGCGGGTTCGATACTGTACCGCGAGCCGTCGGCTCGCGGGAGATTTTCACCCATGTTTTTGCGGGGACGGGTGCGCTCCGCGTCGTTCGAAAGGCGCGTCGCGCCTTTCGTGATGACGAGAGAGCGAAGCTCTCTCGAACCACACCTGACTCGGAAAAAGATGGAAATGCACCGGCCGGGAATTGAACCCGGGCTATGAGCTTGGGAAGCTCATGTCCTACCACTAGACCACCGGTGCGCTCGCGTCCCGTGCGTCACAGCGTAGTCCGCTCTCCCACTTGAACGTAGCGTTTCGATACTGGACGCGCGTCCACCGTTTCGCGTCGGCGAGTGGGTTTTAGTCGTCGCCGGGTGTAGGGTCGCGTATGTCCGACATCGAGCCGCTCGACTTACAGTTCTCGGAGAAGGAACTCGACGCACAACGCGCTCACATCGAGACGTTCATCGAGGGGCAACTGGCGGACGCGAACGCCGAGCGCGCGGTCATCGGGCTCTCGGGCGGCGTCGACTCCACGACGACGGCGTACCTCGCGGTCGAGGCCCTCGGCGCGGAGAGCGTCCACGGCCTCGTGATGCCGGGCGAGGTGAGCGACGCGGACAACATGAGCGATGCCGAACGCGTCGCCGAGACGCTCGGGATCGAGTACGACGTCCTCGAGATCAACCCGATCGTGGACGAGTTCCTCGACGCCGTGCCGGAGGCGGAGGGCGATCAGATCGCGGTCGGGAACGCCCGCGCGCGCTCGCGGGCGGTGTTGCTCTATCTCGTCGCGAACCACGAGAGCGGGCTCGTGCTCGGGACGGGGAATCGCACGGAGGCGGCGATCGGCTACTTCACGAAGTACGGCGACGGGGCGGTCGACTGCCACCCGCTCGGCACGCTGTACAAACAGCAGGTCCGGCAGCTCGCCGCCGACCTCGGCGCGGCGACGGACCTCGTCGAGAAGACGCCGACCGCGGGTCTCTGGGCGGGGCAGACCGACGAGGAGGAGATCGGGATGGACTACGACACGCTCGACGCCGTCATCGCGCTGACGATCGACGGGAGCGTCCCGCCCGCCGCCACCGCGGAGATCGCGGACACGACGATCGAGAACGTCGAGCACGTTCGGGACCTCCACGCGGCGAGCGAGCACAAGCGCCACGTCCCGCCCGCGCCCGACGCGCTCTTCTGAGGCGCGAAAATGGACGTGCGGCGGACGTCCGTGCTTTCCAAAGGCCTTTGCCGTTCGCCGGGCTACGTCGAACCGATGGAAGAGGCCGAGCAGGCTCGGGCCGCCGCACGTGAGGCGGTCCGGGACGTCGAACCGTCCGACCTCCAGCGCGCGATGGCCGACCGACTCGCTCAGTGCTCGGTCGTCCCGGGCGCGCTCGTCTTCCTCGCGGCGAACGCGACGCCCGGCCACACGGGCGACCGACTCGCGGAGCGCGCCGCTGGCGTCCAACTCGTCTACGAGGGACTCGTGCTCACCCGCGACCTCGTCGAGACGGTCCCGTGGACGGGCGACGAAACGGACACGCCCGCCGACCTCGACGTCCTCGCCGCGGACGTGCTCGTCGCCAAGGGCTTTCGCCTGCTCGCGCGCACTGAGGCCGCCGACGCGGCCGTCCGGACCGTCCGGGAGTTCGGCCGCGAGCGGACGGACGTGCAGGCGGGGCGCGAGTCGACGACGCGCTCGCTCGAAGCCTCCGTCTTCGACCTCGCCGTCGTCGCGGGCGCGAGCGCCGTCGGCGCCGACGTCCCGCTCGGTCTCCGACAGTACGCGGTCGGTCTCGCTGATTCGTGGGGTGAGCGCCCGCTCGGCTCCCCCGCGGAAGTCCTCCCGGAGCGCCCCGCGGACGTGATGGCGCGCGTCGCCGGCCCGTCCGCGCCCGAGAGCGACGACGCCGTCCGCCCCTCCGCGACCGATCACTGACGGGTCGCCCTCTCCGACTCGAATCGAAACCCCTAAAGTCGAAACCGGGCTACGGAAGAGTGCCTGCCTGGGTAGCTTAGCGGTAAAGCGCGTCCTTGGTAAGGACGAGACCCCGGGTTCAAATCCCGGCCTAGGCTCTTCTCCTTCCCCTTCCTCTTCGCCGAGTCACGCTTCCCGCGGCGTCGCACGCGTCGCGGTGGCTTTGAACGACGCGACGATCGAGGCCCCTTCTTCGACGTCGAGGCGTTCGACGCTCGTCGCCGTGAGCAGCGCGTCGATCGGCGTCCCCGCGCCGATGTCGACGGCGACGCGGACGACCGCGTCACCGCGCTCGACGGCCGTGACGACGCCCTCGAAGCGGTTGCGCGCGCTCGTGGCGTCGGCGGCCGGCGACGCGTCCGGGTCGTGGAGGGTGACGGCGTCGCCGCGGACGCTCACTTCGACGCGATCGGTGTCCGGTGGGACGAGCGCGCGGATCGCACCCGCCTCGGTGTCGACGACGCCGAGCTCGCCCGTCCGGTCCGTGACGGTCCCGTCGAGGACGGCTACCGTCGTCTCGGCGATGGCGGCGTAGCCCGCGCGGAGGCGCTCGAAGCGCGCGACGAGGGCGCGACCGTCGTCGGTGAGCGTCGTGCCGCCGCCGCCGGGGCCGCCGCGCGTTCGCTCGACGAGCGGCCCGAAAGCGTTCTCCAAGTCGTCGAGTCGCTCGTGAGCGCGCGAGTAGGAGCGACCGAGGCGGTCGCTCGCGGCGTTCAGCGATCCCGTGGCGTCGATCGCGCGCAGGAGGGCGGCATCGCGCGCGCCGAACGCCACGTCGTCGGCGCGGAGGCTGGCGTCGAAGCCGGCGTCGGCGTCCATATCGACCATATCCGATCCCCGAGCAAAACCGTTATGTCGCCGGCCGCGAGCGTTATATCTATGACGAAACAACGGTCGCGCCGCGACGTTCTCGGTGCGCTCGGTGTCGCGGGTCTCGGCGGTCTCGCCGGCTGCGTCGGGACTGACGGCGGCTCGGGTGCGAAGAGCGCGACGGATTCGACGGGCTCGGGATCGTCGAGTACGGGCGAAGCGAGTGCGTCGTCGGACTCGTCCGGGACGGTGCAACTCTTCCACGCCGGGAGTCTCACGGCCGCGTTCGACGACCTCGAGGACGGGTTCACCGAGCGCTACGACGCGGCGGTCAGTCAGGAGTCCGCGGGGTCGGTACGCTCGACGAAGAAGATCACGCAGCCGCCCCATCGCGCCGCGGACGTCCTCGCCGTCGCGGACTTCCGGCTGCTCCGCGACGACCTCCTCCCCGACTACGGCGACTGGTACGCGATCTTCTCGACGAATGCGATGACGCTCGCGTACACGGACGACTCAGCGTACGCCGACGAGATCACGCCCGACAACTGGTGGGACGTCCTGACGCGCGACGACGTCTCCGTCGCGCACTCTGACCCCGCGGTCGATCCGAACGGATATCGCTCGCTCATGTCGATGGATCTCGGTGCGATCCCCTTCCGAGGCGACGCGCTCTACGACGATGCGACCGCGCGGTCGCTGAAGGACAACGCGCACGTCCCGGCGAGCGACGAAGTCGCCCTCCTGAGTCAGCTCCACTCGGGGAAGATCGACTACGCGTGGGAGTACCAGTCGACGAGCGCGACCCACGACGTGAACACGCTCGACCTCCAGCACGCGGTCGACCTCTCGAAGGCGACGAGCGCGTACGCCGACCACTACGCGAAGGCCACGGTGAACGCCGGCGGGACGACGTACACGGGCGCGCCCATCGCGTACGGGATCACCGTCCCGAACACGGCCGAGCACCCCGACTGGGGCGCGAAGTGGATCGCGTACGCGCTCGGCGACGGCGCGGACGTCGTCGCACGGGACGGCTTCTCCGCGCTCGACACCGCGGTGGTACCGGCGTCGTCGTCGGACGCAGTGCCCGACGCCGTGATGGCGGAAGCGAAAGCGAAGTCCTCGCTTGGCCCCCTGTCCCTCTGAACTCGTGTCCACGGACGTTCGCTACGGCGGCGTTCCCGCGCTTGGAGCCCGCGCGCTCGTGCTCGCCGTCGGCGCCGTGCAGGTCGCGGCGTTCCTCGTCGCCGACGCTCTCGGTCGTCCCACCCTGTACGTCGCGTTCGCGGTCGCCAGCGCCGCCTGCCTCGGTGCGCTCGCCGACCGCGGCCCGTTCGGCATCGTCGCCGCCTGCCTGAGCGGTGCGCTCCTCGTCGCGCTCGTCTATCCGCTCGTCACGCTCGTCACCGTCGCCTCGCCCGAGAGCGTGCTCGCCGCGCTCGCCCGTCCAGACGTTCGACGAACGCTCTACCTCTCCGTCTACGCCCCGCTGCTCGCCACGCTGCTCGCCTGTGTCCTCGGCGTCCCGCTCGCGCTCCTGTTGCGCCGCGGCTTCCCGGGGCGCCCGCTCGTCGAGTCCCTCGTCGACCTCCCGCTCGTCGTCCCGCACAGCGTCGCGGGTCTCGCCGTCCTCCTCGCGTTCGGCGAGGGCGGGGCGTTCCCGACGCTCCCCGTCCTCGGTGCCGTCCCCGGCCTCGTCCTCGCGCTCGCGTTCGTCAGCGCGCCCTACGCGGTTGACGGCGCACGCGAGGGATTCGAGACGGTCGATCGCGACGCCGAACGCGCCGCGCGCTCGCTCGGCGCCTCGCGCTTCGAGACCTTTCGCCGCGTCACCGCGCCGCTCGCGGTCCGGGGCGTCCTCTCCGGCGCCATCCTCTCGTGGGCGCGCGCCGTCTCCGAGTACGGCGCCGTCGCCGTCGTCGCGTACAACGTCTCTGTCTTCTACCCGCCCGCCGGCGAGCGCGTGCAGGCGATGTTCGGCTCCGTCTTCGTCGTCCGCGAACTCGACGTCAACTTCGACGCCGCCGTCGCCGTCGCCGTCTGCCTCCTCGCCGTCTGCGTCGTCGTCTTCCTCGCCGTCCGCGCGCTCACCCGCGACGCCGGGAGGTGGGCCTAGTGCTTCGCTTCGACGTCCGCGCCGCGTTCCGCGACGACGCGACGACGTTCGAGGTCGCCGCGGACCTGACCGTCCGCGACGGCGAGACGCTCTGCCTCCTCGGGCCCTCCGGGAGCGGGAAGACGCTCCTCCTCGAACTCCTCGCGGGGTTCCACGACCACGACGGGTCGATCGAACTCGACGGTCGCTCCCTCGACGACGCGCCGCCCGAGGAGCGCGATCTCGGCCTCGTCTTTCAGAACTACGCGCTCTTCTCCCACCTCAGCGTCCGCGAAAACGTCGCCTTCGGGGCGACGTACCACGAGGACGCCCGCGACCCGGACGCCCTCCTCGCGCGCCTCGGCGTCGCGGACCTCGCGACGCGCTCTCCCGAGACGCTCTCCGGGGGAGAGAAACAGCGCGTCGCGCTCGCGCGCGCGCTCTGCGTCCGCCCCGACGCCTTCCTCCTCGACGAACCGCTCTCCGCGCTCGACGCCCCGACGCGCGAGCGCCTCCGCGACGACCTCGTGGACGTCCTCGCCGACGAGACGGCGGTGTACGTCACCCACGACCGGACGACCGCGCGCGCCGTCGCCGACCGCGTCGCCGTCCTCCGCGGCGGTCGCGTCGCGCAGGTCGGTCCGACGGAGGCGGTGTTCGAGCGCCCCGCGACCCGCTTCGTCGCCGCCTTCACCGGCGCCACCGTCGTCGAGAGTACCGACCTCCCCGCGGGCCTCGACGCCCCGACGGGGACGCTCGCCGTCCGCCCCGAACACGTCCGCGTCGGCGTCGACACCGGCGTCCCCGCGCGCGTCACGCGTGCCGTCCGCGAAGACGCCGCGCACCGCGTCACGCTCGCCGTCGGGGACGCCGAACTCGTCGCGTACGCGCCGACCGATCCCCCGACGGAGACGACCGTCGCCGTCCCGCCCGGACGCTGGCACGTCCTCCCCTGTGGGGAACGCGACGCCGACGCGTGACTTTATCCGCGCGCCGACCCTCGCCGTCGCGTATGGAACGTTGGGACGCCCTCTTCGATCGCGCCGCCGACTACGACGTCGCCCTCGACGACGTGCGCGACGCGCTCGCCGACCGTCGGGGTGCCGATGAGTAGACGCGACCCCGATCCGCCGGACATCTCGCGCGTCGTCGCCGACGCCGACGTCCTCGCCGCGGACCTCCTCGTCGGCGGGGCCGCCCGCGACGCCCTCGACGTCGTGCGCGCGCACTCGTGGATGACGCTCGTGGCGAGCGACGCGCTGCTCGACGACGCTGAGGCCGTGATCGCCGACCTCGCCGACGGCGCCCTCGCCACCGACTGGCGCGAGAAAGTCGCGTCGCGGGCGGCGCTCGTCGATCACCCCGACGGCGACCATCCCGCGCTCGCCTCGGCCGCGCACGGCGACGCCGCGCGCGTCCTCACCTTCGACGAATCGCTGCGGAGCGCACGGACCAACGCGACCGTCAAGAAGTACGTCACCGTGAGCTTCTCGCCACCCGACGGGTTCGCGCGTCTCTTCGACCCCGAGCGCCTCTACCCCGAGGTCGTCGGCGGTGACTACCCCGGCCCGGACCGCGATCCGCGCGCCTGACGTCCCCCTCGCTTATTCGCGCTCGGCCAGCCACTCCGCGAGCGACGCGAGCGCGCGCCCGCGGTGCGAGACGGCGTTCTTCGCCTCGGTCCCCATCTCCGCGAACGTCTCTCCCTCGTGCTCGAAGATCGGATCGAAGCCGAACCCGCCGGCCCCGCGCGGTGCGACGATCCGCCCCGACACCTCCCCGGTGAACGTCTCGACCGTCTCCCCGTCCGCGTACGCCACGACGGAGCGGAACGCCGCCGCGCGGTCGTCGAGGGACCGCACGAGCTCCCAGACGCGCTCGATCCCGAGCGTGTCCTCTACGTACGAGGAGTACGGCCCGGGGAACCCTCCGAGGCCGCCGACGAACAGCCCCGAGTCGTCGACGATCACCGGATCGCCGCCGCCCGCGGCCTCGTGGGCTTCGTGCGCACCGCGCGCCGCGATCGCAGCGAGGTCGTCGCTCTGGATCTCCGCGTAGTCGTAGTCGAACTGTTCGACGGCCGCGTCGAGGTAGTCGCGCGCTTCGCGCACCTTGCCGGCGTTCGTCGTCACGAAGAGTAGGCTCATGGCCTATCGTGCATCGCCGCGGACCAAAGAGCGTTCGAAACCGTCGGCGACGCTTACTCGTCGACGACGACTTCGACGGCCTCGTCCACCGCCCCCTCCTCGTCCTCGCCCTGCTGTTGCTGCCAGAGGAGGACGCCGGCGATGGCGAGGACGATCCACGAGCGCCAGTTCGCCAGGTTCAGCGTGTAGCCGACGCCGAACGGCTTCTCGACGAGCATCCCCTCGCCGGGCTGCCAATACGCCTTCAGCATGTTCGAGAGCGACGGACGCTCGAAGTTGTACGGGACGCCGAACAGTTCGCCGGACGTGGGTTTCTCGGGCATACGCGACGCTACGGTGGGCGGTGGGAAGAAGCTTTTCGCTATCGGTAACGCCCGCGTTCCTCGACCTCCCGCAGGCGCGCGACGACGTCCGGATCGCCCGCCTCGCGGTACGCCGCCTCCGCCGCCGCGACGAGCGGCTCGGGGTCGCTCGCCGTCCCCCTGATCGACCCCTCGAAGACGCGGAGGTCCATCGCGTAATCCTCGACGTCGTCCGTGTAGTAGCCGAGGCCGAAGTCGATGAGGTGGACGCGCTCTGCCCTCCCATCGCGCGAGGCGCGCTGCCCGTGTGTCGCTTCCGCTCCCGCTCGCTCGTCCCGCGTCACGCTGCGCGTGACGCGCGCGTTCCGGGTCGTCGGATCGCCGTGGACGAAGCCCGCGTCGTGGATCGCCGCGAGGTGCTCGGCGACGGCGGCTATGCGCGCCTCATTCAGCGCGTCGCGCAGGTCGGTGTCGCCGACCCGTTCCATCCGCAGCGTGCTCTCCGGGACGTCGACGTCCGAGAGCACGGGCGTCGGGACGCCGACGCGCCGCGCCTCCGAGAGCAGGCGCGCTTCCCCCGTCGTCCGCTCCCGGCGGAGGCGCGCGTCGAGCGCGTCGTGACGGTATCCCTTCGGCCGACGAGTCTTCGTCACTCTCGTCTCGTCCGCCTCGACGATCGCCTCCGCGCCGCGCAGGTCGCCGCCCGACCCGCCGAGCAACACGTCCTCCGCGTCGTCGCGCCACGTCACCGCCACCTCGTCCGGCCGGTAATCCGGGTCGATCGCCGACTCCGCGACGTCGAGCGTATCGCCCGCACGATACATCTTCGCACCGAGCACCGCGATCATCCCCGCGTTGTCCCGGAGGAAACGGGGCTCGGGCGCGTAGAAGCCCGCGCCGCGCTGCTCACACATCGCCGCCAGCATCCCGCGCAACCGGGCGTTCTGGCCGACCCCGCCTCCCAAGACGAGCTCGTCGCGCCCCGTCAGTGAGAGGGCGCGCTCAGCGACCTCCGTCAGCATCCCGAACACCGTCTCCTCTAAGCCCCGACAGACGTCCTCGACGGGCGTCCCGTCGTCGTAGGCGTCCTTCGCGGCACTCATAATTCCCGAGAAGGAGAAGTCCATCCCCTTCACGACGTACGGGAACGGGACGTACTCCCCGCGCTTCGCGTGGTCCTCGACCTTCGGACCGCCCGGGTGCGACCAGCCGACGTGGCGCGTGAACTTATCGAGGGCGTTCCCCACGCCCGTATCCATCGTCTCTCCGAGCACGCGATAGCGCCCGTTGTGATACCCCAGGACGTGCGCGTTCGCTCCGGACGCGTTCAGACAGACCGGCGACTCGAACCCCGAGCGATGGCGACCGATCTCCAAGTGTGCCACCATGTGGTTCACGCCAACGAGCGGGACGTCGAGACCCTGCGCGAGCGCGCGCGCCGCCGACCCGACGATCCGCAAGCACGGCCCGATGCCCGGCCCGCGCGCGAACGCCACCGCGTCGATCGGACCCTCGGCGTCTTCGAGGGCGGTCTCGATCACCGCCGGGATCGCCTCACGCATGTGCTCTGCGGCCTCGCGCGGGTGAATGCCGCCGCTCTCCGGTTCGTACGCGTCGGACTCGATCCTGACGCGATCGCGCTCCGTATCGAACACCGCGGCGCTCGCACACCACGCCGTCCCTTCGATCCCGACGACGCGCATGAAAAGACGTTAGCGCGTTACTTCCACTCGGTGTAGCCGCACTTCCCGCAGTGCTCGCGGTCCGAGTGATCCGCGAGGAAGGTGTCGCCACAGCGCGGACACTGGGTCTTCGACGCCGTGCCGTCGTCGTTGTAGTAGTCGGCGCGGGACATTACTCCTCAGCCTCCGCTTTCTCGGCCCCCTCGGCCTCGATCTTGTTGCGTTCGAGCATGTGGCCCTGCTCGACGTCGATGGCGGCGTCCGGTGACTCGTAGACCTTCGCGTAGCCCACGGTCTTGCGCATCCCGAACTTCGTATCGAGGCTGCGGACGACGACCTCGTCGCTGTCCTTGTCCAGCGTCGCCGCGAGGGAGTCGCGGACGGAGAGACGGGACGGCGTCGCCTCGTCGTGCGTGATCTCGAACTGGACCTCCTGTCTGTGGAGGAGCGGATTGCCCTCCTCGCTCAGGATTTCGATTTCCATGATCAGTTGTCATCCACTAAGGCGCCGAACCGAGTAAAAGCATTACGAACGACCTTTCGCAGCGCTCGGCGCGGCGAAGCCGCGCCGTCGCTTGCAAAAGCTCGGCCAAAAGCGCTGTACGACCCCGTAGGGGTCGTTTGCGCCTCGCCTGACGGCGAGCGAACCCCGACTCTACCGGGCTCTCCGAGCCACTCGGGTCGCGGACACCGGCGACGTGGATCGGTCGGTCGGCCGAACGCTTTTCTCGCGCTCCGCCGTCCTCGCTCGTATGCCTTCCACGGTGATCCGATGAGCACGGCATCGGCGCAGCGAGCCGGCCTCGCGGTGCTCCTGCTCGGCTGGTTCCTCCACTCGGCCTCGGCGGGCGACGTCTCGGCCGTCGGCCTCCTGCTCGCGTTTCTCGGGGCTGTCGGCGTCGTCCTCGCGTGGCTTCGCGACTACTGACGCTCGACGAGCCGCCAGAACGCCGCGGTCGTCTCCAGCTCTTCGGCGAGGTCGCGCACGCGCTCGCGGAGGCCGGCGGTGACGTTCGCGCGCACCATCCCCTCGCCGGGCTGGCCGTACACCACCGTCGCGTCGGCGGGCGCGAGGAGGACGGCGGGCACCGTGGCGAGGTCCTCCTCGCCCGTCACGTCGATCCGCGTCGGACCGTCGGCGTCGATGGCGTCGCGGAGCGCGCGCACTAACTCGGCGGAGAGCGTCCCCGGCTTCGAGTCGACGCCGACGGTCCGCGGCGCGTTCGGGATGTCGGCGAGCACGTCGTCGGCGATCGACTCGCGCTCCGTCTTCCCGTCGACGACCGCGACGTGTGGCGCGACGCCCGCCCGCCCGAGGTGCGCGCTCACGACGTCGCCGACGGCGACGATCGGCTCGCCCGCGCCGTCGAGTAGCTCGTGTGCGTCCGCGAAGACGGGGCCGAGTGGCTCCTTGAACGACGCGCGCGCGCTCTTCGGCAACGTTGCGACGGTCTCCATCGACCCGTCAGCGGACCTTCAGCGCGTACTCGCCCGCCTCCGTGACCTCCATCTTCTCCGCGATCTCGGAGGACCCGGGGTGCGTGATGACGACGTAGCCCGCCCAGTCCTCCGTGAGGTCGTTCGACCCGCAGTAGGGACAGACGTCCTCGTCGGGTTCGACGATCCGGTGACAGTCGTGGCAGGCGAGGCGGTTCGACGCCATCCTACTCGGCCTCCGGGTTCTCGTCGGCCTTGCGGAGCCACTCGTGCTTGCCGAGACCGGGCTGTTTGGCGGTGAGGCCGATCTTCGACTCCCGCGGGTTGCGCTCGTCGATGCTCTTCGTGACGATCCGTGCGCGGACCGCGTCGTCGACGCCGAGCACCTCACTGGACTCGCGGCTGGCGAGCTGTTGGTTCTGTTCGTCGTACGCGAGGTACTCGTCGCTGATCTGGCTGACGTGGAGCAGGCCGTCGACGGGGCCGATCCCGACGAACGCCCCGAAGTTCACGACCTCGACGACCTCACCGTCGATGACCTCCTGCATCTCGGGGTCGAACGTGACGGCGTCGAACTCCGCCTCGTAATACACCCCAGGTCGGTTCGGGAGAACCGCGCCGTCGCCGATCTCGTGGACCTCCGTCACCGTGACGACGCTACCGAGGTTCTCGTCCATGCGCCCCTCGAGCTTGTCCTGGAGTAAGCGTTTCACCAGGTCCGGCGAGACGTTCGCCAGGTGCTCCGGGGGTACTTCTACCGTGTCCTTCAGGCGTGCGCGCTTGTACATCTATGGGTGCGTGCGTGTGAGTCGATTCCGGCCCCGGAGGTGTATCACCGGGGTACCGGCCGCGAGTACGCGCTCGCGGAGGGGGCCGTCGTTCGTGCAGACGACGTCGACCGCGCCCGAGTCGGCGAGCGCGACGATCTCGTCGTCCGCGTACTGTCCGTCCGTCTCCTGTTCGTCACAGCGGGCCGCGAGGTCCGTCCCGACCGCCGCCGCGGTCGCCGCCTCGCCGTTTCCGTCGGCGAGCGACGCCAGTTCGTCGGCGACGACGTCGGGGACGACCGGGTCGTAGTCGGCGCAGACCCGATCGAGCCCCTCGAAGACGCGAACGCCGACTTCGACCGGCATCATCAGCGCGTTCGCGTCCAGTGCGACCCGTTCCGTCATGTTACCCCTGCAGGCGGCCGATGCCGATGAGACGCCAGCGCGCGCCGACGCGGCGGTTGATGGCGATGACGTCGCCGACCTCGGCACAGACCGGGCGCTTGAGGTTCACCTCGCACTCGCCCTCGCGCGCGGACGTGACCGCGCCGACCGTGGTGGCGGTGCCGACGGTGAGCATCAGCGGCTCGCCGGTGTTGATGTCGTCGATGGTCTCGCCCTCCTCCGCGCCGACGAGGCGTTCGAGGAGGTCGACCTCCATCTCGAAGGACTCCCACGTCGGCGGGAGCGCATCGGGGTGGCCGGCGACCTGTCCGGCGAGCGCGTCGCCCTTCGTCATGCTCGGATCGAGGCCCGTCCCCACGCCCAGCAGGCCGCCGGGCGTGACGGTGTCGACGTCCTCGCCGCCCGCCTGAAGCGAGCGGACGGTCGTCGTGATGGACTGCCACTCGGACTGGCCGCCCTCCTCGACCTCGCGGCCCGGCCGGAGTTCGAGGTCGTCGTCGACGTCGAGCTCGCCCGCGACGAGGCTCCCGCCGAGGACGCCGCCAGTGAGCCCCTCCCACGTCGTGCCGGGGCGGTTGATGTCGAAGGAGCGCGCGACGTACATCCGCGGGTCCGCGTCGGGATCGCGCTCGGGGGTCGGGATCTCCTCCTCGATCGTCTCGATGAGGACGTCGAGGTTGATCTCCTGCTCGGCCGACACGGGGACGACCGGGGCGTCCTCGGCGACGGTACCCTCGACGAACTCTTGGATCTGCTCGTAGTTCTCGCGGGCCTGCTCGCCGTCGACCAGGTCGATCTTGTTCTGCGCGATGACGACGTTCTCGATCCCGATGATGTCGAGCGCCATCAGGTGCTCTTCGGTCTGGGGCTGAGGGACCGCCTCGTTCGCGCCGACGACCAGCACCGCACCGTCCATCAGGGACGCGCCGGAGAGCATCGTCGCCATCAGCGTCTCGTGCCCGGGCGCGTCGACGAACGACACCGTCCGCAGGACGTCGGTGTCGACGTCGTGCTCCGAACAGTGCTCCTCGACCGTGTAACACTCGGGGGGCTCGTCCTCCGGGCAACGCCGGAACGTCGCGTCCGCGTAGCCCAGTCGGATGGAGATGCCGCGTTTCATCTCCTCGGAGTGCTGATCGGTCCATTCGCCGGACAGCGCGCGCACGAGCGTCGTCTTTCCGTGGTCGACGTGCCCGACGAGACCGATGTTCACCTCCGGTTGGCGGTGAGTTCCTGCCATGCAGTAATCTTGCGGGTACTTCACCCCGCAGAAATGATAAAGCCCCCGATTCGACGCCGTCGCGGCGGTTCTCAGCCCGTGTCGACGCCTCGCACGACCACCCCCGACCGCCGCAGGTACTATCCCCCGCCTCCGCCTACGACCGGCATGCAGACACGTTCACCCACCACCGGGAACCACTCGCGACTCACCGATCGACGCCGATGAGCGCGTTCGCCGACGCGTTCGTCGGTGTCGCCGGCTCTAACCCGATCGTGCAGGCGTTCGTCGGGGGTCTCGTCATCGCCGCGCTCAACCTCGTCGGTGCGCTCGGCATCATCGTCTGGCGCGATCCCTCGGAGCGCGCGCTCGACGGCGCGCTGGGGTTCGCCGCAGGCGTGATGCTCGCCGCGAGCTTCACCAGCCTCATCCTCCCGGGGATCGACGCCGGTGGCCTCGTCCCCGTGCTCGTCGGCCTCGTCCTCGGCGTCCTCCTCCTCGACCGCGCGGACCGCTGGGTGCCCCACGTCCACGTCCTCGTCACCGGGGGCACGCGCGCCGACGCCGCGAAACGCGACACGGGCGACGCGACGGATCCCGAGGCGTCGAGCGACGACCCCGGCCTCGACGTCGACGGTCGCGTCGCTTCCGTCCTCCTCTTCATCGTCGCCATCACGCTCCACAACATGCCCGAGGGCCTCGCGGTCGGCGTCGGGTTCGGCACCGGGAACCTCGGCGAGGCGCTCCCCCTGATGCTCGCCATCGGCATCCAGAACGTTCCCGAGGGGCTCGCCGTCGCCATCGCCGCGCGCAACGCGGGTCTCGGAACGCGCTTTTACGCCATGATCACGGGGCTTCGCGCCGGCCTCGTCGAGGTTCCGGTCGCCGTCTTCGGCGCGTGGGCCGTCCTCGTCGCCACTCCGGTCCTCCCGTACGCGATGGGGTTCGCCGCCGGGGCGATGCTCTACGTCATCTCTGACGAGATCATCCCCGAGAGCCACGCGCGGGGCTACGAGCGCACCGCCACCCTCGGCACGATGGCCGGCCTGATGGTGATGCTCACCCTCGACGTCGCGCTCGCCGCCTGATCCGACGCGGCGCTTAACCCCGCGGCGCCCCTCCCGTGGCGTATGCGAGAGTTCGCGTTCGAACTCCGGCTCTGCGCTCACCTCGAACGGTCGTATCCGGTGGTGGCGCGCCAACTCGGGACGAGCGTCCGTGCCGCCGGCGGGCGCATCGTCGACGTCGTCTGTCTCACGCGCGGCCCCGAGTTCGACGCTCGAACGCGGCTCACGCCCCACGCGATTCCCGTCGCCGCGGTCGAGGCCGACGTCGGCGTCGGCCGGTGGCGTCGCGTCACCGCGGCCTTCGACGGGTCGCCGGCCCGCGCCCGCGACCTCGCCGAACGCGGGCACGAGGCGGGCTTCTTCGACCTCGACAGGCGGGACGGCCACGCGGTCGTCCGCCGGACCGCGCGCTACCCCGACTGGGTCGGCGACCTCGTGGGGATCGAGAACAAACCCGACCTCGGGGAGCCGGGGGACCTCGACGCGCAACTCCGCCACGACGTCTCGCTCGGCGTCCTCGACTACGCCGTCCTCGCCACCGAGTCGTACGTGACGCGCGCGCACCTCAACCGCCTCCCGCCCGACGTCGGCGTCTGGCGCGTCGACGTCGACGCCGCGGAGCCGATCGAGGTGGTGGGCGAACCGACGCGCCTCGACGCCGACAGCTGGGGGCTCGAACCCGGCGACGCCCACCCCGGTCGGCGCGAGGTCGCCACCGTCTCCCCATCGGAGAAGGCCACCCAACGGCGTCGCGTCGCCGAACGCGCCTACGGGAAGGGGTGGCGGACCTACGACCTCCCGGCGTGTGCGAACGCCCAGCGCGGGCGCGAGGCGGGTGTCGAGACGCTCCCCGACTGCGCGTACAAGGACCGCCTCGTCGATCCCGCGAGCGAGTGCGGGCCGGCGTGCCCGGGGTACGCCGCGGGTGACGCGCCCGACGTCGATCCCGAAGCGGAGCGCGCCGCCCGACAGGCGTGGGACCCGGACGCGTCGAGCGCGCGCACGCAGGCCGGCCTCGGGCGGTGGACGAACGACTAACTGCGCTCGGCTCCGCTCTCCGACGTGTCCCGCACTCGCCCGCTCACCCGCTCCGGCGTTCGCGTCGTCCTCTCCGGCGTCGTCGTCGGCCTCCTCGTCACCGGCGTCGCGTACGCCTCCCCCTCAGAGTGAGAACGTCTCGCCGTCCACCGCCAGCGGCGCCGCGAACGCCTCGTCGGGCGGATAGCGGTGGGCGACGTGCACCACGCGCAACTCGGCCGCGTTCAGGTCGTCCGCGAGCGACACGGCGCCCTCCCGCGTCATGTGTTTCGTGCCGAACGTCCGCGGGGTCCCCGTCTCGTCCTCGTCGCGGCCGCCGAGCGGGTGGTAATCGCAGAGGCTCGCGGGGACGATGCCGTCGGCGAGCAGGAGGTCGGCGTCGCGGAGCGCGTCTCGGGAGGCCGCGGGCACCCGGTAGCTCGTGTCCCCCGAGAGCGCGAGCGTCGCGCCCGTCTCGGGCTCCTCGACGACGACGCCGTAGGTGAGCAGGGGGGGATGGTCGACGGGGACGAGCGTGACGTCGAAGCCGCAGACGCGAAAGGACTCGTGGGGCGTCCGCGATTGGACGCTCACCGTCTCGAGGTAGTCGTACTTCCGCCGGATCGTCCCGGCGACGCTCTCGTTCGTCTTCGGGTCCGTCTCGTTCGCGGCGTAGACCGGGAGGTGATCGAGGAGCCGATAGACGTTGCCCAAGCCGTCCAGGTGATCGAAGTGGATGTGCGTGATGACGGCGGCGTCGGGGAGCGCCACGTCCTCGCGGAGGAACTGCTGTCGGAAGTCCGGGCTCGCGTCGATGAGGAGGACGTCGCCCGTCGACTCGTTGCGGACGTGGACGGACGAGCGGGTGCGCTCGACGCCGCGCTCACGGGCGGCGAGGCAGGTGTCGCAGTCGCACCCCGGCCGGGGCGTTCCCGCGGTGTCGCCCGTCCCGAGCAGCGTCACGCGCATCCCTAGTCGTCCGCGTCGGCGGGCGCGTGTTCGTGTTCGTGGTCGCGGTCGTGATCGTGTCCGTGGTCGTGCGCGTCGTCCTCCGTCTCCACCGCCTCTTCGAGGCTGTCGAGGTTCCGCAGGTGATCGCGCTCCTCGAAGGACTTGACCGCGTCGAGGAGGTCGGCCTGCGAGAGCGTGGTGCGGTCCTCGACGAGCGCGTCCAAGACGGCCTCGCGGAGGACGAGGCGGAGGTCGCTCCCCGTGAGACCGTCGGTGTTCGCGGCGATCGCCTCGGGGTCGAACCCCTCGACTTCGATGCCGCGCGTGACGATCCGCAGGATGTCCGCGCGCATCGGCTCGGTGGGTTTGGGGAAGCTCAGGATCTCGTCGAAGCGCCGCCACACCGCCGCGTCGAGCTCGTCCGGGTGGTTCGTCGCGCCGACGAGCAGGACGTCGTCCTTCACGAGGCTCATCTCGTCGATGGCCTTCAGGAGGGTGTTGACGGCGCGCTTGATCGCGGCGTGCTCGTCGCTCGTCCGGGTCTTCGCCACGAAGTCGAACTCGTCGATGAAGAGCACGCAGGGCGCCAGGCGTTTCGCCACCTCGAAGACCTTCTCGACGTTCTTCGCGGTCTCGCCCAGGTACTGGCTCGTGATCATCGAGAGCTTCACCTCGACGAACGGGAGATCGAGGCGGTGGGCGAGCCCCCTCGCGGTGCTGGTCTTCCCGGTGCCGGGCGGGCCGACGAAGAGGAGCTTCCCGACCTCGACGAGCCCGACCTGCGCGAGGTAGTCGCGGTGCTCGATGGCCTTCGAGACCTTCGCGGTCTCCGCCTGCTGCTCGTCGGTGAGCACGAGGTCGTCGAGCGTCGTCTCGATCTCCGCGGGGGCCTGCACCTCCACGAGGTCGAGCATCTCCTCGTCGTCCTCGTCGAACATGTCCTCCAGCAGGCCGTCGATCCACTGCGGGTCGGCCTGCACGGGACGGTTGGCCTCGCGGGCGGCCGCGTAATCGACGTCGTCGAAGTCGTCCTCGTAGGCCGCGGCGAGCGCGGGGTTCGCCTGGATCCGCGGGGCGTCCGCGTGGTTCGCGTACCACTCCTTCGCCATCTCGTCGTCCACGAGGCGGATTCGCCCCGAGAACGAGTCCTGTTCGGTGAACATCAGGCTCGCTACCTCGTCCCACGGATCCGCGATGTCGGTCGCCTCCGCGACGGCCTCGCCGGTCGCCTGCGGGGGTCGGGGGACGCCGTCGCCGTCCCAGAGCGCGCTCCGGACGGCTGGCGGGAGGTCGTTCTCGTCGAGGTCGGTGTTGCGCTCGTAGACGCGTGCGGTCAGGAGGAACTCCACGACGTCGAGCGCCCGATCGGTCATTACCCCCGGAATTGACGCTCCCGCCGCATAAGACCGTCGGACGACCGACGGCGCGTCACGCCGCCACGACGCTCCCGTTCGGTGCCGGCATCGCGCCCGCCGCGTCGGCGCTCGCCGCGTCGGTCGTCGCTCCCTCGGTCGCGTCGTCGCGGACGAAGAAGACCAGCGGCCGCCCGGACTGGTACCCCTGATGGGTGCGCTCGGTGTAGGCGTCCGCGTCGAGCGCGCTCCGGACCGCTCCCGCCTCGCTCTCCAGCGCGATCACGACCGGCGGCTGGCGGTCGGCGAGGACGCTCCGGTCGGTCGTGCTCCCGACCCGCGCGCCGTACCGATCGAAGTACCACGGGAGCGGGAGGCGGGCGAACCAGCCCGGATACCCCCCGCTCTCGATCTCCAGCGACGGCGGCCGTTCGAGGTCGCTCGGGTTGTAGAACTCCTCGCCGTAGAACACGACGTCGATCCCGTCGTGCGCCGCGGCCACCGTCTCGATCTCGGCCAGCGTCGGCTTCATCTCGCCCGCCGGCTGGGCGTACTGGACGAGCGGGTTCGTCTCGCCGTCCTGCGGGGCGGCGTAGCTCGTGTACGCCGCGGTGCCGCCGACGACCGCCGCGCTCACGAGCAACACCGCGGCGGCGAGGCGGAACGCGATCGGCTCCCCGGCGACGTAGCCGCGCTTGCCGACGCGGTGCACCCACGCGAGGCCGACCGCGGCGGGGAGCGCGAGCGGCGCGACGACGTGCGTCGCGAGCCACCCGGCGAGGATGTCCGTCACGACCGCGTAGCCGAAGATGCTCGCCGTCCCCCAGTAGAAGCAGAACTCGACGACGTTCCGCGTCCCGCCGCGCCCGTAGCGCTCTCGGACGAAGCCGACGAGCGCGAACGCGCAGGTGACGGTCGCGGTCAGCCCGACGATCTTCAGGAGGCGGCCGACGAACTCGACGGTGGAGTGGCTGCTCATTCCCGCGTGCGCCCACGTGCCGACGAACGCGTGCCACGTGTCGACCGTCGCCGTCTCGACGACGCCCGCGAACGCGCCGGGCCCCCCGAAGAGCCCGTACACCTCCGGGATCGGCGCGTAGAACGCGACGACGACGGCGGCGAAGACGAGGAGCGCGGCGGGAAGCGCGAGGAGGAACGCGGCGGCGGTCCGCGTCTCGGCGCTCCGTCTCCACTCGCCGACGGCGTCGGTCACCGACGCGACGAGGCCGCGCTCGCTCAGCGCCGCGGCGAGCAGGTGTCTGTCGAGGACGAGGACGCCCGCGCCGATCCACGCCACCGGGTAGAGCAGGGCGTTCTCCTTCATCGTGAACGCGAGGGCGAACGGGAGGGTCCCCGCGAGGACGTAGCGGATCCGGCGGGTCGCGGCCGCCCGCGACCAACAGCCGAGCGCGGCCATCATGCAGGCGGCCACGAGCAGGTCGTTGCGCATGAACCGCGAGTAGTAGAGGAGCGCGGGGCTCGCGGCCAGCAGGAGACCGAAGATCACGACTTCGTCGTCGCGCAGTCGGTCGCGGTAGAGGTAGGCACAGAGCGGGAGGAGGCCGCCGCCGACGGCGACCACGAGGCGCATCGTGGCGTCGGTCGCCCCGAGCCACGAGAAGACGACGCCGTTGACGTGCGGGAGGAAGGGGCCGTGGATGATCGGGCGATACTGCCACTGTCCGACCGTCATGTAGTGGAGGATCCAGTCGGCCACGCGCCCCTCGTCCTGGTGGGCGACGCGCGCGCCGAGCGCGACGAGGCGGGCGAGGAGCGCGAGCGCGGTGACGACGAGGAGGACGGGGAGCGGGCGGCTGAACCGGCGGAGACGCTGGCCCATAGCGCTACGTGGGTGGTGGCTCCTAAAACGCTTTAGGAGACGGCGCGCGGTCCGGTCGACGCGCCGCCCGCCGCGCTCGCGTCCGCCGCCGCCGTCGTCGGCGTGCCCGGTCTCGTGTTTCTCTCCGCGCTGCGGACGGCTGGTCACTCCGCGGGCGCGTCGAGCGATCCGAGGACCTCGTTCCACGCCTCGCGTCCGCGGAGCGCGGTGAGCGGTCGGGGCGGGTCCGGGTCCGCCGGGCGCTCGCCGAGGGCGTACGACCACCACCCCACGTCGTGCCACGCGCCGTGCTTGTACCCCATCCCGGAGAACGTCCCCTCGTGCTCGAAGCCGAGGGACTCGTGGAGCGCGACGCTCGCCTCGTTCGGGAGCGTCACGACGGCGTAGACGACGACGTACCCCTGTCGATCGAGCAGCGCGAGTAACGCCTCGTAGAGCGCTCTCCCGATCCCGCGGCGCTGTGCCGACTCGGTGACGTAGACGGTGCTCTCGACGGCCCACTCGAAGGCGCCGTACGCGCGGATCGGCCCGGCGCTCGCGTAGCCGACGACGTCGCCGTCGCGCTCGCAGACCAGCCACGGATAGTCGGGGAGCGTCTCCGCGATCCGCTCGCGGCACGCCGCGACGCTCGGCGGCGCCGTCTCGAAGGTGATCGCCGTCTCCGTGACGTACGGCGCGTAAATACGTCTGATCGCCGCCGCGTCGTCGGGCGTTGCGAGGCGGAGCGCCGGATCGCTCACGCCGGTTCGCTGGGCGGTGCTCGGCCGCCGATCACGCCTTCTCCGCCGCCGACGAGGGGTTACACCGCTCGACGGCCTCGCGGACCGCCTCCTTCCGCCCGAGGAAGGTGAGGTGGTCGCCCGCCTGTAGGGTGAAGTCCTCGCTGGGGACGGCGTTCTCGCCGTCGCGGCCGACGAGCGCGATGATGCAGCCGTTCGGGAGGTGTTCGTCGAGCTCGCCGATCGTGCGCCCGACGAGGTCGTCCGCGGTGACCTCGATCTCCTGAACATCGCCGCTGCGTCCGATCTCCGTCATCCAGTTGGAGAGCGCCGGGCGCTCGATGAGGTTGTCGATGCTCCACGCCGTGGCGAGCGAGGAGGAGACGGCGCGAACGCCGAGCTCGCTGAACGCGTCGACGTTGTCTGGGTTGTTGACCCGCGCGATGATGGTCTCGGGGTCGAACTTCGAGTCGACGAGCTGGCTGACGAGCAGGTTCGCGTCGTCGTCGCCGGTCGCGGTGACGACGATCTTCGCGTTCTCGATGCCCGCGGCGCGTAACACGTCCATGTCCGTGCCGTCGCCGGCGTGGACCGTGAAGCCGCGCTCGCGCGTGAGTTCGATGGTCGATTCGTCCATTTCGACGATGACGACGTTCTCACCGCGGTCTTCGAGGCGCTCTGCGAGCGCGCGACCGACGGTGCCGCCGCCGACGATGATGACACGCATGGGTATGACGTCGAGGAATTCCGCGATGTGCCTCGCGAGGCCGCCCTCGAATACGACCGTGAGGAGGATGGTGAGGAAGACGACGCTGACGAGCGCGTTCGCTGCGTTCTCCATCCCGGCAGAGCGCAACTGGACCGCGAAGAGCGTCGCCACGGACGCGGGGATGATCCCGCGGGGGCCGACGAAACTGATGAACGTCCGCTCGGCCATCGTGAAGCGATCACCGAACGTGGAGACGAAGACGGCGAGGGGGCGGACGACGAGGGCCGCCCCGGCCGCGACCGCTACGCCCGCGATCCCGAAGCGTAGCAGGTCGCCGAGCGAGAGCAGCGACGCGAGCGCGATGAAGACGAAGGAGAGGACGATGAGCGTGATATCGCCTTTGAACGTCTCGATCTCCTCCTCGTAGGGGAGGTCGGCGTTCCCGAGGATGATGCCCGCGGTCGCCACGGCGGGGAGCCCGGCCTCCCCGAGCCCCGAGAGCTCCGCGAGGCCGTACGCGGCGAGCGCGCTTGCGAGCGTGACGAGCCGCGCGTTCTGCACGGCGTTCCCCGGCGAGAGGTCGATCCGGCGGAGGAGCGCCCACGCGGCCCCCGCGACGACGAGGCCGGCGACGACGCCGACGCCGATGCGCGCGGAGAACGCGGTGATGACCTCGCTCGTCGTCGCGGCCTCCGCGGTGACGACCTCGAAGGCGACCACGGCGATGACCGCCGCCGTGACGTCGTTCACGACGCCCTCGGTTTCGAGCGACGCGCCGACCCGATCGCGCACCGGGACGACCTCGAGGATCGGCGTGATGACCGTCGGCCCCGTGGCGACGAGGAGCGCGCCGATGAGGAACGCGACGTCCCACGGCTGCCCGAGGAGGACCCTGACGAGGAGCGCCGTCCCGAGCAAGGCCACCGCCGCTCCGAGCGTCACGAGACGTAAGCTCTCCCGGGGCGCTTCGCGAAGCTTCTCTAGTTTCAGGTGGAACGCCCCCTCGAAGACGATGATGGCGACGCTCACCCCGACGATCCCGGAGAGCGCGCCTCCGAACGTATCGCGGCCGATGAGACCGAACACCGGCCCGACGAAGACGCCCGCGAGGATGAGGAACAACACGCTCGGCACACGGAGTCGCGCGGCGACGAGCTGGGCGAGGACGCCCAGCACGAGGATGAGCGCGACGAGTGAGATGAGTGACGATCCGGACACGGGTACCAGTAGGTTGTTTTGGGGGATATGCAATAAATGGGGGTGGTCGCGGCGCGAAATTCCACGACTGTTCGGTGGTGTTTATGCTACTCTCCTATCGAGCGCCACTAGAACCCCGCGCACGTTCATCGCCACCTCCTCCTCGGCCTTGTGTGCCGGCCAGACCTCGTCCAGCGACGTCCGCTCCGCGAAGTACCGCTCGACCGCCTCGTCGTCGTCGAGCTCTGCGCGCTTCTCCCGGACGCGCGCGACCCACTCCCGCAGGGTGGTCGCGTACTCGTCGAGCACGCCGTCGACGTCGTCGGCGACCGGCCCGAAGTGCGGGTAGAGCAGGACGTCGGGGGCGCGCTCGCGGATCGTCGCCACGTCGTCGAGGCAGGTCTCCAGCTCGAAGTTCGGCGGCGGACTCGTCTCGTGGACCTCACTGAGCGCGGGCACCCAGATGCCCGCGGCGTCCGCCGTGTGCACGAAGCCGTCCCGGTCGTCTTCGAGGACGACCTGGTGGGGCGCGTGGCCCGGCGCGTGGTGGGCCGTGAGCGTCCGATCGCCGAGGTCGATCCGGTCGCCGTCCGCGAGCTCGACGATCCGCGACTCGGGGACGGGCTCGGGGTCGACGTAGTAGCGCCACTGGTCGCCGACGGCGCGCTTCGTCCCCGCGACGAGGTCCGCGGGGTCGACGAGGTGGGGGGCGCCGATCTCGTGAACGTAGACGTCGGCGTTCGGACAGGCGTCGGCGAGGAAGCCCGCGCCGCCCGCGTGATCGAGGTGGACGTGCGAGACGACGATCGCGCCGAGGTCGTCGCGCGCGATCCCGACTTCGTCCAGCGCGTCGAGGACGCGCTCGTGGTGCGTGCCGATGCCCGTATCGAGCACCGCGGGCCGTTCGGCGTCGACGACGTACACCGCGCCGTAGCCCGGCGTGTCGTACATCCCCGTGTCGACGTAGTGGACGTCCGTGCAGGCGTCGACGCGCGCGCCGTCCCCCGGTGACGTGCCGCTCTGTGGCATGATTCGACGTGGGATCGGAAGCGCGAAAAAAGCGCCGCCCGGCGAGGGAGACGAATCCCGTCACCGTTTTGCCCGCCGACGGGAACACGTACGTATGCTCAGCCGGCAGTTCGTTCGGGAGAACCCGGACGTCGTGCGCGACGCCTTGGAGAAGAAGGGGGTCGACGCGGACCTGGATCGGATCCTGGAGGTCGACGAGGAGTGGCGCGACCTCAAGCGGAGGGGCGACGACCTCAGACACGAGCGTAACGAGGTCTCCTCGGAGATCGGCGAACTCAAACAGGAGGGGAAGGAGGAGGCGGCCCAGGAGGCCATCGAGCGCTCCCAGTCGCTCAAGGACGAACTCGCGGACGTCGAGGCGCGCGCGGACGACCTGGAGGGCGAACTCGAACGCCTCCTGTTGACGCTCCCGCAGATCCCGCAGGACGAGGTGCCCGTCGGCGCGGACGAGTCCGAGAACGTCGAGCGCCGCCGCGAGGGCTTCGACGACCTTCGCGAGCTCCCCGACGAAGTGGTCCCGCACTACGATCTCGGCGAGGACCTGGACGTCCTCGACTTCGAGCGCGGCGCGAAGGTGTCGGGCGGCGGGTTCTACTTCGCCAAGGGCGCGGGCGCGCGCCTCGAACACGCGCTGATCCAGTTCATGCTCGACGTCCACCGCGAGCAGGGGTACGTCGACGTCTTCCCGCCGATCCCCGTCAACTCGGCGTCGATGGAGGGGACGGGGCAGTTCCCGAAGTTCGTCGAGGACGCCTACCGCGTCGGCGGCGTCAACGAGGCCGACTACGACGACGACGACCTCTGGCTCCTCCCGACCGCCGAGGTGCCCGTGACGAACATGTACCGCGACGAGATCCTGCTCGGCGAGGACCTCCCGCTGAAACATCAGGCGTACAGTCCCAACTTCCGCCGCGAGGCCGGCGAGCACGGGACGGAGACGCGCGGGATCGTTCGCGTTCATCAGTTCAACAAGGTCGAGATGGTGAACTTCGTCCGCCCCGAGGAATCCGCGGAGCGCTTCGAGGGCCTCGTCGACGAGGCCGAGGAGGTCCTCCGCCGCCTCGAACTCCCGTACCGCATCCTCGAGATGTGCACGGGCGACCTCGGCTTCACGCAGGCGAAGAAGTACGACCTCGAGGTGTGGGCGCCCGGCGACGACATGGACGAGGGCCCCGCGGAGGGCGGGCGGTGGCTCGAAGTCTCCTCCGTCTCGAACTTCGAGGGCTTCCAGGCGCGGCGCGCCGGCATCCGCTATCGGCCCGAGCCCCACGAGTCCGCGGAGTACCTCCACACGCTGAACGGCAGCGGTCTCGCCGTCCCCCGCGTCGTCGTCGCCATCCTCGAGTATTACCAGAACGAGGACGGCACCGTCGACGTCCCGGCGGCCCTCCAGCCCTACATGGGCGGCCAGACGGTCATCGAGGGCCGCGAGAAGGTCGGCGAGAGCGCGCTCGGCGCCGGCGAGGGCGACGACGCGTAGTGGACCTCCACGTCCGCTACGAGGGCGACGACGACCCCGAGAAGTGCACGGCCCGCAAGCTCGCGCGCTTCGACATGGCCGAGCTCCACCGGACGAACCGCGCGACGCCGTACGGGCTCGTCCTCAACCCCCACGCGGACACCGCGCTCTCGCCCGCCGACGCCGATCACTCGACGCTCGTCGCGCTCGACTGCTCGTGGGAGACCGCCGAACGCGCGATGTTCGAGATGGCTGGCGATCACCGCGCGCTCCCCTTCCTCGTCGCCGCCAACCCCGTGAACTACGGGAAGCCCTTCCGGCTCAACACCGCGGAGGCCTTCGCGGGCGCGCTCTGTATCCTCGGCGAACGCGAGCACGCCGAGGACGTGCTGGGCAAGTTCCGGTGGGGGCACACCTTCCTCGAACTGAACGAGGAGCCGCTGCGCCGGTACGCGGCGTGCGCGGACTCGACGGAGGTCGTCACGGTCCAACAGGAGTACCTCGACGCGGGCGCCGAGGAGTAGCGGAACCACCGGAATGACGACTCACTCGCGCGCTAGCGCGAGGCCGACGAGCCACTGACGGTGGCGAGGAAGGCTTTTTGTCCGCGGAACGCGCCGCGTTCCGCGGGATCAGCGAGCGATCTCCGATCGCTCGCGGAGGTCGACCTTTTCCTGTGCGCGGCCTTTAGTGACTAACGCAACTTCTGAATGAATCCGTCGAGGTGATTTTCGATCCACGAGCCTGCGAAACTCAGCTGGTCGGTCAGCTTCGTGAAGATCTCATCGAGGAGGGCGCGGTATTCGGCCGCGCCCTCCACGATCAGGGGCGAAGACTCCCATTTGAGACTCTTCCAGACGGGTTCAATCGGGTTGAGATGCGGCGAGCCCACAGGCAGAAAGATGAGGTCGATCCCGAGTTCGTGGGCGCGTTTGCGCGTGTACGCACAGATGTGTGACGAGAAGTTGTCCAAGACGAGCAGAATCCGCTCGCCCGGATTCTGCTCGCGGATCGCTTCGAGACACGCACAGATCTGCTCTTTCTCCTGATTCGGCGGGAATTGGAGAACACTCTCGCCGTTGAGCGCATAGAACCCGGCCGCTGGTGTATCGATTTTCACCAGCGGCCGGGTAATCGTCGGCTCGTTCACTGTGTAGAGCCGCTGAGAATTGTCCCACGGTTGCGGATGCGAGATATCGAAGAAACCGACTGTCGTGCCGCCATCTGTCCGGATATCGTCATCAACCGTCCAGTCTTCATCTTCGTCGTCTTCTGGCTGTTTGTTGTGGGGCTCGTTTTTCTCATCCTCGGCGAACGCGTCGGCAACGCGTTCGTCGAGGATTTCGTCGGCGTTCTCTGGCCGGTCTGGCCTCTCGGTACGCGGAATCGCGTACGAGAGGCCGAGATCAGACAGGAGTCGCGGCAGATAGTTCGGATGGTACTCGACATCGAACTCTTCGTTGATGAGGTGCTGAATCTCCTGCTTCTTCCAGGGTTCGCCCTCTTCGAGCAGGTCAAGGAGCCGCTCTCGTTGTTCCTCGTCGAGCTTCGGGGGCCGCCCGCCCCCGAAGCTCGGGGTCAGAAGTCCGAGACCGCCCTTATTCCAGAGCCTGGCCCAGCGACTCCCGGTTGATTGGGACATCCCGACATCGTCGGCTGCATCTTCGAGTGATGCGCCCTTGTACAGCCGTTTGATGAAGATGAGTCGCTTACTCACCTTCTCGTCATCTGTCTGTGTGAGCAAGCGGTCGAGATCGTCCTCACTGAGGTGACGGACGATCTCTTTCTCTCGTCCTGTCATTGCCCTACCAACTCAGAATACACCTAAATCTTCTGTGAACCACTATCGGCCGCGCACAGGAAAAGGTCGCGGTTCTACGTCGCGCGACGCTCGCGGGCCTTCGGGCGGAGCTTGCCGTAACCGCACTTGCGGCACTGCGTCGCTTCCTTCGCGTTGCGCGCGTTACAGCGCATGCAGATCTGCTTTCCGAGGAGGCGGTCCTCGATGGATTGCTCGGCCATACTGTCGGAATCGGCGCGGAGGCGGTTAAGGTTTTAGAATCGCGGTCCTCGGCGGTCGGCGACTCGGATCACCCGAACAGCGTCGTGTAGAGCAGCCACCCGTTGAGCGCGACGATCACCGCGACGACGAGGCTGAGGACGCTCGTGGTGCTCGTTCGATTGACGAACGACCCCATGAGCCCCTCCTCGCGGGTGAAGTAGAGGAGGGGGATGAGGACGAACGGCAACTCGAAGGAGAGCGCGACCTGGCTGGCGACGAGGACGCTCGTCGGGTCGAAGCCGGCGATGACGACGGCGAGACTCGGGACGAGCGTGACGGAGCGGCGGGTCCAGACGGAGACGTTCCAGTCGAGGAAGCCGTCCATGACGGTCTGGCCGGCCATGGTGGCGACAAGCGAGGAGGAGAGACCGGCGGCGATGAGCGCGATCCCGAACGCGAGGCTGGCGTTGGCGCCGAAGACGCCGGCGAGCGTGACGTAGGCCTCTTCGAGGGTCTCGATGCCGGTGCCGGTGAGCGCGGCGGCGGCGACGACGAGCATCGCGGCGTTGACGAACATCGCGCCGAACAGCGCGACGATCGTGTCGATGCTCTCGTAGCGGAAGTGGCGCCGGTGGACGGCCTCGGTGTCTCCGGATTCGGCGACGAGACGGCTGCGCCGGTCCTGGACGATGTAGGGGTGGAGGTAGACGGAGTGGGGCATCACGGTCGCGCCGAGGATACCGATGGCGACGTAGAGCGCGCCGGCGTTCGGGATGGAGGGCGCGAGACCGAGCGCGACGTTCGCCGGGTCCGGTTTGGCGAGGGCGACCTCGAAGACGAACGCGAGCGCGATGACGCCGACGAGCGCCATGATGGCGAACTCGATGGCGCGAAAGCCCCGCCGGTACGCCGAGCGCACGCCGAGGAGGGCGAAACTGGAGATGCCCGCGAGGACCGCGCCCGCCCACAGCGGGAGGCCGAAGACGAGGCTGAACCCGATGGCGGCGCCGATGATCTCCGCCATGTCGGTGGCGATCATGGCGAGCTCGGCGGCGGCCCAGAGCACGTAGACGACGGGCCGCGGGAGACGCTCCCGGCAGAGGGCGGCGATCCCTTTCCCGGTGGCGATGCCGAGCTTCGCGGCGACGATCTGGATGCCCATCGCCACGATCGAGGCGAGGACGATCACCCAGAGGAGCGCGGTGCCGTACTTCGCGCCGCCCGAGATGTTCGTCGCCCAGTTCCCGGGGTCCATGTACGCGACGGAGATGAGAAAGCCCGGCCCGATGTACCGCGCCAGCTCGCGTATCGAGAACGCGTTATTCGACATTAGTTATCCTCGAATTAGCCCCGTCTAATTATATGTCTTTGCGTTCACTCTTCTCACGGTGCCGTCGCTGGTGGAGCGTCCGATGGGCCGGAGGCGATGAGAACGGCGCCGCTCGTCGACTTACTCCTCGGGGTACTTCGGCTCGCGCTTCTCGGCGCGCGTGAGGGCGGTCTCGACGACGTCGCGGACGTCGCCGTGGTACGTGGCGCCGTGACCGGCGTACATGTGCTCGACGTCGGCCGGCATCCGGTCGAGCAGGCGCTCGATGCTCTCGACGAGCGCCTCTCGGCTCTGTCCGGCCATGTCCGTCCGGCCGAAGCTCCCGTAGTCGAACGCGCCGTCGTCGTGGACGACCACGTCGCCGGAGAAGAGCGTCGTCGCGGAGACGAAGGCCAGGTGATCGTCGGCGTGGCCGGGCGTGTACACGGCCTCGAAGGTCTCGTCGCCGATGAGCAGCGTATCGCCGCCGTCGAGCGCGTCCGTTCGGTGGGGGTGCTCGGCGTAGGCGTACACCGCGGGGTCGAAGGCCGCGACGACCTCGTCGAGCGCCTCCACGTGATCGCCGTGCTGGTGCGTGAGCACGACCGCGTCGAGGGCGTCGGTGTGCTCCGCGACGACGTCCGCGACGCCGTCCATCGCGCCCGCGTCGACGAGGATGGTCCGGTCGCCGAGCGCGAGGTAGGCGTTGCAGGTGAACGATTCCGCCGCGGCGGTGACGTGTTCGACGCGCACGTCCGCGCCTATACACCCTAGTTTTAAATATCCGGTTCCTTTTAGTAGTTGAGTCCGGAACGTTCTCGTATGGGATTCGGAAGCTACGATGAGTCCGAGCAGGAGCGACAGCAACTCGATTCGGACGACGCCGACGGCGAGGGCGTCGAGACCGAGCAGAACGCCCACGAGGGCCAAGTGGAGTACGAGATCGACGCTAGCAACGACGAGCTGCTGGACAAACTGCAGGACATCAAGGGCGAGTAAGTGAAGACCGGCGCTCGCGCGCTCGGCCTCGCCGAGTCCTACGTCGGCGAGGGTGGCCGGAGCACGCTCGCGGGCGCCGTCGTCCGCGCCGACCGCGTCGTCGACGACTTCCGTTTCTCCTCTTGCGCCGTCGGTGGGAGCGACGCCACGACCGCCGCCATCGACGTCTGGAACGGCCTCGATCGGCCCGACGTCCGATACGTCCTCGTCGCCGGCGTCGCGCTCGCGTGGTACAACGTCCTCGACGTCGATCGCCTCCACGACGCGACTGGACGCCCGGTTCTCGCGGTCTCCTTCGAGTCGAGCGACGGCCTCGAAGACGCCATCCGACGCGAGTTCGACGACGCCGCGGCCGCCGAGCGCCTCGCCCGCTACCGCGCGCTCCCCGAGCGCCACGCCGTTCCCGTGAACGACGACACCGTCTACGTCCGGAGCGTCGGCTGTGACGAGCCCGCGCGGATCGTCCAGGCGTTCACCCCCGAGGGCGGGCGACCCGACCCCCTTCGCGTCGCCCGCGAGGCCGCGCGCGCCGCCGACCGCTACCGTCGGAACCCGGAGGCTTAACGCCCTCGGCGCCGACCCGCGAGTATGAGCGACCCCGACGGGATGGACGGCCTCTGCGTTACAGCCTGCCGGAAGTGTCCCGCCCTCGTCGACTCCCGTAGCCGCATCGTCAACGGCGTCGGCCCCGACGACGCCGACGTCGTCTTCGTCGGCGAGGGACCGGGCGCGAACGAGGACGAGCAGGGCGAGCCCTTCGTCGGCCGCAGCGGCGACGTCCTCGACGACGCCCTCGACACGCACGGCCTCCGCAGGCGGGACGTCCGCATCACGAACTGCGTGCGCTGTCGCCCCCCGGAGAACCGCGATCCGAGCGCCGAGGAACTCGCCAACTGCCGGGCGTATCTCGACGCCGAGCTCGAAGCCATCGATCCTGATGTCGTCGTCGCGCTCGGCAAGGTCCCCGCCCAACACCTCCTCGGACGCGACGTCGCCGTCACGAACGAAGCCGGGACGATCGAAACCGTCTCGATCGGTGAGACGCGCCTCGACGTCCTCGTCTGCGTCCACCCCGCCGCGACGCTCTACGACCGCTCGCAGAAGGACACCTTCGAGGGCACTATCGAGAAAGTCGCCACCATCGTCGGCGCCGAGGGCGGCCAGTCGAGCCTCGGGGACTTCTAAACGACCTTTTGCTCTGCCCGCCGGCTTTCGCCGGCGCTCGGCAAAAGCTCGGCCAAAAGCGCGTCGCGCTCCCTACGGTCGCGCTCGCGCCTCGCCCTCCGGCGAGGGAACCGGCGACCTACCGGGTCCTTCGGACCACTCGGTCGCCGGACGCTATCCACCTGGATCGTTCGGTCTGTGTGCGAGCTTTTCCTGCGCTCGCCTACGGCTCGCTGGCAAAAGCTCGACCGAAAGCACTGCGAGCCTCCCGTTGGTCGGCTCTCGGCCCGCTCGCACCCTGCGGTCGCGCGCGGTAAGTACGCTGGCTATATCTAACGTTGGTTGAGGGTCGCGGCGCGGTCAAGCGTACTCGCGCGAAGCGCGAGTTTCACCGGTCGCCTCCGGCGACCGGCCTTTTTCACCCATGTTTTTGCGGTACGGGGGTCGCCGCAGGCGACCCCCTGCCGGAAAAAGATGGAGGGGAAACCGACTTGGTTCGCCGTCCCCCACTCTCCCGTATGAGTACGCAGTCTCCCCGCGAGACGACGGCGGACGTCGTCGTCGTCGACTACGGTCTCGGGAACCTCCGGAGCGTGACGCGCGGTCTCGAACGCGCGGGCGCGGCCGTGGAGATATCCGACGATCCCGAGGCGCTCACCGACGCCGACGGCGTCGTCCTCCCCGGCGTCGGCGCGTTCGGCGACGGCATGGAGAACGCCGGTCCCTTCAGGGAGGCCCTGCGCGACGTCGCGGCCTCGGACACGCCGCTGTTCGGCATCTGCCTCGGGATGCAGATGCTCCTCGACACGAGCGAGGAAGCCGATCGCGAGGGACAGGGCGACGTTGAGGGCCTCGGATTGATCCCCGGGACGAACGTCCGCTTCGACGACCCCGACCTGAAGGTCCCGCACATGGGGTGGAACGAGCTCCGCGTCGAGCACGAGCACCCGCTCGTCGCGGGCGTCGAGGGCGAGTACGCCTACTTCGTCCACTCCTACTACGCCGAGCCCGACGACCCGACGCACGTCGTCACGACGACCGACTACGGGACGGACTTCGCCTCCGTGGTCACGAACGACGACGGCACCGTCTTCGGCACGCAGTTCCACCCCGAGAAGTCGGGCGAGACCGGTCTGCGGATCCTCCGGAACTACGTCGACCTCTGCGCGGAGTCGTAGGACGAGCGCGAAGCGCTCGGAATTTTCACCCCCGCGAGACGCGTCCCGTCTCGCTGCTCTCGCACTCACTTCGTTCGCGTGGACCACGCTTTGGGACCGAGGGGGTCGTCGGACGACCCAGAGGTGGAAAGACATGGTCCGCTTCGATCTCTGCGCGGCGTCGTCATCTGCGCGGCGTCGTCAGCGACCGCACGAACGCCGCGCGTGACGTGCTCTCCGTCGGCTCGGTCACGCCGATCCGCGACCGTCGGCGGCGCGGAGCGTCGGCCCGTGTCGTTTCAGGTCGGCGGCGAGCGCGGCGAGGTCGTCGGTGTCGGCGAACGCGTACAGGCCATCGAGATAGGGGAGGACGGCGCGCATGCCGGGCGCGCTCGGCGTCCAGCGCTCGTCGGCGGCGAGCGGATTCAGCCAGAGGACCCGCCCGGCGCGCCGCGAGAGCCACGCGGCCTGCTCGCGCAGGCCGTCGGTGTCGCCGCGTTCGATCCCGTCGCTGACGACGACGACGGTATCGTGTCGGCCGACGCGTTCCGGTCGCTCGCGGTGGAGGCCGGCCAGCGCGTCGCCGATCCGGGTGCCGCCGCCCCACTCGACCCGCGTCGATTCGAGGACGTCCGCGGCCGCCGCCGGCGACGAGACGTCGAACGCCCCGCTGACGTCGCGGAGCGCGGTGTCGAAGAAGTAGATCGGCGTTCGGCGCCACCGCCGCCGGATCGCGTGGCAGAACCCGATCAGGACGTCCCGATCGAGGTGATCGAGGACGGAGCCGCTGACGTCGACGAAGACGAGGCCGCGCGCCGCGCTGCGCTCGCGCTCGCGCTCCGGAAGCGGGAGCGGGACGCCGCCCGTCGCGGCCCCGCGGCGGAGCGCGCGCCGGACGTCGGGTGCCCCCGTCCCCCGTCCCCAGCGGCGGCCGGGGAGCGATGCGACGGCGTCCGTGAACGTCGCGACGGCGTCGTCGACGGACCCCTCGTCGCCGCGCACGCCGTCGAGCGACACCCGCTCGCTCGCGCCGTCGGCGCTGTACTGGCTGCCGGCGCGTTCGCTCTGACTCGGGCCGACGCCGCCGCTGCGTTCGCCGCCCGCTCCGCCCGGCATCGCGGCGTTCTCGTCGACGACCATCTGACCGGGGGCGTCCGCCACCCCCTCGGCGCTCGTGTCGAGCGTGGCGACGCCGTCGTCGTCGCCGTACGCCGCGTCGCCGCCCCGGACGCGCGTCCAGAACGTCTCGAAGCGCGACGCGAAGACGTCCTCGTCCGCGGGGCGGGTGCAGAGCGTCGCGCGCAGCGCCGCCCGGACGGCCTCGCGGCCCCGGTCGTCGAGCGCGGCGAGCGCGTCGGCGGCCGCGAGCGCGCCGTCCCCCGGGACCGCGACGCCGCCCGCCCGGAGCGCGGTGGCGAAGCGGACGAGCTCCGCCCGGAGGTGGTCGTCCATCACGCCGCCCGCGTCCCGGCGCGCGCCTCGTCGAGCGCGGCCTCGATGGCCTCGGCATCGATCTCGGCGACGTCCGTCGCGTCCTTCAACAGGCAGCCGATCGTCCGCTCGACGGTCGCCGCGTCGAGCTCTTCGACCCCGAGCGCGGCGAGCGCGTCCGCCCAGTCGAGCGTCTCCGCGACGCCGGGCTGTTTGCGCAGCGCGCGCTCGCGAAGCGCCTGTACGACGCCGCAGACCGCCGCGGCGACGTCGGTGTCGAGGGCGGACTTGCACTCGACGATCTCCAGCTCGCGCTCGAACGACGGCGGTTCGACGTGGAGGTAGAGACAACGACGCTTGAGCGCGTCGGAGAGCCCCCGCGTCCGATTCGACGTGAGCACGACGATCGGGGGCCGATCGGCCGAGATCGTGCCGAGCTCGGGCACGGAGACCTGGAAGTCGGAGAGCACCTCGAGGAGGAGGGCCTCGAAGGCCTCGTCGGCCCGATCGACCTCGTCGACGAGCAACACGGGCGGGTTCTCGCCGTCGTCCGCGTCGGCGAGCGCGCGCAGCAGCGGGCGCTCCAACAGGTACTCCTCGTCGAAGACGGAGTGCTCGCCGTCGACGCTCGCCTCCTCGCCCTCGACGGCGAGGAGCTGTTTCGTGTAGTTCCACTCGTAGAGGGCGTTCTCGGCCGCCAACCCCTCGTAACACTGGAGGCGGACGAGCTCGGTGTCGAAGCCGCGCGCGAGCGTCTTGGCGAGCTCGGTCTTGCCCGCGCCCGGCGCGCCCTCGACGAGCAGGGGTTTGCCGAGCCGGAGCGCCAAGAGCGCCGTCGTCACGACGTCGTCGCCGGCGACGTAGTCCTGCCGGTCGAAGGCCGCGCGCACGTCGGCCTCCGTCGCGTCCGCGAAAGCGGTCATCGACCACCGATACGTGCCCGACGGCAAAAAGCACCCGCGAAGCCGGCGGCCTAGAGGAACTCGCGGACCTCGGAGTAGTACATGTCGTGGTGGTCGACGGCGCCGACGCGCTCGGCGATCTCGGCGGCGAGGACGTGCCAGCAGCGCTGGTCGGGGTCGTCGGGATCGAGGTTGTACTGGCTGTCCCGGCAGGTACAGCCGCCGTCCTCGACGATGTACTCGTCCTCGTGGCCGACGACGACCGTGAAGTCCACGTACTGCTTCACGCGGCCCTCTCCGACGGCGTCGATGGCGCGTCGCCCCCGGTCGCCGTGCGCGTCGAGGACCCGCTCGACGATCCCGGGCGTGAGTTCGCCCGCGGCTTCGAGGGCGTCGCGCCAGTCGTCGTCCCCACCGCCGCGGGCGTCGGCCGTCACGACCGTCGTTACTCCCGGGCCGACTAAAGGGCGTGCGGTTCGCGGGTGTCACGCCCGCGTCGGCGTCACGCCGCCTCGGTACCGCGGCCGCCCCGTGTCGTGTCCTTTAGGACCGCACCGCCCGCACGGGAGACCATGGAGGTCACGGAGGGCGCGGTGACGGTCGAGGTTCCCGAGCAGTCAGGCGAGGGGGTCGAAGGCGCGGTGTTCTTCAACACGGAGCAGGAACTGAACCGCGATCTGACGGTGGCGGCGCTGCGCGCCTACCGCGGGCGCGAACCGCGCGCGGAGACGTATCTGGACGCGACGTGCGCCTCGGGCGTCCGGGGCGTTCGCGCGGCCGCCGACGGGTGGGACGCGACGCTCGTCGATCGGGACCCGGCCGCCGTCGACCTCGCCCGCGAGAACCTCGCGCGAAACGGCGTCGCGGGCGACGTCTTACACGACGACGCGAACGCGGTGCTCTGGGACCCCGAGGACGCCTACGACGTCGTGGACCTCGACCCGTTCGGCACGCCCGCGCCGTTCCTCGACGCGACGTTCGCCAACGCCCGCGATCTGGTCTGCGTCACCGCGACGGACACCGCGCCGCTCTGCGGCGCGCACTTCGACTCCGGGGTCCGAAAGTACGGGATCGTCCCGCGAAACACGGAGTACCACGCCGAGATGGGCGTTCGCGTCCTCCTCGCCGCGATGGCGCGCTCGGCCGCGCGCTTCGACGTCGGCGTCACGCCGCTGTTGACGCACGCGACGCGCCACTACGTCCGCACGTACGTCGACCTCACCCACTCCGCGAGCGCCGCGAACGACGCCATCGACGCCCTCGGACACGTCTATCACTGCCCCGAATGTCTCTGGCGCGAGCACGAGGCCGGCCTCCACGCCGCCCGTCCGGACGCCTGCCCGAACTGCGGCGGCCGGAACCTCCTCACCGCGGGGCCGATATGGCTCGGCGCGACGCACGCCGACACGTTCCTCGACGCGACCCGCGACGCCCTCGACGACGACATGGGGACCGCGGAGACCGCCGCGTCACTCCTCGACACGATCGAGAACGAACTCGATCGACCTACCCACTACGACCAGCACAAACTCTACGGGCGGTGGAGCGAACCCGCCGTCGCCATGGACGACTTCCTCGCGGCGCTCCGCGACGCCGGATTCGAGGCCTCGCGCACCCACTACGGCGGCACGACGTTCGAGACGGACGCCTCCGTGGCCGAGATCCGCGACGCCGCGCCCTGAAGGGTCCCACCCGGGTGTTTTCGCCGGCGCGTTCCGCACGCCCGCGAGCCAGCGCGTCGTCACCGAGACCGTTCGATCGGCCACCAACGGATTCCGTCTCTCCGTCCTCGGCGTCGAACGATCCGAGCGCCACGGCGTCCTCGTCGCGGCCGTCCCCCTCGTCACGCGGCCGTACGTCTCCGGGACTGTTATTATGGCCGGGGCGATACTCTCTCCCGTGCTCGCGGGACGAACGGACGACACCGAGACGGCACCGGACGACCGGCGCGTCGAGACGGACGGCGGCCGCCCGGAGACCGACGGCGGTCGGAACGAGCCGACGCCGGACGTCACCGAGCTCCAGCGCCGCGTCGACGAACTCGAACACGCTCTCGACGAGAAGACCGTCGACCGCGACGCCTTCGAGGACGATCTGAAGGGGTACGTCCGCTCGCGCGTCCGACGCAACCACGCCCGCGGCTGGGGCCCCTATCTCGTTCTCCTATACGGGACCGTCATGACGCTCGGGGCGTTCCACTGGCTCGATGGTGGGTGGTCCGTCCTCGCCATGCTCGTCGTCGGCTTCTCCACTCTCGGCCTCTACGTGTTCATGCTCGTCGTCGGACTCTCGCTCAACGCGCTTGGCGCCCCCGGACGCGTCGCCGGCTGGCTCCGATCGAAGCGCTAACACATGCGCGGCGTCGGTCTCACGCGCGCGCTCACCGAACTCGTCCCGGACGTCCTCGTCCCCCTCCTCGCCGCGCTCACCCAGCTCGGTGACGCGTGGTTCGTCGTCGCCGCGGTCGCCACCGTCCACTGGCTCGGTCCCCGCTACGACCTCGTCAGCGACCGCGACGCCGCGCGCTACGTCGCGCTCGGGTTCGCTGTCTTCGGCACCGTCGTCGGTGCGAAAGCGCTTCTCGCCGCCGGCCGCCCGCCCGAGAGCCTCACGCTCGTCGCCGCCGACGGCTACGGCTTCCCGAGCGGCCACGCGGTCTCGGCGACCGCCCTCTACGGCGGTGCGGCCGCCCTCCTCCGACGACCGCGCCCGCGCTACCGGTGGGGGGTCGCCGCCGCGGCCGTCGCGCTCGTCTGCGCGACGCGGCTCCTCCTCGGCGTCCACTATCTCGTCGACGTCATCGCCGGCGTCCTCGTCGGGAGCGCCCTCGTGGCGGTCGTCCTCGCGCTCACGCGTTCCCGGCTCGGCCCCGGCTACGCGTTCACCGCCGCCCTCGGCGTCCTCGCGGTCCCCCTCGCGGGCCCGACCGTCGAGGCGCTCGCCGCCGCCGGGCTCGGCGTCGGCGCGCTCCTCGGCTCGATCGGCGTGGTGCGACACCCGCGCGGCGCGCTCGGGACGGGGCCGACGCTGCTCGGGTACGCCGTCTGCGGTGGTCTGGGACTCGCGGCGCTGGTCGCGCCGCTCCCGTGGTACGGTGTCGTACTAACGAGTGGTATCGCGGGTGCGGGGGTCGTCGCGCTCCCCGTCACCCGGGCGATTCGCCGACGGGTCGGGAGTCGCTGAGCGGAGCCGTTAGAACTTCTCGAGGTAGCGCTCCTTCTCCCAGTCGGAGACCTGGATGCGATAGCCCGTGTGCTCCTCGCGCTTGGCCTCGATGAACTTCTCCGCGATGTGGTCGCCGAGCGTGTCGAGGACGGTGTCGTCGGCTTCGAGGGCGTCGACGGCCTCACCGAGGTTGGACGGCAGCGTCTCGATGCCGTACTCCTCGCGCTTCTCGGCGTCGAACTCGTAGATGTTCTCGCGGACCGGGTCGGGCGCGTCGAGACCCTTCTCGATCCCGTCGAGGCCCGCCGAGATGAGCGCGGCGAACGCGAGGTACGGGTTACAGGACGGGTCGGGGAAGCGCGCCTCGATGCGGGAGGCGGCGGGGACGCGCGCCGCGGGCTTGCGGATGAGCGCGGAGCGGTTCCGGTCGGACCACGCGACGTAGACTGGGGCCTCGTAGCCGGGGACGAGGCGCTTGTAGGAGTTCACGGTCGGGTTCGAGACGGCCGTGATCGCGGGTGCGTGTTCGAGGATGCCCGCGAGGAACTGGTGGGCGGTCTCGGAGAGGTCGAACTCATCGTCCTCGTCGTGGAACGCGTTCTCGCCGTCCTCGAAGAGCGAGAAGTGCGTGTGCATGCCGGAGCCGTTGATTTCCGCGATGGGCTTGGGCATGAACGTCGCGTGCATGTCGTGTTCCGCGGCGATGGCGCGGACGACGGTGCGGAACGTCGCGACGTTGTCCGCGGTCGTGAGCGCGTCGTCGTACTCGAAGTTGATCTCGTGTTGGGACTCCGCGACCTCGTGGTGGGAGGCCTCGATCTCGAAGCCCATGTCCTCGAGCCCGTTGATGATGTCGCGGCGCACGTCCGAGGCCGGGTCCTTCGGGGCGAGGTCGAAGTAGCCGCCGAAGTCCGAGAGTTCCGTCGTCGCGCGACCGCGCTCGTCCTCCTCGAAGAGGAAGAACTCGGGTTCGGGCGCGGCGTTGACGGTGTAGCCCATGTCCTCGGCGCGTTCGAGGACGTTCTGCAGCACGCGGCGCGGGTCGCCCTCGAAGGGCTCGTCCGTGGACGTGTCGATGACGTCACAGATGAGACGCGCCGAGGCCGTCTCCTCGCGCTGGCGCCACGGGAGGATGGCGAACGTCTCCGGATCCGGCTTGAGCCGCATGTCGGACTCCTGGATGCGGACGAACCCCTCAATGGAGGAGCCGTCGAAGTAGATCCCGTCCGTGAAGGCCTTCTCGGCCTGCTCCGCCGGGACGGAGACGTTCTTCACGGTGCCGAGGATGTCCGTGAACTGGAGTCGGAGGAAATCGACGTTCTTCTCCTCGATCTCGTCCAGCACTTCCTGTTCAGTCTCGCTGAGACCGCCATCAGTAACCGGTTTCCCGTTCGTCATTGGTTTCGTCGTTCGATGCAAACGCACGGACTACTAAAGCGGTTGCGGTCCTCGCAAATCTTTTCGGTCTCAGGGGAAGTGGACGTTCGTTAAATTCTAATGCCCCCGGCGCGTCCGTACGGACGTGACCTACGAGAATCTCGACGCGAAACTGATCAACGCCCTCCTCGGCGACGGCCGCGCGAGCCTCCGCAGCCTCGCCGAAGAGCTCGACGTCTCCGTGACGACCATCTCGAACCACCTCAAGGACCTCGAAGACGAGGGCGTCATCCAGGGGTACACGCCGATCGTCGACTACGACAAGCTCGGTTACGACGTCACCGCCGTCCTCCAACTCAAAGTCGAGGGGACCGCGCTCCCCGACCTCGCCGACCACCTCCGTGCGCACAAGCAGATGGTGTCCGTCTACGAGGTCACCGGCGACCACGACATCATCGCCATCGGGAAGTTCATCGACACGGACGACATGAACTACCTCATCAAGGAACTCCTCGGCGATAAGGACATCAAGGAGTCCTCGACGAGCGTCGTGCTCAACGCCGCCGCCGAGAACGAGCAGTTCGAACTCGACATCCACGAGGAGTAAGCCGCCTCCCGCACGGCGAGAGACGACCCGCCTAGATTATTATATCTCCGACACGTAGTGACGACCATGACCGCCCCGATCCCGGACGCTTCGGCGTCCGACGACGTTCAGCGCGCGGCCGAACGCGCCGCGCGCGGCGAAGTACGCCGGCTCTTCTGGAAGGTCGTCTACTTCCTCCTCGGCGTCTCGCTCGTCGCGCATAGCATGGCGACCCCGCAGGCCGTCGCGTCCGCCGGGTCGCCCCTCGCGACGGCGGCCGTCGGCGTCCTCTTCTTCGTCGGCGGCGCCTATCTCCTCGCGTACGTCTTCGACATTGATCGGGGCGCCGTCCGCTGGCTCCGACGGCACGCGTAGCCGTCGCTGTCCACGGAGTCAGAGAAAAACCGCGGCGGGCCGAACGATCAGCGAGCGGTGCCGCGGATGTTCGCGCGACTACCGGGCTCTACCGAGCCGCTCGTCGCGCGATTCCAGAGCGACGAAATCGCTCCGGTCACGCTCATTCGCGGTGCTCACTCGCGAAGCCACCGAGCGCGAAGCGATCGCGCTCGGCGCGGACCAACGCGGCGGGAGCACCGACTTTTGTCGTAGCTTTTGCCGAGCGCCGGCAGAGCCGGCGCGCAGAACAAACGGTACTCTTACATCATGCCGCCCATGCCGCCCATGCCGCCCATGCCGCCGGCGCCGCCGGGACCGCCCTCGTCGTCGCCCTTGTCGGTGGAGAGGTCGCCGGCGGAGATGATGTCGTCGATTTTGAGCACGAGGTTCGCGGCCTCAGTCGCGCTACTGACGGCCTGCTCCTTCGCGTGGGCCGTCTCGACGACGCCCGCGTCGAGGGAGTTCTCTAGGTCGCCGCTGAGGACGTTCAGGCCCGTGCGGTTCTCGCCGGCCTCGTGCGCGGAGCGCAGGTCGACGAGGGTGTCGATCGGGTCGAGACCGGCGTTCTCGGCGAGGACGCGCGGGACGAGTTCGAGGGAGTCCGCGAACGCCTCGACGGCGAGCTGCTCGCGGCCGCTGACGGAGTCCGCGTAGTTGCGGAGCTGGTCGGCGACTTCGACTTCGATGGCGCCGCCGCCGGGGAGGACGCGGCCGTCCGAGATGGTCTGGGCGGCGACGTCGAGCGCGTCGGTGACGCCGCGCTCGAGCTCGTCGACGACGTGGTCCGTGGAGCCGCGGAGGATGAGCGTGACGCCGTGGGCGGTCTCGTCGAGGCCCTCGACGTAGAAGAGCTCGTCCTCGGCGTCGCGGCGGATGCTCCCGCGTCCGAGGTCGTCGGCGCTGAGGGAGTCGAGGTCCGTGACGATCGCCGCACCGAGGACCTCCTTCAGGAACTCGACGTCGGATTTCTTCACGCGGCGGACGGCGAGGATGCCCTCCTTCGCGAGGTAGTGCTGGGCCATGTCGTCGATGCCCTTCTGACAGAGGACGACGTCGGCGCCCGAGGCCTTGATCTGCTCGACCTTCTCCTTGAGCTGCTCCTCCTCCTGATCGAGGAAGCTCTGGAGCTGGTCCGGGCTGTCGATGTTGACGGACGTGTCGGCGTTGGCCTCCTCGACCTCGATGGCCTCGTTGAGGAGCAGGATGTCCGCGTCGTCGAACTCGGTCGGCATCGAGTCGAGGACCGGGTCCTTGGAGACGGTCGCGCCCTTGAGGAGCTCGGACTCGGAGACGGCGCGGCCGGTCTGCGTCTCGATGTTGATGTTGGCGACGTCGACGACCGTGGAGCCGTCGTCGGCGTCGACGGAGACGGCGCGCAGCGCCTCGTAGAGGAGCCCGGAGAGCTGCTCCTTGTCGATCTCGGCGCTCTTGCCCGTCATGGACGTCTCGGCGACGGAGCGCACGAGCTCCTCGTCGTCGGGGTCGACGTCGACGGCCTCGGCGTCGACGAACTGGCGGGCCTTCTCGCTGGCGAGGTTGTATCCCTTGATGACCGCGGTCGGGTGGATGTCCTGCTCGAGGAGGTCCTCGGCGTTCTTGAGGAGCTCGCCCGCGATCGCGACGGCGGTCGTCGTGCCGTCGCCGGCCTCGTCCTCTTGGGTCTCGGCGACCTCGACGATCATCTCGGCCGTCGGGTTGTCGATGTCCATCTTCTCGAGGATGGTGACGCCGTCGTTCGTGATCGTGACGTCACCCATGTCGTCCACGAGCATCTTGTCCATCCCCTTCGGGCCGAGGGTGGAGCGGACGGCGTCCGCGACGGCGCGCGCCGCGGAGATGTTGTGCTCCTGTGCGTCCTTATCCTTTACTCGCTGCGCGTCGTCGCCCATGATGACCATCGGCTGGCCCTGCATACGTCGCTGAGACATCGTCACTACATCGATTGTTTGTCCTTCTATATAAAATTTGTGTGTATGTCGGTGTCGAGGGGCGCGAGAGCGCCCGACGCGACCGAAACGTATGGTGGGGATTATCACACCCATTCGGCGGACCACGTCGCCGCGCCCGCCCACACCGCCGGTCCGCGCTCGACGCCCTCACGCGCGGAGTACCGCCTGACCCGGCCGTGCCCGCACGGTCCCCACAGCCACCAGTCCTTTGTCGTCCCGCCGACACCCGTCCCGTATGGCCACGCTCACCAGCGAGGACGAAGGGAAGATCCTGGTCGACGTCGAGGGCGAGGAGTTCGGCGTCGTCACCGAAGTCGAGTCGAACACCGCGTGGGTCGACCCCGATCCCGGGCTCGGCGACGCCGTCCTCGCCGCCCTCGGGTGGAGCGAACGGGACGGGGACGACTACACCGTTGAAGGCGACCTCGTCGACACCGTCACCGAGGGCGAGATCCGCGTGAACGTCGACCTGTAGGGCGACGGCGCGAGCCGAACGTTTAACCGCCTCTTCTCTCGATGCCGGAACAGGCATGTCCGCCCTCCCTATCGCCGTCGGCGTCGCCCTCCTCCTCGTCGCCGCGTTCGCCGGCGTCTACGGTCGCCGCCAGCACCGCCGGAGCGCGCTCGTCCGGAACACCGAGACGACCGACGTCTGGGACGTCCGCGAGGAGGGTCGCGTCGAACTGAAAGGCACCGTCCGCGCCGACGAACCGTTCGACTCTCCGATCCGCGGCGACCCCGCCGTCCTCTCCGCGTGGGAAGTCGAGGAGTGGGACGAGCGCGGCGACTCCGAGATGTGGGAGACGCGCGCCGAAGGCGTCTACGCGACGCCGTTCGCCCTCGACGACGGCACCGGCCGCGTCACGGTCGACGTCGGTGACCACGTGGACGACGTCTCCTCCGGCACCGGCGTCCACGAGATACAGGTCGGCCCCATCGACGTCGACCGCCTCGCCGGCGTCGGCGTCTCCGCCGACGACGTCCTCGCGGTCCTCGACGACTTCGCCGTCGGCGTCAGCGTCCCCCCGGACGCCGACTCGCCCGAGCGCGTCGCCGACTTCGTCCGCGGCGAAGCCGGCCTCGCGGAGCAGCGCGACTCCATCACGAACGTGCTCGACTTCGGGACGGCGCACGGCGAGCGCCGGTACTACGAGGGCGTCCTCGCGCCCGGCGACGACGTCTACGTACTCGGGCACGCGCGCGCCACCGAGGGCGCCACGCACCCGCTCAAGCCGGAGGACGTCGTCGTCACCCCACGCGAGTCGTTCATCGTCTCCGATATGCCCGAGTCCGAACTCGCTGACGCGTTCGGGACGTACCGCTACGCGTACGTCGGGGCCGCTCTCGCCGCCGTCGTCGGACTCGGCGCGCTCGCGGTCGGCCTCGGCGTCGTCTAGCCCGAGCGCGTTCGCACCGAGCGTCGTCGATCACCGAAGATCGATACGCGGTGCTCCTCGACGGTGGATCGCGGAGAGAAGACGCCGGGACTGGGATTTGAACCCAGAACCCCATACGGGGACACGCTTTCCAGGCGTGCGCTTTGCCATTCGGCCATCCCGGCCTGCACCCCCTGCTAGCCCGGTCGACGGTTTAAAGCCTTCTTTTCGCCCCGGGTGATTCGTCACCCGACGGCGCGCGCTCCGGCGGCGCCCGCGACGCCGACCACCACCGCGACCGCGAGGAGCGCGGCGATCGCGGGACCGCCGCCCGCGAGTGCGCGATACGCGACGGCGACGATCAGGAAGACGAGGGAGGCGACCGCGCCCCACGCGGCCGTGTCCGCGACGCCCATTCGATTTCAGTCGCGCTGGGCGGCGACGGCCTCGATCTCGACCGCCGCCTGCTTCGGGAGGGCCTCGACGCCGAACGCGCTCCGCGCCGGCGGATTGTCCGCGAAGTATTCGCCGTAGGCGTCGTTCATCTCCTCGAAGTCGTCGATGTCGTCGAGGAGCACCGTCGTCTTGAGGACGTCCTGCATCGTGAGTCCCTCGTCTTCGAGGATGGCCTTCACGTTCTCCAGACACTGGCGGGTCTGGGTGGCGACGTCCTCGTCCGCGAGGCTCTCTCCCTCCGCAGTGAGCGGGATCTGCCCGGCGGTGAAGACGACGCTTCCGTCGGTCGTCGCTTGGCTGTACGCCCCGACGGCCTCGGGCGCGTCCGGCGTCTCGATGATCCGTTTCATACGTCCACCCTCGCTCGGGCGGGACTTAATTGTGGTCGCGGTTTCGTCCTCCACCGCCGTCGTTTACTCGGTGGCGTGCGAAGGGCGGGCGTGCGCCGACGCCTCCGCCTCCTCGCCGCCGCTTCGCTCGCTCTCTGTTGGTACCTCTCCTTACGCGCGCGACGCCGCGCGGCCGACGTCCCACTCAGTCCCGTCACGGCGCGCGGATACGTCGGCCCCGACTTCCCCGAGCGCACCGACCTGACGACGGGCGAGGTCCCGGCCGGCGAGATGGACGACATGGCCCACTACGGCCGTCCGGACTTCGACCCGGATCGGGTCCACCCCGCGGTCCGTGACTTCTACGAGGCGACGAGCGCGTACCGGATGACCGCGACGGTGACGTGGCACCGCGGCTTTCGCCTCGGCGCGGCGCTCGCCGCGCGCGCCACGAGCGCCGTCGAACAGCTGAACCTCCCCGGCCCCCGCGAGGACTCGACCGTTCCCCTCGAAAGCCGGTTCGCGACGGTCCGGGAGGGGATCGATCCGCGGGACGGCGTCCGGGCGTGGGTGCGGACGAACCCGGAGACGGGCGAGGCCGTCTTCGTCGCGCTCTACGGGAGCCACGACGACGGCGGGGTCGACCGGATCGGAGACGGAGACGGAGACGCGGGAGAGCGACACGCGATCGATGCGGAAGCTGGCGGTCCCGCTGGCTCACGCAGCGAGGAGCGGTACGTGAACGACGCAGGGCGGTACGTGAACGTCGCCGTCCCGATCCCGTGGGGGAACGTCTCGACCGCGCTCCACATCGTCCACGCCGGCGGCGACCCGGACGCGACGGGCGTCGACCTGACGACGCGCACGGGCGAGCGTTCCGGCCTCTACCTCGTGACGCCGCTCGGCGACGTCGCGCTCCCCGTCGAGCAGCGTTTCGCCGTCCGTCCGGCGACGGGCCACCACCCGGACGCGGACGCGGCCATCACCGCGACGCAGACGATGTGGCTCTGCGGCGTGCCCTTCCTCACGATCGAGTACGACGCGGTGCGCGGCGATCCCGGCTCAGCATAACACATGGTGGAGCCTCCGGCCTCAAGGAGCGACCGAAGCGTAGCGAAGGGAGCGAGTAGGTCGGAGAGGAAACCGACGTGGTACGATACAACCGACGTATAGCGACCGGCCGACTCCCGAACGTATAAGTACCGCCTTATCTTCTCTGAAATATGGGTGTGCGTCGAACCGCTGTCGTGAAACTCGCTGTTTCCGACGAGCAACGCGACGCACTCCATCGAACCGCCGAGCAATACCTGTACTGCGCGAATCGAACCGCCGAATACTGCTGGTCCGACACATCGTACACCGAGTGCAAGACCAACAAACGACAGGTACGGGACACCCTCTACTCTGAACTTCGAGAGAAGACGGCGTTGCAGGCACAACTCGTCCAAGCCGCGATACGTCGCGCCGTCGAAGCCACTAAGGGCGTCATCGAACGGTGGAAGAAAGGACAGCGCGTCTCCCGTCCGACGTTCACCGCCGAGACGATGGACTACGACACGCGGAGCGCGACCTTCTACCGGAACAAGGTATCGCTGGCGACCGTTGAGGGCCGGGTCGAGCCGTCATTCGTTCTCCCGGCAGATAGCCCGACACCCTACGAGCGGTACGTACTCTCCGAGAACTACGAGTTCCGCGAGAGCACGCTTCGGTACGATGCGGCGACCGACGAGTTCTACCTCAACATCTCGACTCGGCGGATCGACAGCGTTGACGAGACGTGTGTCTCGTCCGCACACCAGAACGCGAAGCGTTCTGGGGACGCTGACGAGGGGATTTCGGCAGATACTGGGCACCCCGACCAAACGGTCCTCGGTATCGATCTCGGCGTCAACAGTCTCGCCGTCGCTTCGACCGGCACGTTTTGGCAGGGAGACGATTACGACCACTGGTGCCGCGAGTTCGAGAAGCGACGCGGCGAGATGCAACGGCGCGGCACGCAAGCCGCCCACAACGCCTTGCTTCGACTCGGCAAGCGTGAAGAAGCATGGCGGAAACAGTACATCCACACGGTCGCCAACGAACTCGTCTCGGAAGCTATCGAATACGACTGCGACGTAATCGTATTCGAGGACTTGACTGATATCCGCGAGCGGCTTCCGCAGGCGAAGTGGCACCACGTCTGGGCGTTCCGACGCCTGTTCGAGTACGTCTCCTACAAGGCCCCCGAGATGGGCGTCTCCGTCGAGCAGGTCGAACCGAACCACACGTCTCAACGCTGTTCGCGGACGGACTGTGGGTTCACGCACGAGGACAACCGCCATGGGGAACACTTCGAGTGCCAGAAGTGCGGCTACGAGGTGAACGCGGACTACAACGGTGCGAAGAACATCGGGCTGCGATACGCTCGCAAGCAGACACACAGACTCCGTTCCTCGCCCACGTCGGGGAGCGGAGACGCAGAAGTAGACCTGCGTGTGAATGGTGGGACGTTGAACGGCGAGAGTCACCGGCCTATTGCTGGCGACTGATTGCCGGGAGTCCACATCAAAGCCCTACCCTCAACGAGCGAACCCCGTATGGGGTAAGCGAAGTAGGATAGGGTAGCTTACACGAGTAGGTCGACCTCGTAGCCGGCCTCGCGGAGTCGTGCGAGCAACGCCTCGACGTGCTCCTCGCCCCGCGTCTCCAGGTCGAGTTCGACCTCGGCGGCGTTCAGCGCGACGTCGCGGTTCGTCCTGTCGTGCTGGATCGCGTATATGTTCGCGCGCTCGTCGGTGAGGATATCGAGGAGATCGTCGAGCGCACCGGGACGGTCCTTCAACACCGTTCGGAGTTTGACATAGCGGCCCTGATCGACGAGGCCGCGGAGGATCACGGTCGTGAGGAGATTGAGGTCGACGTTGCCGCCGGAGAGGATCGGAACGACCGTCTCGTCCGCGTCGACGTCGAACGCGTCGGTGAGGAGCGCGGCCAGCGACGCCGCGCCCGCGCCCTCGACGAGGGTCTTCCCCCGCTCCAAGAGGAGGACGAGCGCGTTCGCGATCTCCGCGTCGGTGACCGTGACGACCTCGTCGACGCGCTCGCGGATCACGGGGAACGTGCGTTCGCCCACGCCCCGAACGGCGATGCCGTCGGCGATGGTGTCGACCTGCTCGGCCTCCGTCAGACGGCCCTTCCGGAGGCTGTCCGCGACGCTCGATGCGCCCGTGGCTTGCACCCCGACGACCCGGACGTCCGGTGCGATTCCCTTCACCGCCGTTGCGACGCCGCTGATCAGCCCGCCGCCGCCCACCGGAACGACGACGGTGTCGATCGTGGGGAGGGCCTCCATGAGCTCGATGCCGATCGTGCCCTGTCCGGCCATGACGGCCTCGTCGTCGAAGGCGTGGACGTACGTCCGCCCCGACTCGGCCTCGATCTCGTGGGCGCGCGCTTGGGCCTCGTCGTAGTCGATGCCGTGTAGCTCGACGGTCGCGCCGTAGTTCCGCGTCGCCTTCACCTTCGAGATGGGCGCGGTCTCGGGCATCACGACCGTCGCCTCGACGCCGGCGCGCGTCGCGGCGAGCGCCACCCCCTGCGCGTGATTGCCCGCGGAGGCGGTGACGACGCCCGCCTCCCGCTCGGCGTCGGTGAGCCGCCGAATGCGGTTCGCGGCGCCCCGGATCTTGAACGAGCCGGTCCGCTGGGCGTTCTCGAACTTCAGGTGCACGTCGGCCCCGGTCATCGCGGAGAACGTGTACGAGCGCTCAAGCGGCGTCCGCCGCGCGACCTCGGAGACGGGGGCGACGGCCTCGCGGACGTCGTCGAGTTCGAGCATACGACCGCTACGCCGAGGCGTCGCCTAAGCGATTCGATGCATCGCAGAACGGAAGCGTGTGACGACTGGACCGACGTGCCGGGACGTAATAAGTGCCGGGAAAGCGGAGTGAAAGTGAAACTGACGGGGCCGTGCGCCGGAACCGCACGCCTTAGGGTGGACCGCCGTCCAGTACGGCCGTGGATAGCCGCCTGGCCGCCACGTGGCGACGCGTCTTCGGACTCGCGTGGCCCGTGATGGCCTCTCAGACCCTCCGCACGCTCATGCGGACGGTCGACGTCCTCGTCACCGCGACGTTCTCGCCCGCCGCCGTCGTCGCCGTCGGGCTCGCCGACCTCTACGGGCGCGTCCCGCTCCGCATCGGTATCGGGTTCGGAAGCGCCGCCATCGCGCTCGCCAGCCAGGACACCGGCGCGGACGCCGACGCCAACCGCGCCGAAGCGGTTTCGAGCGCCGTCCTGATGGGGCTCCTCGCGGGCGTCCCCATCGCCCTCTGCGGGATCTTCCTCGGCCCGTCGCTGATTCGGCTCTTCGGCGCGACCGGCGACACCGTGACGCTCGGCGCGACGTACCTCGGCGTCGTCCTCGCCACCGCGCCCGCGCGCCACGTCTCCCTCGTCGCCAGCCGCGCCCTCCAGGGCACGGGCGACACCCGCACGCCGATGTACGTCACCGGCCTCGCCAACGTCACCAACATCGCCGGATCGCTCGTCCTCGGCCTCGGGCTCTTCGGCGTCGCCTCCTACGGCGTCCTCGGCGTCGGCGCCGCCACCGCCGTCTCGAACGTCCTCTCCGCGGCGCTCCTCGTCGCCGCCATCGGCGCGTTCGCCGACGACCTCGAACTCGTCCGTCCCCGCGACCTCCTCATCGCCCGCCAGCTCCTTGCCGTCGCCGTCCCGAAGATCGCCGAGGGGGCCGCCACCACGCTCGCCGAGTTCCCGTTCAACGCCCTCCTGCTCGGCTTCGGAACGCCCGTCAACGCCGGCTTCCAGATCGGCCGCCGCGTCTACCAGCAGGTCACGGGGCCGCTCTCGCGCGGGTATCGCACCGCCGTCGGCGTCCTCGTCGGACAGGCGCTCGGCGACGGCGACCCCGCCGAGGCCCGCTACCGGGGGTGGGCGACCGCCGGCCTCGCCGCCCTCACCGTCGGCGGCGTCGGCCTCGCGCTCGTCGCCCTCGCCCCTGACGCCGTCCGCCTCCTCGCCGCCGGCTCGCCCGACGCGCTCCCCTACGCCACCGGGTTCGCGCGCGTCTACGGTCTCACGGCCGTCTTCGTCGCCGTCTTCACCGCCCTCTCGGGTGCGCTCGGCGGCGCGAGCGAGACCCGCATCCCCCTCTTCGCGCGCGCCACCGGCGTCTTCGGTGGCCTCGTCGGCCTCACCTACGCCCTGGGCGTCGCCCTCGGGTGGGGTCCGCTCGGCGCGTACGTCGCCGTCGCCGTCCAGTACGTCTGGATGGCCGCCGTCGCCGCCCTCGGGTTCCGCTACTCCGACTGGGCGACTCGCGCCGCCGGCATGATGGCCGAACGGGGAAGCGTCAGCGACGCCGAGGACTGACGCCGGAGAAACCCCGATCGAATCGCCCGCTTACGCTCGCCGAGGGGGACGAACGGCCGGTCCGCGGGGTCGGCGTGGCGGGCGCGCGGACGGACGCGGCCCGGTTGCTTTGCTCGTCGGGTACGCTCTGCTCACCGCTCCTCGCACAAACACGGGAGGAGAACCTCCGGCCTCGCTGGGCTCGACCGGTCGGAATCGCTTACCGTTCGTCGATCGGCGTGAACGTCCGGTCCTCGGGACCGACGTAGCGGGCGCGCGGACGGATGAGGCGGTTGTCGTCGTACTGTTCGAGGACGTGGGCGATCCAGCCGCCGACGCGGGACATCGCGAAGATGGGCGTGTAGATGTCGACCGGGATCCCCATCTGGTAGTACGTCGAGGCCGAGTAGAAGTCGACGTTCGGGGCGAGGCCCTTCTCCTCGCGCATGTACTCCTCGATGGCGACGCTCATCTCATACCACTTCGTGTCGCCCGCGGCCTCGCCGAGATCCTCGGACTGCTCGCTGAGGATCTTCGCCCGCGGGTCCTTGACGTTGTAGACGCGGTGGCCGAAGCCGGCGACGCGCCGACCGTCGTCGAGGGCCGTCTCGACCCACTCGACGGGGTCTTTCCCGGAGGCATCGACCTCCTCCAGCATCTCCATGACGTTCTGGTTCGCGCCGCCGTGGAGGCTCCCGGAGAGCGTCCCGATGGCGGACGTGATCGCGGAGTGGAGGTCGGCGAGCGTCGAGGCCGTCACCATCGCCGAGAACGTCGAGGCGTTCAGGCCGTGGTCGGCGTGGAGCACGAGCGCCTGATCGAAGACCTCCTCCATCACGTCGTCGGGCTCCTCGCCGTTCAGCATGTAGAGGAAGTTCGCGGCGTGACTCAGGTCCTCGCGCGGCTCGACGGGCTCGTCGCCGTCCCGCAGGCGTGTGAACGCGGCGACGAGCGTCGGGAGTTTCGCGGTGAGACGCTTGCCCTTCGCGAGGTTCGCCTCCCGGTCCGTCGGATCGGCGTCCTCGGTCGCGTCCGGATCGAACGCGGAGAGCTCCGAGACGGCGGTCCGGACGGCGGCCATCGGCACCTCGTCGGCCTCGGCGAGGTCCCGAACGGTCCCGAGGACGTCGTCGTCGACGGCGCGCTCGGCGGCCATGTCGCTCGCGAACGCGTCGAGCTCCGACTCGGTCGGGAGTTCGCCGTTCCAGAGGAGATAGAGGACTTCCTCGTACGACGCCCCACGCGCGAGGTCCTCGATGGTGTGACCGCGATAGACGAGGCGGCCCTCGTCGCCGTCGATGTAGCTGAGCCCGGACTCAGCCACGAGCACACCTTCGAGGCCCTTCTTGAGTTCGTCGGACATACACCACGGTTCTTCATCGGGTTCCAAAAGGATTGCCTATCGTCAATCGTTTCTCCGTGTCGTGCCGCAACCACCGTGCGGACCGCCCCCGTATCCGCGTATTTTTCGACGGTCGTCTATCGCCCGTTCGTCGCGTGACGGTTCGCACGCGGGCGTGACTTTTTACGCGGTCGCGGTGTTTCACCACCTATGCCCGGTCGCGTCGAATACGAACCCGCGAGCGTCAAGGACCTCCTCGCGGAGATGAAGGACACCGCCGAGCTCCTCATCGACCTCTCCTACTCCGCCGTCCTCCACGGGAGCCCGGACATCGCCCGCGAGGTCCTCGAACTCGAAGAGCGCATGGACGTCCTCCAGCTGCGCGCCCGGATGAGCCTCCTGATGGCGGCGCGCAACCCCGAGGACGCGGAGACGCTCGCGCCCGTCCTCGGCATCATCGGCGCGGCCGAGAAGGTCTCGGACGCCAGCGGCGACATCGCCAAGGTCGTCATCGAGGAGGTCGGCGTCCCGGACGCGATCCGCGGCGCGCTCCCCGACGCCGTCGAGCGGCTGGTGCGCGCCGAGCTCTCGCCCGACTCCAGGTATGCGGACCGGACGCTCGCCGACGTCAACCTCGAAACCGACACCGGCGTGCGCGTCATCGCCGTTCGCCGCGGCGGCGACTGGATCCCCAACCCCGGCGCGGAGACGACGCTCGAAGCCGACGACGTCCTCCTCCTCCGCGGCCCCGAGGAGTCGATCGGTGACGTCTACGAGGCCGCGAGCGGCGACGCGTACGCCCCGGCCGAACCCGCCGACCCCGACATCGCGGACCTGGAGCGCGCCGTCGACTCGCTTGTCCTGATGAAGAACATGAGCGAGCTCGCCGTCGATCTCGCCTACGGCAGCGTCCTCTTCGACAGCGCCGACATCGCCGCTGAAGTCGTCGAACTCGAAGCCGAAGTCGACGCGCTGAAAGCCCGATTCGAGGCGTGGACCCTCCGCGCCGCCGCGGACGTCGCCGACCCGGTCTCCCTCCGCGGACTCGTTCAGATCGCCAACGCGACCGAGGTGATAAGCGACGCCGCGGTCGAGATCTCCGAGGGCGTCCTCCGCGGCCTCGACACGCACGTCGTCGTCCGCGAGGCCGTCGAAGAGTCCGACGAGGTCATCGTCCGCGTGCAGGTCACCGACCGCGGTTCCCTCGCCGGAACGACGCTCGGCGAGGCCGAAGTGAAGACCGAGACGGGGATGCGCGTCATCGCCGTCCGCCGCCCCGACGGGGAGGCCGGCGCCGCGTCCGACGGTCTCGACGCCGGGGGCGACGACGCGTGGGTCATCCAACCCGGTCCCGACACCGCCCTCCGTACCGGCGACGTCCTGCTGGCGAAGGGCACGCGCGCGGGCGCCGACCGACTCCGCGCGCTCGCCGGCGACGACGAGTGACGACGCTCCCGGCCGGCGCGGGTGCACTTATTCGCTCGCGTACCCTACGCACTTCGTATGACGGAAGAGGTCCTATTCGAGTCGGAGCGCGTCCACACGAGAGCCGAGATCGCCGCGTACCTCCGCAGCGTCGCGGACGCCCTCGAACGCGGTGACGATCTCACGCTCAGCGCGGGCGCGGAGTCCGTGACGCTGACGCCGCCGTCGAACCCGACGTTCGAGGTGAAAGCCGAGCGCGAGGGACCGACCGACGGGACCGGCGAGCTCAGCGTCGAGTTCGAACTCGAATGGGACGAGGGCGACGACACCGCGGACGAGCGACTGGAGATCGAGTAGTCGGAGACGACGCGTCGGCGTCGCCTCGGCCGTGCGATAGCGCGACGACCGCCTCGGTCGACGCGTCCGCCGGGCCGGCCGCGTCCTCCCGCGGCCGACGGCCGTTCCGGGACACTCAATACGCGCCACCGACCCCCATTAGACAATGACGAGTCTCGGCACGGCGAGCGCGGCCCCCGGCGAGATCGACACGGGGCGGCTCACGGTCGGTGAGACGCGCGACGGCACGACTGTCGGCCTCCCGGTCGCCGTGATCAACGGCGAGACGGACGGCGACACGCTCTACGTGCAGGCGGCGAGCGACGGCGACGAACTGAACGGCGTCGGCGTCGTCTCGCGCTTCGTCCCGCAACTCGATCCGGCGGCGCTCTCGGGGACGGTCCTCGTGACAGGGATCGCCAACTTCCACGCTTATCAGGTCGCGGAGCACCGCAACCCGATCGACGACACGAAGCTGAACCGCGCGTATCCGGGCGACGCGCACGGGTCGTCCTCGGAGCGGATCGCACACGCGACCTTCGAGGCCGCGACGCGCGCCGACATGGTGATCGACCTACATCAGGGCTCGACGAGTCGGATGATCAACGAGGTCCGGGTGCGCTGCGGTCGCCACCACCGGCTCCACCGCGAGTGCCTCGAACTGGCGAAGGTCTTCGACTGCGGGCACATCCTCGACCAGAAGGGTCCGGAGGGCCAGCTCGCGCGCGCCGCGCCCGACGAGGGCATCCCGACGATCGACCCCGAACTCGGCGGGTGCGTCGGCTGGGACGAGGAGTCGATCGAATACGGCGTCACGGGCCTCTTCAACGTCCTGCGTCACTACGGCTATCTCGACGGCGACCACCAGCCCGGCCCGCAGACCCGCGCGCACGCCTTCGATCGGTACGGGGCGCCCGCGGGCGGTCTCGTCGACTACCGGGTCGACCTCGGCGACGAGGTGTCACGCGGCGACGAGCTCTTCCGCGTCGTCGACTCCTTCGGACAGGTGAAAGCGGAGGTCACGGCGGACAACGACGGCGTCTTCTGGCGCTCGCGTCGCCTCCCGCAGGTCGCGACGGGCGAGTACGTCTGCTCGGTCGGGACGACGATCGACACGTACTGATCGCGGACGGCGCTCGCTGGCGGGGCGACCGCCGGGCGGCGAACGGGTGAGAGACCGAAGACGAGGACGCGCGCGACGGACCGATCAGCGGACGGTCTCGACGTCGACGAACGCGTCGTCCGCGGCGGTGAGCCACGTGGTGACGAGCGTGTCGTCGTCGGCGTCCGCGGGGTAGACCGTACACTCGGCGTCGCCGTCGTGCTCCTCGACGCGGCACGCGAGATCGAACTCCGGCCACGTCTCGGTCTCTCGCACGAGTCGCAGGTCGGTGGTCGACGCGGCGTCCGCAACGCAACCGCGGGTCATTCGTCCACCTCCCGATTCGCCGCTGGCGCGGCAGTCTCGGATCGCATCGGTCACTCGAATCCAGTCGCGCCCGACATATATAGGCGTCCATCTGATTCGAAATTAAAACCGAAACGATTCACACCCGGGCGCATACGCGGCCAACAGCCCTCCTATGCGCCCGTCGCAGTCGGCGGCCGTGCGACGCCGTCCGTCGCCGCCCGTCGCCGTTCTTCCACCGCCCCTTCACCGTTCCGGACGCGTCGGCGCGTCCCACGACCCTCGGACGAGCGGGCGCGCGATGTGGCGGCGCGCCCGGGGCGGCACCTCGTACCACCCGGGGTCGAGGTCGCGCTCGATCGGAACCGCGACCTTCCCCGGTGCGCTCGTCCCGCAGTCCCGACACCGATAGCCCTGCGTCGCGCCCGCCGACTCCATCGTGCGCCCGCAGTCGGGACAGGTCGGCGTCGTCCGCGCCGTCGTCACGCGCTCCCGGAGGGCGAACTTCTCCAGTTTCAGCGTGCCGTCGCTCACCTCACCGCAGAGCGTCACCTCGTCGCCGACGCGGAGATCGCGCACGCGATCGCGGAAGCGCTTCGTCGGCTCGAACGCCGCACAGCGTGCTCGGCCCGTCTCGTCCTCGACGGCGAAGAAGACGTGGCCGCCGCGCTCCGTCTCCGGGGCGCGCGTCACCGTCCCGTCCACCCGGTACGCCCGACCGTCGCGGAGCGCGTCGAGCGCGTCCGCGTCGCGGAGATGCGCGTCCGTCCCCTGGTTCGTCACGAACGTCCGCGCGGCCGCGATCGATTCGCCCTCGATCCGGGCCGCGACGTCCCGGCAGGCCGCGGGGTCGTCGCCGCGGATCCCGTAGAGGATCGGTCCCGGCGTGTGCGGGACGCAGACCGTCTCGCCGGCCGCTCGATCCACCGTGTCCCAGACCGTCGGATAGGCGGCGTCCGCGGCCGCGAACACCGAGTCGTGTTCGACGTCGCGCTCGCGCCCCCAGCGCGACGGCTCGCGGTACGCGATGCGCTCGTAGGTCCATCCGTCGAACGCGCGCCACGCGCCCACCGCCGCGAGCGCGCCGATCCGCCCCCGACCGTTCTTCCACCCCTCGCTGCGGTAGCCGGCCTCCTCGCAGCGTGCCAGTGCGTCGTCGATCGCGTGATGGGCGCGTACCGCGTTACGTGCGAAATCGGTGACGGCGTCCGGAACGGCGGCCGGATCGCCGGGTGCGACGACGAGTCCGGGGTTCGTCCGGTCGTCGCCCACTTCTGCGGCGTCCGCGATCGCGTCGCGCGCGACGGCGAACGCGTCGTCGACGGGAGCGTCCGTGTGGAGCGCGAGCGCCGCGTTCCCCCGCGTCTTGTGCTCGACGGCGGGGTTCAGCCGGACGAGGAGGACGCGCGCGACGTCGTGGCCCCGGACTTCGAGACTCGTCGCTATTCGGTGGGCGACGTACGTCGTGCACATCCCCCGCGTCCGCGAGTCCGTATCGTCGATGCCGACCGTCGTCACGCACGTCCCTAGCCGTCGAATCCACGTACGGCTTTCGGGGTTCGTCTCCCGCTGGCACAATACATATATGTGCATACCGGCTTAGAAACCCGTATGTCCCGGTCGGCACTCATCGAGAACGTTACCGCGATGCTGGAGGACGCGGGGTTCGCGGTGAGCGACCGGTGCGTCATCCGCCCGAAGAGCTTCGACGTCGCCGCCCGCCGCGGCGACGACCTGCTCTTCCTCAAGATCCTCGGGAACGTCGACGCGCTCGACGGCCCGACGGGCGCGGAGATGCGCCGGCTCGGCCACTACCTCCACGGCACCCCGATGGTCGTCGGGCTCCGCACCCGCGACGAGGAGCTCGAACGCGGTGTCGTCTACTTCCGCCACGGCGTCCCCGTCATTAGCCCCGACACCGCCCTCGACTTCTTCGTCGAGGGCGTCCCCCCGCTCGTCTACGCCGCCCCCGGGGGACTGTACGTCAACATCGACGGCGACGTCCTCGCCGACGAGCGCGAGGAACGAGGGTGGAGCCTCGGTCGTCTCGCCACCGAACTCGGCGTCTCCCGACGCACCGTCTCGAAGTACGAGGACGGGATGAACGCCAGCATCGACGTCGCGGTCAAACTCGAAGACGTCTTCGGCGACGACCTCACCAGCCCCGTCGACGTGCTGAACGGCGCCGACGAGGTCCGCGACGCCGACCCGACCCCCGAGGACCCCGACGCCGACCCCGAGGACGAACCGATCGTCGCCGTCCTCACCCGCGCCGGCTTCGACGTCCACCCCACGGTCCGCGCGCCGTTCAACGCCGTCGGCGAAGACACGAACCGCCCAGAGGGACTCCTCACCGGTCACTCCTCGCTCACTGACGCCGCGGTCAAGCGCGCGCGCATCATGGCCAGCGTCGGCCGCATCACCCGCACGCGGGCGGTGTACTTCGTCGACGAGGCCACCCAGACGTCCATCGGCGGTACCGCCATCATCGAGCGCGCGGAACTCGAACGGATGGACGACCCGGACGCCTTCCGCGACCTCCTCAAGGAGCGCGGCGAGGACGCCGAAACGGAAGCCTGACCCGAACCGCCGCCTCCACATCCCTCTTCCCCCTCGAACGCGTACGCGACGACGTGAGCGACCTCGAACTGTACATCCTCCCCGGCTGTCCGTACTGCGCGAAAGTCATCTCGAAGCTCGACGAGCTCGGCCTCGACTACGTGGAACACGAGGTCCCGCGCTCGCACGGTCAGCGCGACGAGGTGAAAGCGATCAGCGATCAGACCGGCGTCCCGGTCCTCGTCGATCCCGCGACCGACGTGACGGGGATGCCCGAGAGCGACGACATCGTCGAGTACCTCGACGAGCAGTACGCCTAACGACCGCACTCCTCGGCGTCGGTGGTACCTCCCCGGTCGATTCGGTCGACGCGACACCGGCGTAGACCGCCCGCGGGAGACGACGACAGCGCCCGCCGTCCGTCCTCGTTCGCTACTCGCTGAGCCCGTCCGCCAGCCAGTCCGCGACGTCGAGCGCCCGGTCCGCGAGCGCGCGCGGGACGTCGCCCGCCTCGACGTCCGACTCCAGTTCGTCCTCGTCGACGACGTCGACCGTCCCGTCCGGGTACTTCACGACGTCCACCTGCAGGTCGACGTACCGGATCGCGTCCGGGAACAGCTCCACGGGGGTCGAGACGTTCACGTAGGTGCCCTTGTTCGTGCCGTCCGTACCCTCGTAGCGCGTCATGTACCACTCGCGCCCCTCTTGGATCCGCGTCGTGGCGACGTCGCCGGCCTCGCGCTCGGTCCCGAGGGCGTCGTAGGTGCCGCCCGGATGCATCTCGCGTTCGAGCGTCACCTTCCCCGTCGACGGTTCGCAGTTCGTGATCGTCCCGCTCCCGAGCGTGATGAGGCGGCCGCTCGGCTTCCCGTGTTCGATGGCGAGCGCGTCGCCCTCGCGCGGCCCGAACGCGGCCGAGACCGCGTCGAAGGGGAACTCCTCCGCGTCGACGCCGACCGCCTCCGCGAAGTCGACGGCGCGACTCGCCGCCGGCGTCGCGGCCTTCGTCCGGTGGTGGCCGGGCATCGTCGCCGTCGCGGCGCTCCGGCGGTCGTCGAGCGCGAAGCGCGCGTCGCGCCCGAACCAGACCCACGCCGTCCGCAGCGGGCGATAGACTGCCCGCGGCGCGTCGACGTCCCCCGCCTCGTCGATCGCGCGCTCCATGTCGTCGGTGCGCTCGACCGCGGCTTCGAGCGCCTCGCGGAGCGCCGCGAACGACGCTCCGTCCGCGGCGCGGCCCCACCGGACCGCCCACGCGTCGGGGACGTCGACGTTCAGCATCTCCGTCGTCTGGACGAGCTCGTGCTCGGCCGTGCCGTCCGGCGTCGCCGCGACGAGCGCGTCCCCCTCCTCCAATGCGGCGAGCGCGCCCACACCGGGAGTCCGGAGTGCCGTCGTGGCCGTCGCGCGGCCGTCGAGCCACGGCGGCGCTGGTTCCCGGATCTGCACCCGGAGCGTATCGCCTGTCTCGACGTAGCCGTCCGCGGCGTCGAACGGGAGGTAGGCCTCCCGCTCCCCGCCGAGGTCGAGCACCGCGCCCCCGCCGGTCGTCCCGGAGACGCGCGCGTCGAACACCGCGCCGGCCGGCACGGACTCGTCCCAGTCGAGCGCGTCCTCCCCGACGCCGACGCAGCGCTCGCGCAGCGACGCGACGGCGTCGGGGCTCCCCGAGAGCCCGACGCCCTGTCGGTCCGCGGTGGTCTCCACGGTGACGTCGGCGGGGTCGTCCGGGAACGCCGCGTCGAAGCGCTCGCGGATCGGCTCCGACGCTTGGACGACGGTGTGCCCGGCGTCGAGACACACCGCGGTGAGCGCCGTCGCGTAGATCCCGCGGATGCGAACGCGCATCACTCGAGCGCGTCCCGCGTCGGTGCGAACCGGACCCGGTCGTGGACCGTCGGCCCGAGTTCGAGTTCGACCGTCCCGTCGTCGAGCGCTCGCGCCCCCTCGACGTAGACGCCCCACGTGTCGAACCGGAGGAACCCGCGGACGTCCTGGCTGTGCGTGAAGAGGTCGCAGTAGTCGACGTCGTGTTCGGGATACGGGTCGTTCGAATGCGTCTGCTCCATGTCGGAGTAGACCGTCTCGTGGTCCGCGAAGAACGCCGAGATCTCGGCGGCCGTCTCGCGCGCCTCGCGCGCGACCGTCTCCTCGACGTCGCGGAGGGTGTCGGCCGAGACGCCGGCCTCGCGGAGCGCGCGCCGGGTCGGCTGATCGAAGAGCATGCCGGCGACTACGCGTGACTGGCTGAAAAAACGTCGCTCTCGCCCGAAGAACTTAGAGCGAGCCACCTGTACCGCGGGGCATGCCGCAGAAACGCGATCCGATCCAGCGCGCCGCGGACGGACGCGACCTCTACGACGTGGCGTCGTGGGAGGAACGCACCGCGATCGATCACCTCGCCGCCCGCCTCCACGGACTGCTCACCGTCGGCGGTCGGTGGTCGGTCATCGCGCTCGCCGTGGTCATCCTCGCCGCGCAGTTCCTGATCGTCGGCGTCGCGGCGTTCCAGAACCCGCTCCTCGGCGTCTACGTCCTGCTCTCGATCGTTCCGGCGGCGATCCTCGTCTTCTCCGTCTGGCGCATGGACGTCACGATGCGCGAACCGCTGTCGATGCTCGTCGGGACGTTCGTCCTCGGCTTCCTCTTCGCCGGCTTCGCTTCCGTCCTCAACACCGTTCTCAAGGACTTCATCGCCCCGATCGCCATGGTCCTCTTCTTCTTCGTCGTCGTCGGTCCCGTCGAGGAGACGGTGAAGTGGCTCGCCGTCAGACTCTACGCGTACCGATCCGAGCGATTCGACGCCGTGATCGACGGTGCGGTGTACGGCGCGGCCGCCGGTCTCGGCTTCGCTACGATCGAGAACACGATCTACATCACGAATCAGTTCCTCACCGCCGCGAACAGCGCGACGCTCCAGACCGCGCTCGGGCAGGCGCTCCAGACCGCGACGCTCCGCACGTTCGCCGGCCCGGGCCACGTCATCTACTCGGCGTTCGCCGGTTACTACCTCGGTCTCGCCAAGTTCAACTCGGAGAACCGCGGCCCGATCGTCGTCAAGGGCCTGCTCATCGCCGCGACGATCCACGCGGCGTACAACACCGTGGTGACCTACGCCCCCCAGTTCTTCCCGAACTGGAACCTCCTCGCGTTCATCGGGTTCGTTCTCGTCTACGACGGCGTCTTCCTCCTCGTCCTCTACCGAAAGCTCTCGCGCTACCGCGACGTCTACACCGACCTCGACGCCGGGAAGGCGTCCGAGGACCCCTTCGAGGACCTGACGCCCGCGGTCGAGTACGTCGGCGACGAGACGTAGCGCGTCGCCGCGAGGAGGCGGAGACGTCGATGAGCGCGCGCCCCGTCGTCGTCCGATCGTCGCCGGCGCTTCTAGTACGTCTCCAGTCGCTCGACGTACTTGGCGACGACGTCGAGCTCGACGTTGAGCGCGTCGCCGGGCTCGCGCTCGTCGAGCGTGGTCTCCGCGCGCGTCGTCGGGATGACCGCGACGTCGAACGTCCCCGCATCGTCGTCCACGCTCGCCACCGTGAGGCTCACGCCGTCGAGCGCGATCGATCCCTTCTCCGCGACGTAGCGCTCGTACCCCGCGGGGAGGGCGAACGTGTAGCGGTAGTCCTCCCCCACCCGCTCGATCGCCCGTACCGTCGTGGTGGTGTCGACGTGGCCCTGCACGACGTGGCCGTCGAAGCGCCCGTCGGCCGGGAGCGCGCGTTCGAGGTCGACGCCGTCACCGACGGCGCGCTCGTCGAGGCTCGTCCGCGCGACGGTCTCGGCGGCGAGGAACGCCTCGAACCACGCGCCGGCGTCCGTCTCGCCGTGGTCTTCGACGGTGAGACAGACGCCGTCGACGGCGACGCTCTGCCCGTGGCTGAACCCGTCGATCCCGTCCGTCTCGATCCGGAGGCGGCGTCCCCCCTCGTCTCGTGTGACGTCGACGACACGGCCGGTCGTCTCGACGATCCCGGTGAACATGCGATCAGTTTCGGGACGTATCACGAAAGTGTTGTCGCTCCCGGCGCAACGCCTACGGGCCGCGACCCCCTCACGCGCCCATGGGGATCCTCTCGCAGCTCTCCGTCGTCGTCACCCTCGCCTTCTGCGCGCCGCTCATCACGCTCGGCGCGCGGTACGCGCTCGCGGGGAAGCCGCTCGCCCTCCTCTTCCTCGGCCTCGCGGCGCTCGTCCTCGGCGTCGAGCGCTACGTGCTGACGCCGGACGACGTCGCCGTGGCGGCGGTCGAGCGCGCCGTCGGTGCCGTCGCGCGCGACCCCGACGAGGACGCGGATTGATCAGTCGACCGTCGGCGACAGCGACGTCCCGTACTCCCCGAGTAGCTCGTACCCTTCCTCGGTGATGACCGCGAGGTCGGCGATCCGCACCCCACCGCCCTCACCCGCGTCGAACACCGTCGGCGCGAGGGCGACGACGTGCCCGGGCTCGAGCTCGCTCGTTCCCGTCAGCCACGGCGCTTCCCGACGGGCGAGACCGACGCCGTGGCCGAGCGCCCGTGTGCCGCCCGTTCGCCCGTCGCCGACGCCGTCGAAGCCGTACGCGACGATCTCCGCCGCCGTCTCCTCGTGCACGCGACTCGCCGGCGTCCCGGCTTCGAGCTCGGCGAGGCCGGCCTCGCGCGCCCGCGTCACCGCGAGGTGCGCGCGGCGGTCCCAGCCGCCGTCGGTGTCGACGACGAACGTCCGGGCGAGCCGACCGTGATAGCCGGCGGCGTCGCGCGGCGCGAGCTCGACGAGGACGGGGTCGTCCGCCCGTATCGGATCGTCGCCGCCGCGCGCGGGGTCGCGCCACGCCGCCCCCGCGGCGACGACGGTGTTCCCCGCGGGATCGACGCCCGCGCGCGCCAGCGCCGCGTTCACCTCGCGGCGGAGGCTCGCCGTCGTCAGCGCGTCGCCCCCGTGGATGAGCGCCGCGGCGTCAGCGTCGGCGTCGCCTCCGATTTCTTCTCGCCGCTCCGCGTCCGCGAGCACGGCCTCGGCGCGTTCGACGCCCGCCGCCGCGGCCGTCTGGACGGCTCGGATGCGCTCGATCTCCGCTTCGGTCTTCGTCGCGCGCGCGGCGTCGAGCGCGTCCGTCGAGGCCACCCCGTAGCCGGCGCGGTCGAGGTAGAGCGCGGCCGCGTGCGGGATCGTCGCCGTCGACAACACCGTTCCCGTCGCCTCGCGCTCTGCGAGCACGGCCGCCGCGCGCTCCCCCGCGGCGTGCCCGTCGAGCGATCCCGCGCCCACCACCGTCCCGTCGAAGACCTCCCTCGCCGCGCTCGCTGCACCCGGCGGCGGACAGAGCAGCCGCTCGCCGGCCGCGCTCAGGAGGAACGCGCTCGGCCGATCCGGGAGGGCGGGGCCGGCGAGATAGCGCATCGTCGCGTCGCTCCGATCGCCGACGTGGACGAACGCGGCCGCATCGCGCGCCTCGATCGCGTCGGCGAGCGCCGTCGCGGCCCGCCCGTCCGTCGCCGTCACGCCTAGTTCATCGAGATGGGCGCCGCCGCGTTCGACAGCGCCTCTTCGAGGGTCTCGCCCGTCGGCTTCCCGTAGAGCAGGACGTCGAGCGGGAGCGTCGGCGCGCCCGTCACGAGGTTCTGCATGAGGACGAGCCGCTCGCGGGCCCGCGACATCCCGACGTAGAAGACGCGGCGCTCGTTGTCCGTCAGGACGGGGACGGGGTCGCTCTGCCGGGTGAACTCCTCAACGCCCTCGGGGAGGTCGTCGGGGTCGGCCGTGGCGGCCATCTGCTCGACGACCTTCTCCGTGAGGTCGGTGGCGAGGAAGACGTGGTCGGCCTCGCGGCCCTTCGCTGAGTGGATGGTGCCGACGCGGACGCGATCCGAGTTCATCCCGCGGTAGTCGCCCTGGAAGTAGGCGTCGATGGAGCGGCGCTGGTAGCGCGTCACCTTCCGGAGCATGTCGGCGGCCGCGGCGGGCGCGGGGACGAACGGCACCCAGTTCCGGATGAACTCGGGGCTGAACTCGAGCTCGTCGAGCGGGGCGTCGGCCTCGTCGCCCTCGCTGGCCTCCTCGCGGCGCGCGTCGATCTCGTCGCGGAAGTCGCTGCGGTCGTTCGTCCCGAACGCCGAGTCCTGGAGCATGTCCATCAGCCGGCGGGCCTGCAGGCCGGTGACGGGCTCGCCCGCGTCGATCGCCTCGACGGCCTCGACGTACTGCTGGAGCCGGTCCGTCCAGAGGCGCTGGTCGGTCAGCGCCTTGAACGGGATGCCCTCGGTGATGAACTCGTCCACGAAGTCGAAGAGCTGGTAGCGCGCGCGGAAGAGGATCATCACCGTCTCGTCCGTCGTCTCGATCGTCCGCCGGACGTTCCGTACGAGATCGAGCATCGACGGCGAGTCGACGGCCTCGACCCGCCCGCCCTCCTTGCGCGGATTCAGGTCCTTCTCCTGGCGGTTCGTGATGTGACCGACCTCCTGCTGGACGATCTTCAGCACCTCGGAGGGGAGCCGATAGGAGTTCGGGAGGACGACGTTCTCCGTCACCTCGGTGTCGAGCAGGAGGTCCGGATCCGCGCCCTGCCACGCGTAGACGACCTGGTCGTCGTCACCCGCGATGAGGACGGTGTCCATGTGGGGCTTCCACTCCTGGTAGACCTTGTACTGGAGGCTCGTGATGTCCTGGAACTCGTCGATGACGAGGTGATCGACGTTCGGGACGAGCGAGCGCTGCTCGACGCGTTCGAGCATGTCCGCGAAGCCGACGAGCTCGTGTTCGCCCTTGTAGGCGCGCCACGCCCGGATGCACTCGGGGATGTCGTAGCGCTCGTCGCTGGACGGCCACGTCGGCGTGTACTTGTTGCCGACCTGCGCGTTGTCGTCGATCTCCGGGGGGAGTCGGACCTCCTCGTCGTCCCAGTTGAACGGCACGTCGTACCACTCGGCGACGTCGCGCCCGGTCCGCTGGAGCCACTGGCTCGTCGCGATGACCTTGTTCCCGAGCGTCGTCGAGCGCGCCGTGCGCCGCGATCCCGAGGCGTACTCGTCCTCGTACGGGATCCCGTAGTCCTCGCAGAAGGCCTCCTTGTCGTCCTCGCCGACGACGTCGCCCCGCGAGAGGTTCAGGAGCTCGTAGGCCTTCGCGTGCATCGTGGAGACGTTCCCGCGTAGCGAGCGCGGGTTCACGTCGAGGCGCTCGGCCAACCGCTCGCGTACCTCGGCCGCGGCGGCGCGCGTGTAGGAGACGACCAGCACGTCCCGTATCTCGACGTCGTCGTCTTCGAGGATCTCCTCGACGCGGTCGAGGAGCGCGGTCGTCTTCCCACTGCCGGGACCGCCGAACAGGCGCGTGACCTGTGGCTCCGACTGACTCATTACACATCTACAGGACCTACGAGGGTATAAGCGGCGTGACTTTCCGCGACGGAAACGGACGAAACCGACGGCTCAGGTGCGACGAGTGGAGCGCGCTTCGCGGACCTCTGCACCGTCTCGGATCTTGTCTTCGCAGTTCGGACAGACGCGGGGGGCGGTGTGGCCGTCCGGTGTGAACACCCGCGCGTACGCGTCGGTCACGAAGGACCCACAGTTCTGACAATCCGGCATACTCACTACTCGGGTAGGACGCAACCCGCCTTAGTTATACTGGCCACCTAACCTATCTGAATACCGATACCACTGGCGGCGGGGATCGCCGGCCCGCGACGCTCCCCGCGTCGCTGGCGTTCAGCGATCCACGGGCTACAAGTCCTCGACGAGCGCACGTCGACGTATGCGCCTCGCTGACGCCACGTGGACCGACGCCGACGCGGCCGCCGTCGACGTCGTCTTCCTCCCGGTCGGCAGCACCGAACAACACGGCCCGCACGCGCCCCTCGGGACCGACTCGTTCTCGGCCGAGACCGTCGCCGAACGGACGGCCGACGCCTACGCCGGTACCGCGGTCGTCGCGCCCACCGTCTCCGTCGGCGTCTCCGAGGAGCACCGGCAGTTCACCGGAACGCTTTGGGTCTCGCCGGACACGTTCCGCGCGTACGTCCGCGACACCGTCGCGTCGCTCGCCCACCACGGCTGGACCGACGTCGTCGTCGTCAACGGCCACGGCGGCAACGTCCCCGCCCTCGGCGAGGTGTGCGCGGCGATCAGTCGCCACGACGACGCCTACGCCGTTCCCTTCACGTGGTTCGACGCCGTCGGCGAGCACGCCACCGACATGGGCCACGCCGGCCCCCTCGAAACCGCGTTCCTCAGACACGCGCGCCCCGAGTCCGTCCGCGAGGACCGGATCGACGCCGCACGCGAGGGCGCGAGCGACCGCTGGGGCGAGTGGGTCTCGGCCACCAACCTCGCGCACGACTCCGCCGCGTTCAGCGAGAACGGCGTCGTCGGCGATCCCGGCGTCGACACCGAGGCGCGCGGCGCCGAACTCCTCTCGCGCGCGGTCGACGCGCTCTGCGACCTCGCGGACGCGGTCACGGCGCGCGACGCCGATCCGGTCCCGCACCGCTGACGCGCCCCGACCTCGGTCGCCGAGCGTCGCCACTCGACCGCGCGGCTCGCGCGGTCCGACCGTCGTGGTCGGTCTACTCGCCGTCCGCGGTTCCGTCGGCCGCCTCGTCGGCCGCCGCGTGTAGCTCCTCCAGCTCGCCGCGGAGCTCGGGGATCGCGGAGGCGAGATCGGCGACCGCGTCGCTCACCTCCTCCAGGTCGTCGAGGACGTCCTCGATGCGCCCGATCTCGTCCGCGAGGTCGTCGGCGTCCTCGAAGGCGTCGGCGCGCTCGCCGATGGTGTACCACTTCTTCGCGTCCCGGAGGTGGGCCTCCACCTCCTCGACCGCGAGCGCGGTTCGCAGACCGTTCAGCACGCCGAGCGTGTTGTCCGCCTCGACGTCCCACACCGCCGACGCGCTCGGGAGCGCCTCGCGCGCCCCCGCGAGGTGGTCCTCGACGTCCGCGCGGATCTCGGTCGCCGCCTCGCCGAACAGTTCCTCGTCGTCCAACCCCGATTGGCTCATGAACCGTGCTACGCACCCCCGTAGTTTAAAACTCCACCCCGATTCCGCTGACGACGCGCCCGTGACCCCGCTCACACCCCCCGCGTGCTTCCGCGCTCCGTCGGCCCGGACCGACGCTCTCGCCGCGCTCACCGCTCGCGTCCGCTCGTCGTTCGCTCACCTGGCCGGCCCGCACACCCGCCCGGGCCCGCCTACGTCTCCACTTCGACGAGCTCCATCAGCGGGTAGCCGTCGTCCATCTCCATCCGCGCGACCGCCCGCGTCCCCTCGTAGTCGACGACGACGTCGACCTCCATGAAGCGGCCCGTCAGCTCCGTGTACGCCGCCGGCCCGCCCGCCAACTCGGCTTCCAGCGCCGCCGTCAGCACGTCGACCGTCACGTCGGTGCAGTACGGCTGGTTCTCGATCGCCTCCTCCATCGCCGTCTCCAGACTGGGCGCGCTCGCGGGGCTGATCGGCGTCCCCGCGAACTGGTGGTAGAGCGTTCCGAACTTGATACCGACCTCGAACGCCGCCTCCTCGGCACTGCTGACCATATCGTCACGCCCGACGCGCGCCGGTATGGGCCTTCCCGTTCGTCCCGCCCAGACGCCCCTCCACGCCGTCCCTCTCTCTCCCACACCGACCGAAACTCTAACACGCCCGGGACCGAACCGAGCGAACGATGTCCCTGAACGTCGGCGACGCGCTCGAAACCGCCGTCAGCCGCACCACGACCCGTGCCGGGCTGACGCTCGCGTGCGCGTTCTTCGTCCTCCAGTTGCTCGTCACGCTGTTCACCACGAACATGAACGCGGCCATCCAGTCGGTCGCCCCGCCCGGCGAGATCGCGCCGATCGTCCTCCCCGTTGGCGCGCTCGCGAGCGGCGTCCTCAGCCTCGTCGCCTACGTCCTCTTCGCCTACATCGGCATCGTCGCCATCCGCTCGATGGTGAGCGACGTCACAGACCACGTCCCCGGGGAGTTCTTCACTCAGAACGTCGGTCCCGCCCTCGTCTGGTGGTTCGTCGCCTCCATCGTGGTCGGGATCCTCGTGACCATCGGGTTCGTCCTGCTCGTGGTTCCGGGGATCTACCTCGCGCTCGGTCTCGCCTTCACGCTCGTCTACGTCGCCGTCGAGGACGAGACGGCCTTCACCGCGATGCAGTCCTCGTGGGACCTCGCGTCCGGCAACCGGTGGCGCCTCCTCGCGACCTTCCTCGTTCCGGGCGTCGTCTACATTCTCGTCGCCGGCATTCTCGGCGTCATCCTCCCGTCGACGACCGTCGCGGGATGGGTGCTCACGGGCCTCGTCGGCGCCGTCTGGGCGGTCTTCATCCAGGCGCTCCTCGGCGCGTGTTACCGACAGCTCCGCGACGCGGCCGACGACGCCGGTACCGAGAGCGACGTCGGGCCCGCCGACGGCGGCGACGACGCCCCGCACGCCACCGTCGCGGACGCCTGAGCGAACCGCGCCTTACTTTATCGTCGCCGTCCCACTTCGAGTCGAATGGACGAACTGGTCCTCCTCACGGGCGCGCGGGGACGCGTCGGGCGAGCGGTACTGGAGGGTATCGGCGACGCGTACGAGTGGCGGTTGTTCGACCGTGACCCGCCCGCCGAGGAGTCCGACCACGAGTTCGTCGTCGCCGACGTGACGGACGACGAGGCCGTCCGCGACGCGATGGCCGACGTCGACACCGTCCTCCACCTCGCCGGCGACCCGCGCCCCGAAGCGCCGTGGAAATCCATCCTCACGAACAACATCGACGGCACGCAGACGGTCTACGAGGCCGCCGTCGACACGGGCGTCGAGCGCGTCGTCTTCGCCTCCTCGAACCACGCCGTCGGCCACTACGAGACCGAGCGCAAGCCCGACATCTACCGCAGGGACGACGACTACCTCCTCGACGGGAGCGAACTCCCCCGGCCCTCGAACCTCTACGGCGTCTCCAAGGCCGCCGGCGAGACGCTCGGGCGGTATTACCACGACGAGCACGACCTCTCGGTCGCCTGCGTCCGCATCGGCAACCTCACGAAGGGCCATCCCCCGATCGACTACGAGCGCGGGCAGGCGATGTGGCTCTCCTATCGGGACTGCGCGCACCTCTTCGAGCGCTGCATCGAGGCCGATTACGGCTACGAGATCGTCTACGGGATCAGCGACAACGACCGCAAGTACTACTCCTTGGAGCGCGCGAAGGAGGTCCTCGGCTACGCTCCGCGGGACAACTCCGCCGAGTACACGATGGGCGGCGAGCCGAAGGAGAACGTCTGAGACCGGCGCGCGACCACCCAACTTATCCGGTATAAACCCGTAGCGGTGCCCATGAGACACCCCGGACTCAAGCTCCGGATGGCGGTCGTGGGCGCGATCCTCTTCGCGTTCTACGCCGTCGTCGCCGCGGTCGCGTACGCCATGGGCGTCCCGCTCGTCCTCGTGCTCCTCGGGAGCGTCGCGCTCGTCGGCGTCCAGTACAAGATCGGCAAGTGGTCGGCGTTGCGATCGGTCGGTGCCGAGGAGATGCCCGAAGACGGCAGGTGGGGCGACGTCCACCGCCGCGTCGAGGCCCTCGCCGACGACATGGGCATCGAGAAGCCGCGCCTGATGGTCGCGGACATGGGCGTCCCGAACGCCTTCGCGGTCGGCCGCAAGGGCGCGGCGACCGTCGTCGTCTCGAACGAACTCGCACGAACCCTGAACGACGACGAACTCGAAGGCGTGCTCGCGCACGAGCTCGCGCACGTGAAGAACCGCGACGTCGTCACGATGGTGATCGGACAGGGGATCGCTTCGATCGTCGGGATCGCCGCGCAGTGGCTCGTCCTCCTCAGCGGCGACAACGACATCGCGGACTTCTTCCTCTCGATGCTCGTCGGGACCGCCGTCCAGTTCGTCGTGATGCTCTTCGTCCTCGCCATCAGCCGCTACCGCGAGTACGTCGCGGACGCCGACGCCAAACGGTACATCGGCAGCGGCGAACCCCTCGCCCGCGCGCTGGAAAAGATTCAGCGCGGTAACGAGGCCCCGAGCGCGAGCGGGTCCGCCACCCGCCAGCGCGGTCGGCGCGGCCGCGGTCAGCGCTCTCGCGGCGGCCAGTCCAGCGGCGTGAACGAGCAGGTCGGCGCGCTCTGCATCTTCGACGACGACGATCGTTCGCTGGTGACGAAGCTCGTCGCCACCCACCCGCCGGTCGAGAAGCGCATCGCGCGCCTCCGCGAGTGATGGAGCCGCGCACCGCGCTCGCCGTCGGCCTCGGTGCGGGTCTCGGCGCGCTCTGCCTCGCTCGGCCGGACGTCGTCCGTCGACTCAGCGCGTTCGGCGCGACGACGCCCGACCGGACGGGCCAGTACGGCGACGACGGCCCGGCGTCGACCCGCGCGACGTGGGTCGTCCGCGCGCTCGGCGCGCTCTGTCTCGCCGTCGCCGCGTACGTCGCGGTCGCGTAGCCCGATCCCGAATCGCTACCCGAACAGCCCTTCGACGTCCGCCTCGCGCGCTTCGCGTCGCTCCACGCGCTCGACGAGCCGCTGGTACGCGACCGGGCGGGCCTCGGGGTCGGTCACGACGTCGTAACAGAGCGCCACGAACGCGTTCGCCTCCCCGTCGAGGTCGGATCGCGCGTATTCGACCGCCTGCTCGACGCGCGCCCGGTCGCCCCCGGCCGCGGCCGCGACCGCCGGCGCGAGCGTCAACACGCCGTCGACGTCGAGGTCGTCGAGCGCGACCGGCCCCCCGTCGAGCGCGATCGCGGGCGGACGACGCCGCGCTATCACCTCGGGATCGGCCGCGACCGTATCGAGGTAGTCTCGGAGCGCCGCGACGCCCACCCCCCGTTTCACGTCGAACTCCGACAGCGTCTCGCTCGCCGCTCGGGCGTCCGCCGCGACCCGGTCGAACGATCCGGCGCGACCGCGGACGATCACGGACGCGGCGTCGGCCAACTGCTCGCCCGGCTCGTTCGCGTCGCGCCAAACGTCGCGTGCCGCGGCGTACTCCCCGGCGTCGAACGCCGCGATGCCGGCGCGCACTCCCTCGTGCATACTCGACGTTTCGCGTCGCGCGGAGAAAGACGTGGCGCACGCGGGGGCGTGAGGGTGGGGGGAGGGGTGACCGCGCGCCGCCGTGACCGACTCGACGAAGCGGCGTGTCACGACGACCGGATCCCTCGCTGTCGCCCGTCGTCTACGGTTCGACGACCGTCCGGACGTGACTGGCCGGATCGGTGAGGCGGAGCCTCGTCGCGAAGTACCGTGAAGGAACGTCCGGACGGAGATTTGAACTCCGGTCCCTGGCTCCGCAAGCCAAGAGGATAGTCCACTACCCTACCCGGACTCACTCTCTCGTAGCCGCAGGGTACGTAAAGTGGTTACGATTCGACCCCCGTCGTGGGTGTGGATCGCGTCCCGCACGCGCCGCCGCGCGACCGCGAGTTCAAGGCGAATGGAGAACTGACGTACGACCGATGAGCGACCGACAGCGGGCCGGAAACGGGCAAGGACAACGCTTATGCGCGGGCCCACCTTGGGCTGAACTACGATTATCATGGGTGCGATAGAGGATACGTACGCCGACCTGGAGACCGACGAGGTCTCCCTCGACGAGTTCCGCGAGGCCGTCGCGGAGAAGGTCGAGCAGATGGGTGGGCTGGCGGACGACGAGACGGCCGCCATGCTCCTCGCGCACGAGCTACAGGACGGGGAGGTGAACGGGATCGCCGACGTCACCCCGGAGATGGACGAGGCGAAGTTCGTCGGCAAGGTCGTCTCCGTCGGCGAACTCCGGACGTTCGAGCGCGACGACGAGGACGCGGAGGACGGGCGCGTGCTGAACGTCGACGTCGCGGACGAGAGCGGGACGGTCCGCGTCTCGCTGTGGGACGAGCAGGCCGCGAACGCCGCGACGGAACTCCAAGCCGGCGACGTCATCCGGGTCGCCGGGCGGCCGACGGACGGCTACAACGGCGTCGAAGTGAGCGCCGATCGCGTCGAACCGGACCCCGACGTCGACATCGACGTCCAGGTCAGCGACACCTACCGAGTCGACGACCTCTCGGTCGGACTCTCGGACGTCACGCTCGTCGGCGAGGTGCTCGACACGGACGCCGTGCGAACGTTCGAGCGCGACGACGGGAGCGAGGGGCGCGTTTCCAACCTCTCGGTCGGCGACGAGACGGGCCGCGTGACGGTGACTCTCTGGGACGACCGGACGGCGGCCGCCGACGAGTTCGGACCGGGCGACGTCGTGGAGATCGCGGACGGCTACGTCCGGGAGCGCGACGGCGCGATCGAACTCCACGTCGGAGACCGGGGCGCCGTCGAGGCCGTCGACGCGGACGTCGAGTTCGTTCCCGAGTCCACGCCGATCGACGACCTCGAAATCGACGACGTCGCGGACATCGCCGGCGTGATCCGATCCGTGGACGAGAAGCGGACGTTCGAGCGCGACGACGGGAGCGAGGGCCAAGTCAGAAACGTCCGGTTACAGGACGACACGGACGACATCCGGGTCGCGCTCTGGGGAGAGAAGGCGGATCGCGACGTCGGACCGGGCGACGAGGTGCTCTTCACCGACGTCGAGATTCAGGACGGCTGGCAGGACGACATCGAGGCCTCCGCGGGATGGCGCGCGAGCGTCGTCGAACTCGCGGACGGCGCGACGACGGCCGTCGGGGACGACGAGTCGTCGTCGGAGGAGACGACCGGACTCGGTGCGTACGCGGACGGAACCGCGCCCGAGACCGACGAACGCGACGCGGGCGACGGCGATGGCGCCGACGACGCTGGCGAGGACGTCGAGTTCACGGGGACGGTCGTGCAGGCGCGCGATCCCGTCATCCTCGACGACGGGACGGAGACGATGAGCGTCGAGACGGACGCGGACGTCACGCTGGGGGAGACGGTGACGGTCCGCGGGCCGGTGCGCGACGAGCGCCTCGACGCGGAGGAAGTCCGCTAGTTCTTCCCCGTTCCGTCACGCCCCTCTCCACCTCGACGTCTCGATTCGGGGCGTCTTCGGCCCCGGTCGCTCCGGGTCGTCCGCCGTGTGATCGCGGGGACGTGGCCGGTCACTCACGCGGCCGTGGCGATGACCGCCCGTCGGCGATTCCACGTCGATCGGGGACGGAAAACGTTAAGGGTCGTACACGCACGTTTCAGGGTATGAGTGTCGAGCTCCCGTTCGCGCCGGTGGACACGGTCATCCGGCGCGAAGCCGGCGACCTCCGCGTGAGCGCGGACGCCGCGGAGGAACTCGCCCGCCGCATCCAGCGTCGCGGTGCGGCCCTCGCCCGGGAGGCCGCGGAACACGCGACCGACGCGGGCCGCAAGACCCTGATGGTCGAGGACTTCGGCTTTGCGGCCGAAGCGCCCGAACGCGACGATCTGACGCTGCCGGTCGCGCCGGTCGATCGGATCGCTCGCCTCGACATCCCGGACGAGTATCGAGTGGCGGCCGACGCCCGCGTCGCGCTCGCCGCACACCTGGAGGCGTTCGCGGACGACGCCGCCGAGGGCGCGGCGACGCTCGCCCGCCACGCCGGTCGTCGCACCGTGCAAGCTGAGGACGTCGAGACGTACTTCGAGCTCGTCGGATGAGATTCGGCGTCAGCGACGTCTGCGCGGAGCACGACCCGGGCGACCGACATCCGGAGAACCCCGACCGGATCCGCGCGATCAGGCGCGCGCTCCAGAAACGCCACGGCATCGAGTACGTCACGGCCGACCCCGCCGACGAAGACGACGCCCGTACCGTTCACGACGCCGACTACGTGGACGAGATCCGCGAGTTCTGCGACGACGGCGGCGGGAGCTGGGACCCCGATACCGTCGCCGTCGAGGCGACGTGGCGCGCCGCGCTCGCTTCGGCCGGCCTGTCGATGTGGGCCGTCGACGCCGCGCTCGACGGCGACGATGGCCGGACGACGCCGTTCTCGCTCGGTCGACCCCCCGGACACCACGCCGTCGCGGACGACGCGATGGGGTTCTGCTTCCTGAACAACGCCGCCGTCGCCAGCCAGCACGCCCTCGACGCGCGCGACGTCGAGCGCGTCGTCGTCTTCGACTGGGACGTCCACCACGGTAACGGGACGCAGGACATCTTCTACGACCGCGGCGACGTCTTCTACGGATCGATCCACGAGGACGGCCTCTACCCCGGGACGGGCGACATCGAGGAGACCGGCACGGGTGACGGCGAGGGGACGACGATGAACGTCCCGCTTCCCGCCGGCGCCGACGACGCCGACTACTGTCTCATCTTCGACGAGGCGTTCGCGCCCGCCATCGAGTCCTTCGATCCCGACCTCTTCCTCGTGAGCGCGGGGTTCGACGCCCACCGCCACGATCCCATCTCTCGGATGCACGTCTCGACGGACGGCTACGGCGCTCTCACGACCCGCGTGCGCGACCTCGCCGACCGCTGCGACGCCGCGCTCTCGTTCGTCTTAGAGGGGGGCTACAGCCTCGACACGCTTTCCGAGGGCGTCGGGATGGTCCACGAGGTCTTCGACGGCCTCGTCCCGGAGGGCCCGGACACCGACCCCTCTGAGGAGGCCGCGGCCGTCCTCGACGACGTCCGAGACGCTCACGGCCTCGGGTCGAAGTAGGCCGCGAGCTCCGTCCCGAACTCCTCCGCGAGCACCGCGACGTCGGCGTCCGCGAGGACGACGTAGTCGCCCGCCGCGACGAGACGTTCGACCGCGTGGCCGAGCGCGACCGACTCCAACTCCGATTCGGCGAACGCCGCCGCGCTCCTCACCGACCGCTCGCGCTCGACGACGTAGCGATCGCCGTCGATGTACGGCCCGTACACCGCGTCGTCGTCCGCGTACTTCTCGTAGAACCCCGCGGCGTGCTCGCCGACGTGCACCGGCGGCCCGCGGTGTCGTTCGATCGCCGGGAGCTCCGCGACCGCGAGCTCGCAGAAGAGGACCGCCGTCTCGTCCGCCCACGTCGCCGCGCGCACCACCTCGAAGCCGCGTTCCTCCAGGCCGCGGACGAGGCCGTCGAGCGAGCGACGGAGCTGCGGATAGCGCTGGTCCTCGACGAGCCCCGCGAGCCGCTCGTCGTCGAACCGAACCGCGAGCGCGCGCGTCCCGCGGTCGGCGAGCGCCGCCCGCACCGCCGCGGCGTCCATCGGGTCGCGCGCCGACGTGAAGAAGTAGCTCTCACGTGGGTCGTCGCGGAACCGCCGGGCGTAATGCTGGAGGCGCGCGACGTTCGCCGCCGAGACGACGGCCGCGACGTTCCGTTCGGGGTCCGTCGGGTCGACGACGACCAGCGGGTCGTCGAAGCTCGCCTCCCCGTGACTCTCCGGATCGAGTTCCACCGGCGGGTGCCACTCCGCGGCCGCCTCCAAGAGCGCTCGGAAGCCCCCGTATTCGAGCACGAGGAGCTCCGTGAGGTAGCCCGAGAACCCCTCGGTCTTCAGATCCGAGCCGTACGCGCCGATCCCCTTCAGGAACTGCTTGCAGAGCCGAACGTCTGCCGCGAGGTCGTCGTCGAGGCGCGCCGCGAGATAGTCCGTGTGGAACGGCGTCCGATCTACGGCCGAGCGGATCTCGCGGGCCGATTCGACGGCGTAGCACGGAACGAGATCGACGTCGTACCCCTCGAACTCCCCCTTCACGTACGGGTGTTCGGCGTACTCCTCGTGGCCGTTCGGGAGGACCGCGTTCCCGACGGCGAGGCCGTGTTCCTCCAGCTCGTCGCGCTCCAGCGACGGCGGGAAGCGCACGAAGACGTCGATGTCCCGATCGCCGCGCACCCACGTTCCGCGGGCCGTACTCCCCACGCGGACGACGTCCGCGTCGAGGTCGCGCTCGTCGATCGCCGCCTCTGCGCGCTCGACGAGTCGATCGGCCACCGTCCGCAGTCGCTCGCGCTCCGTGGCCGTCGGGTCCACGCGCTCCCGAACCGCCCGCAACACGGCGTCCGTCTCGGTCATGACCGCGTTACGCCCGCCTCGTTTCAAAACCCGTCGGTGGCCGCGCCCGGGGGAAAACGAAAGCCATATTTGAACGACACCGCTACGGTTGAGTGCGAGCAAGCCGCCATAGCTCAGTTGGTAGAGCACCTGGTTGTTACCCAGGTTGTCCCAGGTTCGAGCCCTGGTGGCGGCGTACTTTTGCGAAGCAAAAGTGCGCTCAGTCAGACGCGCGGCGTCTGACGCGAGTTCAGAAACGCGTAGCGTTTCTGAAAACAGCGCTCCTCACTTCGGCCGTCGCTTCACGAGACACAGAGTGCCTCGTTCGCATGCAGAACGCGTACACGTTCTGCACACGGCGTCCATTCCCCCTCGGAATTACGTCTACCCAGAAACACATCGCGTTTCTCCACTCGCTTCCGTCCGTGCCCCTCGCCGCCCCGACGGGGCGAGTCCCGACACCCTAAAGACGACGCGCCCGATACGGCGGTACGAGGGCCCTTAGCTCAGTCTGGTTTACAGCCCCCGGCTCATACCGGCCGCGACGACCAGTCCGACCGTGGGACACCGGGTGATCGGTGGTTCAAATCCGCCAGGGCCCATTCTCCTCCCGCAGACTCGTCGGCGTTCGCTTGACACGCTACGGTCTGCGTGGACGCCCGACGCTCGTCGTCACTGCCTGCGCGTCACTCCTCGTCGCCGCCCTCGTCGGCGTTGTCGGCGAACCCCTTGTACGTCTCGCTCGGTTCCTCGTTGCTGAACGGGGAGCTCTCACTTTCGCTGTCGTCGCCGTCGTCGGTCATACTCCACCCGTGGGCGCGCGCCCCCGTATACGTTCCCCCTACATCGGGTGCGTGACGACCGCGCTGAAGACGATCCAGACGATCGATCCGCCCTCGATGGCGTAGACGTAGTTGAGTCGATACGCTTGTTCCGACGCCGAGCGTTTCGCGTCGCGGATCGCCGCCGGGTAGATCGTCCCGACGGCGTGATGGAAGTAGTCCTCGACGTCGATATCGTCCTCGACGAGTTCCTCGAAGCTGTCCGCGTTCATCCCGGCGCCGACCGGTGCGCCGCGCAAGAGCCCGAAACACCAGATCGAGACCGCGATCAGCCCGAGCACGCCGATGGCGGTGTAGAAGAGGAGGAGACTCGACGGGCGCGTCCGGTAGAGGCCGGCCGCGAGGATCGTCAGGATGACGGCGTTGAGCCTGATGACCTGATAGGCGCGCGTGTTCAGCTCTTCGAGGGTGTTAAGGTGGGTTTCGAGGACGAACCGCGCGTCCTCCAGCACCTCGCCGTCGTCGTCCATCGCGTGCGCTGTCCGTACGCCGCGAGCACCCTTGAACGTCGGTGTCGAGACGCGTCGGCCGGCCGGCGGCGTTTCGGCCCCCTCCTCGCTCTCGGCCCGTTCCTTTACCACGCCGCCGCCGCTGTTCTTCCCCATGGCCGATGCACCGCCGGTCGACGAGTCGCACATCGGCGAGACGCCCCTGCTACGGGTCGAGCACCCCGACGTCCCCTGCGAGGTGTACGCGAAGCCCGAGTGGTACAACCTCCACGCCCACCCGTACGGCGGCGGGTCGGTGAAGAGTCGGATCGCGCGCTCGATGCTGGACGCCGCGGCGGCGGCCGACGACCTCGACGACGACGCGCTCGTCGTCGAGCCCTCCTCGGGGAACACGGGGACGGCGCTGGCGCGCCTCGGCGTCGCGCGCGGCTACGACGTCGAGATCGTGATGCCGGCGGAAGCCCCGGTCGAGAAGGCCGAGGCGATCCGGGCGGCGGGGGGGACGGTGACGGTCGCGCCGGACTACGAGACGATGTTGGCCGTCGCTGATCGCCGCGTCACCGAGGCGGACGCGTACATGCCGGATCAGTACGCGAACCCGGCGAACCCCGCAGTCCACGAGCGGACGACGGGTCCGGAGATCCGCGCGCAGACGGCCGAGCGTGTCACGCACTTCGTCGCGGGTGCGGGCTCAGGCGGCACCGTCACGGGCGTCGGCCGCGCGCTCCGCGAGCGCGGCGACGTGACGGTCGTCGGCTACGAACCCGCGGAGCCGCGCCACGGCATCGACGGGCTCAAATACGTGCGCGGGTCGCGCTACCACGATCCGGCCGTCTACGCGGCCGACGAACTCGACGCCGTCCTCTCGATTTCGACCGCCGACGCGTACTACGAGGCGCGGCGCCTCCGCGAGCGCTACGCCGAGCGCGATCCCGAGATCCACGACACCGGGCAGTACGACGCCGCGCTCGTCCGCGAGCACCTCCGCGCCGACGGCGAATTCCTCGTCGGGCCGTCCTCGGGGGGCGCGCTCGCCGCGGTGACGCGTCTCGCCGACCACGGCGACCTCGGCTCCGACGACGTCGTCGTGGTTCCCTTCCCGGACCGCGGTGATCGATACGCCCACGTCCCGCTCTGGGACGACTACCTCTAGGGCCCGTCGGATCCCGTCGTTTTTCCGGATCGCCCCGAAAGCGGGGCGTGATGGCCGCCCGCCACGCGTCCGACCGCGATCGCCGCGGTCCATCCTCCACACGTCACGCGTCGCACGCCGATCGCCGCGCGGCTCGTTCCCTCGACCGCCGCGCCTCGTTCGTCCACCACGTCCTCTCGCACTCCCCCGGCCGTGAGTGACTCGGAGACCGACGCGCGGACGGCCGCGCGGCGCACCGCGTCGTTCCTCGCCGTCGCCGCCGCGACTCTCTATCCGCTCGCCGGCGTCCTCGCGTTCGGCTGGGATCTCCTCACCGTCCTCGTCCTCTACTGGGTCGAGATGGGCGTCGCCGCGCTCTGGGGCGTCCCGCGGGCGCTACTCGCCGTCCCGTTCGACCGCTCGGTGAGCTCGCACGCCCTCCCGCTCGCCGGCCTCCGCGAGAAACGCGGCGGGTGGACCTATCGGGGTCACACGCTCTACGTCCGCAACGTCCCGACGGCGCTCCTCTAGCTCTCGATGCTCGGGACCGTCTGGGGCGGGATCGGCCTCTACTTCGCCTACGCCCTCGATCTGTGGGGCGCCCTCGGGGACGCGCGATGGCTCACCGTCGCCGCGGGCGCGCTCGCGATCGCCGTCGCGCACGGCGTCTCCTTCGTCCGCGAGTACGTCGGCGAGCGGGCGTACGAGCACACGTCCGCCCGGATGGCGATCTCTCACACCGGCCAGCAGACCGTCTTCGTGTTCTTACTCGCCGTCCCGGTCGCCGCGAGCGAGTCGTTCCGTGCGGGTGGACTCGCGGTCGTGACCGGCGTCGTCGCCGCGAAACTCCTCGCGGAGACGTACCGCCGCGTGACCGACGACGAACCCGGCAACGGCGTCTTCGCCGCGGTCTTCGGCGACCGGGACACGACCGTCGACGCCCCGACCGTCCCGGTTCCCGAGGGCGACCCGGACGCCGTCCGCACGCCCGACCCGCGCGCCGTCCGCATGGAGTGCGCCTGTCGCGGGCTGGCGACGCTCGTCAGTCGGCCCGCGGTCCTCTGTGCGCTCGCGGCCGCCTTCCTCGCGGTCGTCCTCCGCTCGCCCCTCGCGCTCCTCCCCGCCTCGCTCCTCGTCGCTAGCGTCTGCCTCGGCGCCGCGGGTCGCTACCTCCGACTCGGGACGATGGCGTTCCACCGGTACGGCGAGACGCTCGTCGGCCACGACCGCCTGCTCGACGAACCGCAGTGGCGCGCCCCGCTCGACGTCTGCGAGGGGTCGATCCCCCGACGCCTCATCGATCGGGTCGCCGACACCGCGCTCGTCGAGCTCGACTGGCGCGACCCGGGCGACGGGTACTGGCCCGACGCCGCGTACGACCCGGAGCGGACGCGCGCGACCGTCGGTCCGTTCGCGGCGTTCAGCGACGCCGTCGTCGCGCTCGACCTCCCCGTGCGTCCCGCAGAACGTCCCGAACCGAATCGGACGGTGGCGTACGCGGCGCTCGCGTTCGTCGCCGCCTTCGCGTGCGTTCCCGCGGCGGCGTGGCACGTCAGCCACGACCCGGCCGTCATCGTCGTCGCGTTCCTGTCGCTCGTCGTCGTCGGGCCGTTCGTCGTCGTGGCCGTCTACTACCTCTGAAGTCTTCCCTTCGCCCACCGACACCCGTTTTGCCCTCGCGCGCCACGTTCCACCATGCCCGGTCTCGACCTCGACCCGACGCAACTCGACCGGTACTCCCGGCACATCATCATGGACGACGTCGGCCCGGAGGGCCAGGCCGCCCTGCTCGACGCCGACGTCCTCGTGATCGGCGCGGGCGGCCTCGGCTCGCCGGTCATCGAGTACCTCGCGGCGGCGGGCGTCGGCACGCTCGCCGTCGTCGACGACGACACCGTCGAGCGCTCGAACCTCCAGCGACAGATCGTCCACCGCGACGCGGACGTCGGCACGCCCAAGGTCGACTCCGCGCGCCGCTACGTCGACGCCCTCAACCCGGACGTCGACTTCGAGGGTCACGACGTTCGCCTGACGCGCGAGAACGCCCGCGACCTCGTCGCCGATCGGGACTTCGTCGTCGACTGCACGGACAACTTCGGGACGCGCTACCTCGTCAACGACGTCTGCGTGCTCGCCGGCGTCCCGTTCAGCCACGGCGCGATCTACAAGTTCGAGGGCCAGGCGATCACGGTCACCCCCGACGGCCCCTGCTATCGGTGCGTCTTCCCCGAGGCGCCCGAGGAGGGCACCGTCCCGGACTGCGCGACCGCGGGCGTCCTGGGCGTGCTCCCCGGGACCGTCGGCTGTCTGCAGGCCACGGAGGCGGTCAAGTCGATCCTCGGCGTCGGCGACCTCCTGACGGGGCGACTGCTCCACTACGACGCCGCGAGCGTCGGCTTCGAGGCGGTACCAATCGCCCGGAACCCGGACTGTCCCGTCTGCGGCGACGACCCGATCGAGAGCGTCGAGGACGTCGAGTACTCCGGCGGCTGTACCGTCGTCTGAGTCGGCGCCTTCATCACCAAAGCCGGAGCCACCCCGCGGTATGTCCTGACGACGGCCGCGCACGCCCCGCGGAACCGGCGGTGCGACGTGCGTTCTCTCCCGCGCCCCATCGCGCGCCGCCTGCTCGCCCCCTCAGGCGACCCGATTATCGCAGCTCTCTGCTCACCGTCCGCACGAGTCCGTCGATGATCTCCGGCGTCGTCGGGTGGAACGACCGATCCGGAACGTCCCGGACGTCCATCCCGGTCTCGACGAGCACCTGCAGCGTCTTCGCCATCACGTCGGCCTCGTAGTGCCACCCGTGGTAACCGAGTACGGTTCCGTCCGTCGCGTCGACGACGAGCTCCGCCCGGCCGCGTGCGGCGTCTTTCGTCCGGAAGACGCCGTCGTCGCTCGCTTCCCGTGACGCCGTCAGCACGTCGTGGCCCGCGTCCTCCGCCTCGCCGGGCGTCATGCCGACGGTGACGTACGGGTAGACGCCGGCCGCGGTGAAGACCACGCGGTGCGTGATCGGATCGTACGTCTCCAGCGCCTCGCCGCGCCAGTCCGCGAGGACGTTTCGCGCCGCGACCTCGCCCTCCTCCTTCGCCGTGTGGAGGAGCTCGCGCTCGCCGACGACGTCGCCCGCGGCGAACACCCTCAGATCGTCGCGCGCCCGAAGCGTCCCCGGATCGACCCACCCCTCGGTCGGCTCGATCCCCGTCGCCTCGAAACCGAGCCCGTCCGTGCTCGGGACGCGTCCGGTGAAGCAGAACAGCCGATCGGCCTCGATCGTCTCCGTCTCGCCGTCCCGCTCGACGGTCACTCGGACGCCGCCGTCCTCCGTCGCCGCGACGCGCCGTTCCTCGGCGTTCGTCAGCACGTCGACGCCGAACTCCTCGCGGTAGCACTCGACGACGCCGTCACCGACTGCCGGGGCCGTCCGGTCGAGCGGCCGCGCGTCGTGCTCGATCACCGTGAGGTCCATCCCGCCCGCCTCCGCGAGGTACGGGACCAGTTCGAGACCGACGGCGCCGAACCCCAGGACGACGCCCGACGCGGGCAACTCGGTCGCGTCGAGGACGTCCGCTGAGTCCATCGGCTCGACGTCGTCGATTCCGGGGAGGTCGGGCGTCCGGGGCGTCGAACCGGTCGCCACGATCACGTAGTCCGGCTCGTACCGCTCGTCCCCGACCGCGACGACGCCGTCGTCGACGAACCTCGCGCTCTCGTGGTGGAACGTCACGTTCTCGCGCTCGGCGAGGTCGTGCACGGCGTCGCGTCGGTGGCGTGCGAACTCGGCCGTGTGGTCGTCCTTGTGGGCGACGACCCGATCGAGGTCGACGTCGACGTCGGCGTCGAGGCGCGGATCCGAGCGCGCCTGATAGCCGTGTTGGGCCGCGCTCAACACCTCCTTCGAGGGCATACAGCCGCGGAGGATACAGAGCCCGCCGCCCGGATCGCCGTCGTCGACGAGTGTCACTTCGGCGTCGCCGTCCGCGAGGACCTCCGCGGCGGCGACGCCCGCGCTCCCGTACGCACCGATGACGAGGACGTGCATACCGTCGTCTACGCGAGGCGGTGCCGAAAAGCCGCGGGGCCGTCAGCGCGCGATATCGTCGCCCGAGCGATCGAGGACGGCCTCGACCTCTTCGGGTGTGACGAGCGCGGTGTCGCCCGGGATGGTGCGCTTGAGCGCGGCGGTCGCGGCCGCGTACTCAAGCGCGACGGGCACGCCGTCGCCGCGGAGGCGGCGTGCGAGGAAGCCGCCGACGAAGGCGTCGCCCGTCCCGACCGCGTCGTGCGTGTCGGCCTCGAACGCCGGCTGTTCGACGACGTCGCCCGCGTGCCACGCGAGCGCGCCCGCCGCGCCGCGCGTCACCACGACGGTCTCGAAGCCCCACTCCTCGGCGAGATCACGCGCCACGCGCTCGGCGTCGCCGTCGAGCCCGAGGACGTCTCTGGCGTCGCGGACCGCCGTCACGAGCACGTCGATGTCGGGGAAGAGCGATTCGAGGACCGGGCGCGCCTCCGCCGGGCTCCAGAGCTTCGAGCGGTAGTTCACGTCGAAGACGGTCGTCGCCCCCGCCTCTCCCGCCAGCGCGAGCAGGGCCGCCGTCGTCCCTTCGAGGGTGTCGGAGAGCGCGGGCGTGATGCCCGAGGTGTAGAACGCGTCGCTCCCCTCGATCCGTTCCGTCGGGAGCTCGTCCGGCGTCGCCGTCGTCACCGCCGCGTCCGCCCGGTCGTAGATGACGCTCGTCGGGCGCGGCGCCGAGGCCTGTTCGAGGTAGTAGGTTCCCTGTCGTCCCTCGTCGCTCCAGACGACGTCCGCCGTGGTCCCCTGCGCCTCGACGGTCGCCGTCACTTTCCGCCCGAGCGCGCTGTCGGGGAGCTTCGAGAGCCACGTGGTGTCGAGACCGAGGCGGCCGGCGTTCACCGCGACGTTGCTCTCCGCGCCCGCGGCGCGGAACTCCAGTTCGGACGCCCGTTCGAGGCGCTCCTGTCCCGGCGGGCTGAGGCGCAACATCGTCTCGCCGAACGTCACGAGGTCGCTCATGTCACGGCCGACGACGCCGCCCCAAATCAATCCGCGGGATTCCCCGCCCACTCATACCCCCCTCGTCCGTACTCGGGAGCGTCATGTTCGAACGAGACACGGACGACCTCTCGGCGAGCGAGCGCGAGCGCATCGTCAAGACGGCCGTCAGCCCGCGTCCCGTGGCGTGGGTCGGGACGCGCGACGCGTCCGGCGCCGACAACCTCGCCCCGTTCAGCTCCTACACGTACGTCGGCGCGGAGGACCCGTCGGTGTTGTTCACGGCGAGCCGCCGCGACGGCGAACTGAAGGACACCCCGCGAAACGTCATCGACACCGAGGTCTTCTCGGTGAGCGTCGCCACCGCGGACGTCCTGGAGACCGTCGACCACACCGCCGCCGACCCCGAGGAGGGCGACGAGTTCGACCTCGCGGGCGTCGAGCGCGCCGAGTGCGATCGGATCGACGCCCCGTACGTCGCGGACGCCCCGATCGCCATGGAGTGTACCCTCCACGACCGCCAGGAGATCCACGGCCGCACGATGCTCATCGGCGACGTCGTGCGCTTTCACGCGGCCGACGCCGCGATGCGCGACGGGCAGGTCGACTCCCGCGAGATCACGACGATCGGCCGTCTCGGCGGGCCCTACTACACGTACACAGAGTCCGTCGAGTTCGAGCGGCGCTACTGACTCACTCCGGCGCGCGGTCCTGATGGCCGGGGTAGTCCCGCTCGAATCGCCGGTCGAGCTCCGCCGCGTCGATCTCGACGAGCACCGGCCGACCGTGCGGGCACACCCACGGTTCCGCGCAGTCGTCGAGTCGGTCGAGGAGCGCCGTCACGTCCCCCTCGGGAAGGGACGTGTTCCCCTTGATCGCGGGCGCGCACGCCATGTCGGCGAGCAGGGCGTCCGCGGCGTCGAGAACCGCGTCGCCCGCCGCGGCGCTCGTCGCGGACGCGATGACGTCTCGCACCAACGCGGCGTCGAGCGCGTGGCCGAACACCGCGGGAACGGCCGTCACGACCGCGTGCGTCCCGTTCAGATCGGCCTCGAAGCCCGCGTCGCGGAGCGCGGGTAGCGCCGCCTCGAAGCTCGCCGCCTCCGCCGCCGTCAGCGACACGTCGGCGGGCGTCACCAGCGCCTGCGAGTCCGGCGAGTCGTCGAGCTCCGCGCGCAGCGCCTCGTAGCGCACCCGCTCGTCCGCCGCGTGCTGGTCGATCACCACGAGGCCCTCAGCGGTCGCCGCGACGACGTACGTCTCGTGGAGCTGCCCGAGCACGCGGAGCGAGGGGAGGCGCTCGCGCTCGGACGCGTCGTCGGTCTCCGCCGTTCCGGGCAGTCGGGCGTTACGCGTCGCGCCGGCGATCCGCCCGGATTCGCGCTCGCCTCCGGCTCCGGGTCCCCCGTCGTCGGCGCGCGTCCCGCGTGACCGCGGCGACGACCGTTCCGACGCCGACGCGCCCGAGCGTGTCCCGCTCGCCGCCGGCGCGCCGTGCGACGACGTCCTACGTGACGACGGATCCCGCCCGCCCGGCCCGCTCGACGACCCGTTCGCCGATCCGGCCGCGTTCTCGCTCCCGCCCGTTTCCCCGTCGTCGCTCGACCCGCTCCTCACGGCGCGCTCGACGCCGTCGTCCCCGGGCGCGATCGCGGCGTCCGTCGGCTGTGAGGCCCCACGAGGCGCCCGCGTCCGCACGAGGCCGTGCTCGCGGAGCGCGTCGCGCACCGCGTCCGTCACCGCCTCGCGGACGCCGGCCTCGTCCTCGAATCGCACCTCCATCTTCCGCGGGTGGACGTTCGCGTCCACCTCGCGCGCGGGGAGCTCGACGTCGAGGACGGCGAACGGGAAGCGATCGGCGGCGAGCTGCGTCCCGTACGCCTCGACGATCGCCTCGCGCAGCACCCGATCGCTGACGTAGCGGCCGTTGACGTACGTGGCGAGGTAGTCGCGCGTCGAGCGCGTCGTCTCCGGGTGGCTCACGTACCCCCGGACGCGCTCGATCGCCCCCTCGGGCGCGGCGTTCACCCTGATCATCGACTCCGCGACGTCGCGCCCGTAGACGGCGAGGAGCGCGGAGCGCACGTCGCCGTCGCCCGGCGTGGCGAACGTCTCCGTCCCGTCGTGTTCGAGCGACACCGCGACGTCCGGGTTGGCGAGCGCGTAGCGCGATACCGCGCGGTTGACGTGGCCGAACTCGGTGCTCTCGGCGTTCAGGAACTCCCGGCGCGCCGGCGTGTTGTAGAAGAGGTCGCGGACCGCCACCGTCGTTCCCGGCGCGCGCCCCGCGGGGCCGACCGATTCGACCTCGCCGCCGGCGACGCGTACCTCCGTCCCGCGACCGCCCTCGCGGGGCTTCGTCGTCACCGTCAGCCGCGACACCGCGGCGACCGTGTGGAGGGCTTCGCCGCGAAAGCCCAGCGTCCCGACGTGCGCGAGGTCGTCCGCGTCCCGGATCTTCGATGTCGTGTGGCGCTCGATTGCCGCCTCCGCGTCCGCGCGCGTCATCCCGATCCCGTCGTCGCGCACGATCAGCTCGTCCGTCCCGTCGCCCGTCACCGACACCTCGATCCGCGATGCGTCCGCGTCGAGGGCGTTCTCCACGAGCTCCTTCACGACCGACGCGGGCCGCTCAACGACCTCGCCGGCCGCGATGCGGTCCACCGTCGCCGCGTCGAGTTCGCGGATCTCCGCTCCCGTCTCGCCCCCGCCGTCGCCCTCGCTCATGGCCGTGGATGGCCGCACGCCCACATCAATCCGGCGCTCGTCGCGCTCCGTCGGCTCGCTCAGTCCAACCGCTTTTGCCACTCGTTGACGCGCTGGAGGAGATCGAGCGGCGAGGAGTTGTTCACGTCGGTGTTGCGCAGCTCGTCGAGGACGGCCGCCGCCTCGGAGTCGAGGGCCGCCGCGTCGTCCTCACCGTCGCCGGCCGCGTCTTCACCCTCACCCCCGCTCTCGCCCGTAGCGCCTTCGTCGGTCCGCAGCTCGCCGCTTCCGAGGTCGAAGACGACCTGCTCGCTCCCCTCGCTCCCGCCGCGGACGTCGATCGCCTCGTCCGCGCGGAGGCGTTCGAGGACGTCGCGCGAGCGCGACACCACGGGCTCGGGGACGCCCGCGAGGTCGGCGACGTGGATGCCGTACGAGCGATCCGCGGGGCCCTCCGCGACCGTTCGGAGGAACGTCACGTCGCCGTCGCGTCCCGTCGCGGGACCGGACTCCCCCCCGCTTCCGGTCGACGCGTACGACTCGTCGTCGACCTCGACGTGGACGTTCCGCACGCCGTCGAGACGGTCGGCGAGCGCCGTCAGCTCGTGGTAGTGCGTCGCGAACAGCGTCTTCGCGCGCACCTCGTTGTGGAGGTACTCCGTCGCCGCCCACGCGATGCTGATCCCGTCGTCGCTCGCCGTCCCGCGGCCCACCTCGTCGAGGACGACGAGCGAGTCCGCCGTCGCGGAGTGGAGGATGTTCGAGAGCTCCTGCATCTCGACCATGAACGTCGAGCGCCCCTGCGCGAGCTCGTCGAGCGCACCGACGCGCGTGTAGACGCCGTCGACGAGTCCGATCTCGGCCGACTCGGCCGGCACGAAACTCCCCGCCTGCGCGAGCAGGACGATCAGCGCCGTCTGGCGCATGTAGGTGCTCTTCCCGCTCATGTTCGGACCCGTCACGACGAGGAAGCGCCGGCCCTCGCCGAAGCGCGCGTCGTTCGGCACGAACTCCACCGCCTGCTCGACGACCGGGTGGCGACCCGCGCTCACGTCGAGCGACCGGTCGTCGCGGAGCTCGGGGCGCGTCCACCGGTTCGCGCTCGCGTGCTCCGCGAAGCTCGCCAGCGCGTCCACCTCCGCGAGCGCTCGCCCCGCGTCCTGCAACAGCGAAGCGTGTGCGGCCACCTCGGCCCGCAGTTCGTCGAACAGCTCGCGCTCGCGGGCCGCGCGCTCCTCCTCGACGCGGAACAGCGCCCGCTCCTTCTCGTCGAGCTCGGCGCTTCGATAGCGCTTCGAGTTCTTCAGCGTCTTCACCTCGCGGTAGTCGTCGGGGACGCGATCGGTCTGCGAGTGACCGACCTGGAGGTAGTATCCGTCAGTCTTGTTCCGATCCACCGTCACCCGCGAGAGCTCGCTCTCCGCCTTGACGCGCTCGGCGAGCGTGTCGAACCACGCGACGAGCTCGTCGTGTTCGGCCGCGAGCTCGTCGAGCGTCTCGTCGTAGCCGCGCGCGAAGATCCCCGTCTCGCCGCCGGGATCGTCGGCGAGCGCGTCGTCCACCGTCTCGCGCAGGGCGGCCGCGTCGTCGGCGTCCACCCGCGCGAGCACGTCGCCCAGCGGCGAGTCGGCCAGTGAGGGCGACGACGCCACGCGTTCGCGGAGCGCGTCGAGGCGCTCCAAGGTGTCGACGACGCGTTTCAGCGCGCCCGGATCCGCGCTCCCGGACGTACACCGCGCGGCGAGGCGTTCGAGGTCCGCCGCGCCGTCCAGCGTCTCGCGCACCGCGTCGCGTTCGAGCGCGTCGTCGGCGAGCGCCGCGACGCAGTCGTGTCGGCGTTCGAGCTCCCCGCGCCGTTGCAGCGGTCGGACGAGCCACGCCTCCAAGCGGCGCGCGCCCATCGCCGTCACCGTGTGATCGAGCGTCGCCGCGAGCGATCCCTCCCTGTCGCCGCGCATCGTCTCGGTCAGTTCGAGGTTGCGCCGCGTCGTCGGGTCGAGCGAGACGTGATCGTCCGCCCGATAGGGCTGGACGCGGGTCAGCGACGAGAGCACGCCGACGCCCGTCTCCGCGACGTAGTCGAGCGCCGCGCCCGCCGCCCGCACGCCCGGCCCCTCCGGTTCGACGCCGACCGCGTCCAGCGCGCCCTCGCCGAACTGCTCGCGGACACGGTGGGTGGCCTTCCCGGGTGCGAACGCCTCCGTCCCGTGGACGCTCAGCGTCGCGTCCGCGTCGTCGCGCACCGCGTCGCAGAAGTCGTCGTCGCCTCGCAGTACCGGCCCCGGCAACACCTCCTCGGGACCGAAGCGCCCGAGCTCCGCCAAGGCCGTGCGTTCGTCTCCGACCTCGGTCAGGCGGAACGCCCCCGTCGTCACGTCCACCGCCGCGAGCCCGTACGCGTCGCCCTCGCGCACCACGGCGACGAGGTAGCGCGCGTCGGCCCCCGTCGCCTCCAGGAGGGTGCCCGGCGTCGCCGTCCGCGTGATCTCGCGCGTCGTGTCGTCGTCGCCGCGCTGCTCCGCGACCGCGACCGTGTAGCCCCGCTCCACGAGCGACTTCAGGTAGGGCGTCAGCTCGCTCAGCGGGACGCCGGCCATCGGATACGACGAGCCGTGACTCGACTTCTCGGAGACCTTCAAGTCGAGCTCGTCGGCGACGAGACGCGCGTCGTCCGCGAAGAACTCGTAGAAGTCCCCGACCTGCATGGCGAGGACGTCCGCGTCCGACTCCTCCTTCAGTGCGAGGAACTCCTCGACGATGCCGGTCACGCCGCCCTCACCCGGGTCTGCACCGTCGTCTCGATCATGGCGGTAGGTGGCCGCGAGCGAGTAAGAACGCACCGCCTCGCCCCGGCGCTCTCTCTTTAAGTGTCTCTCGCCACAAGTAGTAGATACGAGCGAGGGACGACGGCCGGCGTCGTCCCGATTCTACGCGTTCTCGTCGCCGAGCGGCGCGTTTCGACTCCGCTTTCGCGGTGAGCGGGTCGCTTCGCGCCCCGCGCGACGGAAACGGATGGGAGGGACCCCCTCCGGTCTGATATATACCTATCATATAAACGATCTATAGGGTGTTCGTTCGCTCTTCTCGTAGCGACGGCCGCCCCCTCGGCGGCCCGCCCCTCACCATGTCACAGACAGAGTCCACAGCGGAGGCGGAGGCGGAAACGTCAATCCACCGGGAGTACGTCCTCGACGTTCGAATCGTCGAGTGCGCGGACGGCTACCGCGTCGACGCCCCCGGGAATCGCGAGGAGACGTTCGCGGACGCCGAGACGGCGGAGCTGTACGCGGACGTCTACTTCTGTACGAACGGCTTCGAGGAGGCGGGGACGGGCGAGCGCGGCGTCCCGCTGGACGTGCTCGGCGCGGGGCGCGCGGTGCTCGCCGCCTACCTCCTCACGCAGTACGGCGACGATCAGTGGGTCGCCTCCTTCTTCGGGAAGAAGCCCTACCGCGTCCGCGAGTACGTCTCGTGGGTCGAGGAGCGCGCGGCCGAGATCCGCGACGGCGCGCGCGAACGCGACGTCACGCCCGCTGACGCCTGAGGCTCCCCCCCCCTCTTTCTCGCTCCCGTTCGACTGCCGTAACCGATTGGCCGCGCTCGGGTCGCTCCGCCGTCTTTCGACGCTCGAAACGCTCCGCAGCTACATACGGCCGTCCCGTCTCTTCACCCGTAGCCCGTCGACCACCCGCCGCGTCTCGGTTCCCGTCCGTACGGGTCCGTACGGGTACCATCCTCACTTCCGTCTCCGATACTTCACCACGCCGAACGTATCACTATTATAAGCAGTTATTCGGTGTGACGCGAACCACCGGACTGCATGGTCGACATCAGTCGCCGCAATCTCATGGCCAGCTCGGTCGCGGCCGCGCTCGGAGCCAGCGTGGTCGGTAGTGGAGTCGTCAGCGCGGACGTCGACGAGTCCGACACGCCCGGGGCACCGAGCGTGAAGGGGTCGCTCAAGCGCTTCTCGAACACCGCGTTCGGCGCCGAGGTCACGGGCCCCTACGTCTTCGCCGACGGGACGCCGCTGTACAGCCTCCAGCACCCGAACACCGACAACACGGAGCCGTTCAACAAGGCCGGCGTCGGCTACGTCAGCGGCTTCAGCTTCGAGATGGCGGGGAGCAACGACGACTTCGAGGAGCTCTCCGCGCCGAACTCCGAGAAGAAACGGCGCAAAGTCCGCACCGCCGCCGGCGATTACACGATGCTCTTCAGCCAGGAGGAGTCCATCGGCGACGGCGACGAACAGCTCGGCGTCCCGCAGACGCCCGACGGCGAGAACATCGATAAGTACCCGGGGACGCGGTACTCCGAGGCGGGCTACACGCCGGACTGTAACCAGTTCATCCCCTCGAACGACGAGGGCACCGAGGGGCACCTCTTCACGAACTTCGAGGCGACACCGGGGAACGTCACGCGCGTCCCGGTCTCGAAGACCGACGACGGCGAGTGGACCGCGGACACCCAGAACGCCATCAACATGGCGAACACGGAGGCGCTCCGCTCGCTCGGCGGTACGATGATCAACTGCTACGGCGATCGCTCGCCGTGGGACACGATGGTCTCCGCCGAGGAGAACTACGCCCACCCCCGCGTCAACTTCACGCACACGGTCGGGGACATCGTCGAGGCCGAGAGCGGCAAGGGCCTCATCGGCGGCTGTCAGTTCTGGAACCGACCCAGCCCGACCGCGATCCAGAGCGCCGTGAACGACTACTACGACGACGAGGCGTGGACCCTGCAGGGCTACTGGGCGCTCGCCGGCGTCGAACTCCTCGCCTACTCGCTCGGCGCCGCGCCGACCGACACGACGGGCGTCGATACGGAGACCTCCGACACCTACGGCGGAAGCGAGGTCGCCGACGGCGCGGAGAACAACGTGGAGCCCATCACGGACGAGGAGTACCCGAACCCGTATCGCTACGGCTACTTCGTCGACTACCGCGACCCCCACGCGGAGACCCCCGATCCCATCAAGTACTACGTCATCGGGCGGGCCGCCTGGGAGTGTCCGGACTTCCAGAACGACCTCAAGACCGTCTACGGCTGCTCCGACGGCGACAGCAAGGGCATCTACAAGTTCGTCGCCGACGAGGAGATCCCGAGCTACGCCGATCCGATGGACGTCGAGGGCACGCTCTACGCGCCGAAGATCACGAACGACGCCGCGAGCGCTGCCGACTCCGGTACGCGCGCGTCCCCGGCCGACGTCGACCTCGAGGTCGAGTGGATCCCGATCGGTCACGCCTCCAACGCGGAGATCGAGTCATGGATCGCGGAGTACGACGACGTCACGCAGGAGGACTACCTCACGACCCACACCGACTACGACGAGGCCGAACTCGGTCAGGACGTCGCCTACAGCGACGCCATCGAGGAGGCCGACAGGGAGGTCATCGCGAACGGCAACCAGAACTACATCACGAACGAGGAGATCGTCGAGTGGGCGCGCCAGTACGAGGAGCGCGGCTACGACGGCGTCGACGAGGACCTGCGCCGCGTGCCATTCCTCGAACTCCGCGCGGCCGCGAAGGAGATCGGCGCCTCCATCGAGTTCAACAAGGCCGAGGGCGTCGACAGCGCCGACGACGCCGGCCCCGGCGACTACGTCTACTTCGGCATCTCCGAGTTCAACGACGACATGGCGGACGACACGGGCGACCTCCAGATGGACCGCGTCGACGGCGGCGTCGTCTATCGCGGCGAACTCGACACCCACTACGACATCAGTCGCCTCGAACCCGTCATCGTCGGCCCGGACTTCACCGACGGCCCGCAGGCCGCGAACGACGCGCTCCGGAACGTCGACAACGTGAACGTGATGGACGACGGCCGCGTCCTCTGCTGTGAGGACGGCTTCAACGAGTCCAAACGCTCCTACCCGAACGACTGCCTCTGGGTCTACCAGCCGAACCCGACGGTCGCCGCCGGCTCCGCCGCCGTCGCGCAGGGCGACTCCGTCACCGTCGACGTTCGCGCGAAGCACATCCCGGACGGCATCGCCGGCGGGACGTTCTCCGTCTCCGTCGCCGACCCCGACGTCGCCCAGATCACGAGCGCGAGCTACCCCGATGCGGCCGGTCTCACCAAGGCCCCGCAGGTCGCCGACGACGGCTCGACGGCCGCCTTCGAGTTCGCGGACGTGCAGGAGGCGATGCAGGCCGACGGCGTCGAGTTCACGCTCGCGACCCTCACGCTCTCCGGCGTCCGCGGCGGCGCGACCGACCTCGACGTGCAGGCCGCGCTCGATGACGACGCGGGCAACGACATCGCGGTCGAGACCCGCTCCGGGATCGCGCTCACCGGTCCGGCGAGCGTCGCCCCCAGCGGCGCCCCGCCGAGCGACCCGGACGGCGACGGGCTGTTCGAGGACGTCAACGGCAACGGTCGCGTCGACTACGACGACGTCGTCCTCTTCTTCCAGCGCATGGACTCGAAGAGCATCTCCTCGAACACGCGGAGCTTCGATTTCAACGGCAACGAGCGCCTCGACTACGCCGACATCGTACAGCTCTACCAGGAGACTGGGGCCGGCGCGTGACCCGACGGCACGCATAAGACATGAGTCCGAACACCACGCGACGCACCCGGCGCCTGCTCGCGCTCGCCCTGTTCGTCGTCGTCGCTGCGCCGATCGCCGCCGGGGCCGGCCACGCGGCGACCGCCGACACCGCGGACGCGCCTACCGTCAGCGTCACCGACGTGGACGTCGCGTCGGACGGCACGGCGACGGCGACCGTCGTCCTGTCGTCGGCGCCGCAGGGTCTCGCCGGCTTCGCCGTCGACGTCTCGGTCGAGGGGTCGGCCGCGCGCATCACGAACGCGAGCTACCCCGAGACGTACGGGCTGACGAGCGAGCCGGCGCTCTCCGACGACGGCCGACAGGTCCGCCTCGAAGCCGCGGACCTGAACGAGCGCGTCCAGCCGGGCGCCTCCGACGTCGTCCTCGGCACGGTCGAGCTCACCGGCGTCAGCGCGGGCTCCGCCGAACTGAGCGCCGAGCCGCTGCAGTTCGACGCCGACGGCGGCGGGCCCGTCGAGCCCGACACGGCGGTCGGCACGGTCACCGTGACGTCCGGGACGCCCGACGACGGCTCGTCGTCCACGCAACGCACGAGCGCGGCCGTCGAGTCGCCGGACGCCGATTCGGCCTCCGCGTCGGGGCTCCCGGCGCTCCAGACGATCGCGGGCGCGCTCGTCGCGCTCGTCGTCGTCGCGCTCCTCGCGGTCGTGGCCGTGCGACGACGCCGCTGACGACTCCCCCCGGTCTCCCGCCGTCTCCTTTTGCGTACCTCTCGACACGCACAGCGGATACGACAGGCGCGTGACGGACGATCTCACGTCCGCTTCTCCCCTCTTCCACCCACCTGCCGTCTCTCCGTTTCGTTCTCCCTCCCTCTCTCACCCCGCCGCGTCCCACCCCGTCCGCACCCCGTAGCGCTCCCTCCCGCGCTCGTAGGCGCCCCCAGAACGGGTCGTTCGACGGTTCGTCGAGCTCCGCGCCGTCCATCTCGACGCCCCCACCCTCCCGCACGTCGCCGACCGCGGCCGCCCGGACCCCCTCGTCGGCGAGCGCGTCCAGCACGTCGTCCACCCCGTCCGGGCGCACGCTTACGAGCACCGTTCCCTCGCTCGACGCCGTCCACGGGTCGACGCCGAAGGCGTCGCAGACTTCGCGGACGCCCTCGCCCACGGGGAAGCGCTCGCGCTCGGCGGCGAGTCGCACCCCGGACGCCGCGGCGAGCTCGTGTAGGGCGTTGTCGACGCCGCGCTCGGTCGCGTCGTGCATCGCCGTCACCGGCCCCGCCGCGGCGGCAGTGAGCGCGTCCCGAACGGGACTCGCCTCGCGGAAGCGCGCCGTCCCCGCGTCGACGGTCCCGGGATCGAGGTCGAGCGCGTCGCCGTAGAGCACGCTCAGGATCCCCGTCGTCTCGATCGCCGGCCCCTTCGTGCAGACGAGTCGGTCGCCCGGCGTCGCGCCCGTCGGCAGCACGAGGTCGTCCGGGTCGCCGACCGCGAGCGCGGTCGCCGCGCCGACCGTCGGCCACGCGCAGCCCGCGTAGGTCCCCGTGTGGCCCGTCGCGATCGAGATCCCGAGTTCGCGCGCCTCGCGGTCGAAGACCTCCCAGAGCGTCCCGAACGCCGCCTTCGTCGTGTCCGGCGGGAGGTTCAGATCGATACTGAGGTGGCTCGGTGGGATACCCGAGAGGGCGGCGTCGCTCACGGCGACGTGGAAGGCGAACCACGCCGCGCGCTCGGCGCCGAGTTCGCGCAGGACGAAGACGGGGTCGGTCGCGAGCGCTACGACGTGAGACCCGACGTCCACGACGCCGAAGTCCGCGCCGTGCGTCGGGCCGAGGCGGACGTCCGCCCGGTCGGCGCCGAGGCGCGGGTAGATGTGCTCCGCGAAGAACGCGCCGTCCACCTTTCCCGGATCCATACCGGACGGGGCGGTGCCCGGGCGGTTAGCGTCTGCGCTTCCCGCGCCCGCACCGACGACGGGGGCGCGTCGCCCGCGCCGCTACTCCTCGGGCAGCGCGTCGCGCTCGATCGTCGTCCCCGCGCCGCGGAGCGCCGACCGGATCGGCTCGTCGGCGTTCGCGTCCGCGACGACGACGGAGGGTGCGCCGCCGCGCAGGGCCTCCTCCGCGGCCATCACCTTCCGCTTCATGAACCCCTCCGCGGCCGTCCGCAGTCCGTCGTACTCGTCGGGCGTCGTCACGCGATCGATGAGGGTCCCGGGATCGTCGGGGTCCCGGTAGACGCCGCGGGTGTCGGTGAGGAGGACGAGGTCGGCGTTGAGCGCGCCCGCCACCGCCGCCGCCGAGCGGTCCGCGTCGCTGTTGACCGGCGTGTAAGAGCCGTCGTCCTCGACGCCGAGCATCGGGACCGACGCGACCGGCGTGTAGCCGCCGTCGAGCAATCGTTCGAGGAGGTCGTCGTTCACGTCCTCGATGGTCCCGGAGTGATCGCCGCGCTTGATCTTCTTCTTGCCGTCCTCGACGACGCGCACCGCGGACTTCCGCGGGCCCGTCAGGAGGCCGCCGTCGACGCCGGAGAGACCGACGGCGTCCACGCCCTGATTCTGCAGGCCGGCGACGAGGTCGGTGTTCACGACGCCCGGCATCGCCATCTTGAACGCCTCCATCGTCGCCTCGTCGGTGAAGCGTCCGACGACGCCGCCCGGCGTCTCCACGTACTCCGGTTCGATGCCGAGGCGCTCCAGCGTCTCGTCGACCATCGTCGACCCGCCGTGGACGACGACGACGTCCTCGCCCTCCTCTCGCAGGGCGGCGACGTCCGCGAGCGCGCCCTCGGGGTCGACGGCCCTCGCGCCGCCGATCTTGACGACGACCGTCACGCGAACCACCCCCGGTGGTTCGCGTGGCCCAGTCGGACCGTCGGTCCAACGCTGGTCGCGCGAGACGCGTTCGCGGCGAGCGTGGCCCAGTCAGAGCGCGCTCTGGCGTTGGTCGCCCGAGACGCCGACGGCGTCGAGTGTGACGTCGTCGAACGCCGTTCGACGACCGTCATGCAGCGCTCACCCCCGGTTTCGTCTCCAGCCACTCGACGATCCGCGCGGGGACATCCACCTCGGGCACGGCGTCGTTCAGCGCCTTGAACTCGCAGGTCGCGTTCACCTCGTGGACGGTGTATCCGTCTCCCGTCTCCATCAGGTCGACGCCGAGGAGGCCGCCGCCGACCGCGTCGCTCGCTCGCTCGACGAGAGCCGCGATCTCGTCGTCGATCGCGAAGGCCGTCGCCTCGCCGCCGCGTGCGGCGTTCGTGATCCAGTGCTCGGAGGAGCGCGTCATCGCCGCGATGGGCTCGCCGTCCGCCGCCACGACCCGGATGTCGCGATCGGGTTTCGGGACGAACTCCTGGACGTAGAAGACCGAGTGCTCGTAGCTCCCGAGGGTCTGTTTGTGTTCGAGGATCGCCTCGGCGGCGTCGCGCGTGTCGATCTTCGCCATCAGCCGCCCCCACGATCCCGTCACGGGCTTCAGCACGCAGGGATAGCCGAAGGCCTCGATGACGTCGAGGGCGCTCTCGACGTCGAAGGCGACCTCCGTGCGGGGCGTCGGGACGCCCGCGTCGGCGAGCGCGATACTCCCGCGGACCTTGTCCGCGCACGTCGAGGTCGGCTCCGAGCCGTTCACGACGGGGAGGTCGTAATGCTCGCAGAACCGACTCACGTAGCGCACCCGCGAGGACTCCTGGCACCGGTTCAACACGAGGTCGAGGTCGTCGAACTCGTCGGGTCGATCGCCGATGGCGAAACGCGGCTCGCGGACGTCGATCTTCGCCACGTCGTGGCCGCGCTCGCGGAGCGTCTCGAGCAGGAGGGTCTCGTCCTTCCGGATCCGCGAGTAGCAGAAACCCAGCCGCATCTACTCGCCCCAGTCCTCGTCGAGTTCGGGGGCGAGGTCGAGCGTCACCGGGTCCTCGCCCGTCACTTCGAGCTCCGCACCGCACGTCCCGCAGTCGACGATTTCGCCCGTTTCGACCGATTCCGACAGCTCCAGTTCCGAACCGCATTCGGGGCACTCCGACATACGCCCGCGTTCGCGGACCGGCTACTTAGGTCTGCGCCTCGCCGTTTCACACCGTGTCCGCCCCCGCGCGACCCCGACCCGCCGGCGGGGGGACGCTTTTCCCCCTCGGTCGCCGAGTGCGTGGCGTGTCCGATACGCCCGACGCGCTCGCCGATCCCGCGCCCGCCGTCGCCGCCGCGTTCGTCCGCGACGCGCGCGATCGCGGGGCCTTCTGTACCCTCCTCGGCCGCTGTCACGTCGCCTACGACGGACGGACGCGTTCGCACGCCGGTCCCGCCGATCGACTCGTCGCGCTCAAGCCCGACCGCACGCTCCTCGTGCACGCCGCCGACGGCCCGACGCCGCAGAACCGCCTCGCCGCCGACGCCCTCGACGTGACGCGCGAGGACGGGACCGTCCGCCTCGTCGCCACGCGCGAGTCGCCCGCGGAGGAGCTCGTCGTGACCTTCGAGCGCGTCGCCCGCGCGAGCGCGATGCCCGCGGAGAAGCGCGACGCCGACGTCGAGGTGTCCGGGACCGAGGCGGACCTCAAGGAGCGCGTCCTCGCCGCCCCCGAGCTCGTCGAGGACGGCTTCAGCGCGCTCGCGGCCGAGCGCGACACGCCCGCCGGCCCCGTCGACGTCTTCGGACGCGACCGAGCCGGGAACCCGGTCGCCGTCGAACTGAAGGCCGTCCGCGCCGGCCCGGACGCCGCGAGCCAACTCGCCAGATACGTCGACGCCCTCGAACGCGACCTGCACGCGGACGCCGACGTCCGGGGGATCCTCGTCGCGCCCTCCTGTACGCCCCGAACGCGGCGCGTGCTCGCCCGCGACGGCCACGAGTTCGTGAGCCTCGCGCCGTCGCGGGACGACTGATGCGTATAGGTGACGCGGAATCGGCATCGGCCAAACCCTTCCGGTCCGTTATGGTGTCCACGGCTGTGCGATGAGGTGTGGCTTCACACGAGTACACGACCGACGCGGAGTGGGATCGCCAGTACGTCGACGGTGAGTGGCGGCCGTCGGCCGACGGCGAGACGCTGACCGTCGAGAACCCCGCGACCCGAGCGACGATCGCCGAGGTCCCGGCGGGGACGGAAGCGGACGTCGACGCGGCGTACGAGGCCGCGGCGGACGCGCAGTCGGCGTGGGCGGCGACGCCGATCGAGGAGCGCCGCGAGCTCGTCGCGGACGCCCTCGAACGCATCCGCGAGGAGTCGACGGCGATCGCGACGCTCCTCGCCGCGGAGAGCGGGAGCCCGCGCGCGAAAGCGCGGACCGAGGTCGGGCTCGCGACCGGCGACTTCGAGAACGCCCTCGACCTCGAACCGCCGGGCGAGGAGGTGCGCGACGCCACCTTCGTCGAGGGAAAAGCGAACCACGTCGTCTCGGAGCCGGTCGGCGTCGTCGGCATCATCTCGCCGTGGAACTACCCCATCCACCTCACGACGCGCGCGCTCGCCCCCGCGCTCGTCCTCGGGAACACCGTCGTCGTCAAGCCCGCCTCCGATACGCCGATCACGGGCGGCCTCCTGCTCGCGAAGATCGCGGACGAGGTCGGCATCCCGGACGGCGTCGTCAACGTCGTCACCGGCCACGGCTCTGAGATCGGCGACCGGATGGCCGGCCATCCGGTCCCGCGAACCGTCTCGTTCACCGGCTCGACCGCAGTCGGGCGGCGCGTCGCCTCGCGGGCCGCCGAGACGATCGCCCTCCCCGCGCTCGAACTCGGGGGGAACGGCCCGAACGTCGTCACGGCCGACGCCGACGTGGCGCAGGCCGCGCGCGCCGGTGCCGTCGGCTCCTTCACCCACCAGGGCCAGGTCTGCATCTCGATCAACCGCCACGTGGTCCACGAGGACGTCTACGACGAGTACGTCGGGCGCCTCGTCGAGCACGCGGAGTCGCTCTCCCTCGGTAACCCCGCGGAGAGCGACGCCGACCTCGGCCCGATCGTCAACGAGGGTCAGCGCGACGAGATCCTCGACTACGTCGAGCGAACCGTCGAGGCCGGCGCGACGCTCGAAACCGGCGGCGAGGCCGACGGCCTGTTCGTCGAGCCGACCGTCCTCTCCGGCGTGACGAACGAGATGGCCGCGGCGTGCAACGAGCACTTCGGTCCCGTCGCGCCCGTCATCCCCGTCTCCTCGACCGAGGAGGCGATCGAGATCGCCAACGACACCGAGTACGGCCTCGCCGCCGCCGTGCAGGCCGGCGACGAGGAGACCGGTCGGTCCATCGCGGACCGGATCGACGCGGGGATGGTCCACGTCAACGACCACCCGGTCTACGACGATCCGAAGGCGCCCTTCGGCGGCATGAAACAGTCCGGCCTCGGACGCTACAACGGCGAGTGGGTGATGGACGAACTCCTCGAAACGAAGTGGATCTCCGTCCAACACGAGGAGCGCGACTACGACCTCCTCTGACGCCCCTACTGTAGCTCGCGCTGGAGCCTGTTCAGCGTCGTCAGCGCCTGAATGGGCGTCATCTCCGCGAGGTTCAGCGCCGCCAGCTCGTCGAGCACCACGCTGTCGGCGTCGGCGCTCCCGCCGTCCGCGGTGGCGCTCGCGTCCGCCCCCGCGGCGTCGATCGCGTCCTTCGACGCCCCCTGTTCCCCTCCTTCTCCCGCGTCCTTCCCGCCCGCGTCCTCCGCGCGCTCGGCGACGACATCGCGCGCCCGCTCGACGACCCCGGGCGGGACGCCGGCCTGCTCGGCCACCTCGATGCCGTACGAGGCGCTCGCCGCGCCCTCGGCGACCTCGTGGACGAACGTCACGTCGTCGCCGTCGCGCGCCGCGCGGAAGTGGAGGTTGCGCGCGCCGTCGAGCGCCTCGGCGACCACCGTGAGGTCGTGGTGATGCGTGGCGAACAGCGTGTACGCCCCCACCTCGTCGTGCAGACGCTCCGTGACGGCCTGCGCGATCGCGTAGCCGTCCGCGGTGCTCGTCCCGCGGCCCACCTCGTCGAGGACGACGAGCGAGTCCGCGGTCGCGTCGCGGAGGATGTCCGCGAGCTCCGTCATCTCGACCATGAACGTCGAGCGGCCGCCCGCGATGTCGTCGCTCGCGCCGACGCGCGTGAACACCCGATCGACGAGGGGGACGCGTGCTCGGCGCGCGGGCACGAAACTCCCGAGCTGGGCGAGCACCGCGACGAGCGCCGCCTGCCGCATGTAGGTGCTCTTCCCGCTCATGTTCGGGCCCGTCACGACCGCGAGCGGCGACTCGCGCGTGAGCGTCAGATCGTTCGGAACGAACGACTCTTCGGTCCGCTCGACGACCGGGTGGCGCCCGCCCTCGATCTCGAAGCCGTCCGCGCCGACCGTCGGCCGACAGTAGTCGTACTGGGCCGCGACCGCCGCGAGCGAGCAGAGCGCGTCCACCGTCGCGAGGGCGTCCGCGACCCGCTGGACGCGCTCGGCGGCTTCGCCGACCTCCCGGCGCACCTCGCGGAAGAGATCGAGCTCGCGGTCGTCCGCGCGCGCCGACGCGTTCATGATCTCCTCCTCGCGCTCTTTCAGCTCCGGCGTGACGAAGCGCTCCGAGTTCTTCAGCGTCTGTCGGCGCTCGTAGTTCTCGGGGACCGCATCGAGGTTCGGGTTCGTCACCTCGATGTAGTAGCCGTGGACGGAGTTGTGTCCGACCTTCAGCGAGTCGACGCCGGTGCGCTCGCGCTCCTGTGCTTCGAGGTCGTCGATCCACTGTTCGCCCGCGCGACGCGTCTCGCGCAGCTCGTCGAGCGTCTCGTCGTAGCCGTCCGCGATGATGCCGCCCTCGGTCAGTTCGCGCTCGGGGTTCTCGCGGATCGCGTTCCCGATGAGCCCGCGGACGTCGTCGAGGCCGTCGAGTCGCGCGCGGAGGTCGCGGAGGCGCTCGCTCTCGACCTCCGCCAGCGTCGCCCGGATCTCGGGGACGACGTCGAGCGTCGCCTTCAGCGAGCGGAGGTCGCGGGCGTCCGCGCGGCGGCGCGAGACCTTCGAGATGAGCCGTTCGAGGTCGTACACGTCCGCGAGATCCGTCCCGAGCGCGTCGCGCGTGAGCGGGTCCGCGACGAGCTCCTCGACGGCGTCGTGGCGCGCCTCGATCCGATCCGCGTCGACGAGCGGGCGGCGGAGCCAGTCCTTCAGCCGGCGGCCGCCGAGCGCGCACGCCGTCTCGTCGAGGACGTCGATCAACGCCGCCCCCTCGCTCCCGTGGACGCTCCGGCGCTCGAAGAGTTCGAGCGAGCGCAGCGCCACGCCGTCGAGCACCATGTACTCGCGGGGGTCGTAGCGCGTCAGATGCGTGAGGTAGTCGAGGCGGTCGCCCGCGCCGTCGCCCTCGCCGCCGCGGGTGTACTCCGCGTACGCGAGCAGCGCGCCGCAGGCCCGCACCTCCGCCTCGCCGCCGAGGTGGGCGTCCGGCGATCCGAAGTAGTCCGCGACGCGTCCGCGCGCGGCGTCGTCCGCGAACGCCGCGGGATCGTACGCCGTGACCATGCAGTCGTCGGCGAAACACTCGCCGTCCGCGTCGGGCCCGACGATGGCCTCCGCGGGGTCGAAGCGCGCGATCTCGTCGCGCACCGTCGCCGCGGCGTCCGGGCCCGTCGCCACGAAGTCCCCCGTCGAGACGTCGAGGAAGGCGAGGCCGTATCCCTCGTCGCCCCGCGTCAGGCTGGCGACGAAGTTGTTGTCGTCGGAGCGCAGGAGCTCGGTCTCCGTCAGCGTCCCCGGCGTCACGACGCGCGTCACGGAGCGCTCGACGATCCCGCTCGCCTCGTCCGGGTCCTCGACCTGATCCGCGACCGCGACGCGATAGCCCGCCTCCAAGAGCCCCTCGATGTAGGAGGCGGCGCTGTCGATCGGGATGCCCGCCATCGGGTAGGTGCCCGTCGAGTCCTCGCGTTTCGTCAGCGTGATCTCGAGGATCCGCGCCGCCGTCTCCGCCGCCTCGCAGAAGAGCTCGTAGAAGTCCCCGACCTGAAAGAGCACGAGCGAGTCGTCGTACTCGGCGCAGAGGTCGTGATACTGGGCCATCATCGGCGTCAGCTCCTCGCGGTGATCGGCCATCGCCGCCGGCGGTCCCAGTGCCGCGTCCATACCCGTATCCAGCGCGCCGGTTCGGAAATACCCGTCGCGTCGGGCCCCGCGCGGTCCGGCCCCGCCGGGACCACGCGTCCCGAACGCCCTCAGCGACACCGTCGCGCGGCTACCCGCCGTCCGTGCCGGTGCCGCCGACTTCTTTCCGCCTCGGCGCGTTCGTCCCCCATGACCGAGACAATCACCGTCTTCTCCGATTACGTCTGTCCGTTCTGCTACCTCGGACGGCGCTCGCTCGACGAGTACCAGGAGAGCCGCGACGAGGCCCTCGAGATCGACTGGCACCCCTTCGACCTGCGCTCGAATCAGCGGAACGACGAGGGAGAGGTCGTTCGCGAGAGCGGGCACGACGACGAGTATTACGAGCAGGCCCGCGAGAACGTCGAACGCCTCCGCGAGGAGTACGGCGCGGACGAGATGGCGACGACGTTCGCGGGCGACGACGTCGACTCCCTCGACGCGCAGATCGCCTCCTACCACGTGCGAGAGACTGAAGAGTACGAGACGTGGCTCGACTTCGACCGCGCGCTCTTCGCGGCGCTCTGGGAGGACGAGCGCGACATCGGCGACGTCGACGTGCTCGCGGCCGTCGCGGACGAGGTCGGCATCGACGCCGAGGCGGTCCGCGAGGCGGTGGCTGACGACGACCTGCGCGAGACGGTCCGGACGAAGTTCGGCGAGGCCCACGAGATGGGGATCACGGGCGTCCCGACGTTCGCCTACGACGGGTACGCGGCGCGGGGCGCGGTCCCGCCCGAGCAGCTCCGCCGACTCGTCGAAGGCGAGTAACGACCCGACCCCCGGTATCTCTTCCACGACGACACCGTCCGTTTCGAGCGTCCACGCTTCCCGTCACGAGGGCCGATCCACACATCCGCGAACGCCATACGGGAACTATTGTTTTCTCTACGAAAAATACTGGTCTCCATAGATGAAGTTCGGGTGGCGTATCGAAAGCGATCGGTATGTTTATGCTCATAACGCGTGTGCAATCGCGTACAAGATGACTTGGTCAAACCAGGAGTGGTGGCCCGAGATGCTGCGACTGGACATCCTCGACGACAACGCCGCGGAGCTCGATCCGTACGGCGACGACTTCGACTACGCCGAGGCGTTCGACTCCCTCGATCTCGACGAGGTGAAGTCGGACATTCAGGAGGTGATGATGGACTCGCAGGAGTGGTGGCCCGCCGACTACGGCAACTACGGTCCGCTGTTCATCCGGATGGCGTGGCACAGCGCTGGCACCTATCGCACCCTCGACGGCCGCGCGGGTGCGGCCGGCGCCCGCCAGCGCCTCCCGCCGGAGAGCAGTTGGCCGGACAACGTCAACCTCGATAAGGCCCGCCGCCTGCTCCAGCCGGTCAAGCAGAAGTACGGCCGAAAGCTCTCGTGGGGCGACCTCATCATCCTCGCGGGGAACGTCGCCCTCGAGACGATGGGCTTCGAGACCTACGGCTTCGGCGGCGGTCGCGAGGACGCGTACAAGTCCAACGAGGCCATCGAGTGGGGCCCCGAGACCGAGTGGGAGACGACGTCGCCCGACCGCTTCGAGGACGGCGAGGTCGGGAACCTCAAGGACCCGCTCGCCAACACCGTGATGGGCCTCATCTACGTGAACCCCGAGGGTCCCTACGGCGAGCCCGACGTCGAGGGCTCCGCCGCGAACATCCGCGAGGAGTTCGACCGCATGGCGATGGACGACGAGGAGACGGTCGCCCTCATCGCCGGCGGGCACACCTTCGGGAAGGTCCACGGCGCCGACGACGAGACCGAAGTCGGTCCCGAGCCCGACGCCGCGCCCATCGAGGATCAGGGTCTCGGCTGGGACCACGACTTCGAGAAGGCCGGCATGATCACGAGCGGCATCGAGGGACCGTGGAACGCCACGCCGACCGTGTGGGACACGGGCTACGTCGACAACCTCCTCGAATACGAGTGGGAGCCCCACAAGGGCCCCGGCGGCGCGTGGCAGTGGCGGCCGGCCACCGAGGAGGAGCGCGAGGACATCGAGAAGGCCCCGGCCGCCCAGGACTTCGACGAGTCCGAGGAGCCGATGATGCTGACCACGGACGTCGCCCTGAAGCGCGACGACGACTACCGCGCGATCCTCGAGGACTTCCAGGAGAACCCCGATCACTTCCAGCAGGCGTTCGCCCGCGCGTGGTACAAGCTGATCCACCGCGACATGGGTCCGAAGCAGCGCCTCGCCGGCCCCGAGGTGCCCGAGGAGGAGTTCGTCTGGCAGGACCCGATCCCGGAGGCCGACTACGAGACCGTCGGCGCCGAGGAGGTCGCCGAGCTCGAAGCCGCGATCCGCGACGCCGACCTCTCGCGCACCGACCTCGTCAAGACCGCGTGGGCGTCCGCCTCGACGTACCGCGACAGCGACAAGCGCGGCGGCGCGAACGGCGCGCGCGTCCGCCTCGAACCCCAGAAGAACTGGGAGGCCAACGAGCCCGAGACGCTCGCCGACGTCCTCGACACCTACGAGGAGATCCAGGCCGACTTCAACGAGTCGCGTGACGACGACGTCCGCGTCTCCCTCGCGGACCTGATCGTCCTCGGCGGTAACGTCGGCGTCGAGGACGCGGCCGCGGACGCCGGCTACGACGTGGACGTTCCCTTCGAACCGGGCCGGACGGACGCCAGCGCCGAGCAGACCGACGCCGACTCCTTCGAGCCGCTGAAGCCGAAGGCCGACGGCTTCCGCAACTACATCGGCGACGGCGACTGGAACGACCTCTACGACTCCCTCGAGGAGCGCATGGTCGACAAGGCCGACCTCCTCACCCTCTCCGTCGCGGAGCTGACCGTGCTCGTCGGCGGGATGCGCGCGATCGGCGCGACCTACGACGACACCGATCGCGGCGTCCTCACCGACGATCCCGGCGCGCTCACGAACGACTTCTTCGCCAACCTGCTCGACATGGACTACGAGTGGGAGGCCGTCGACGACGACGAGGAGGTCTTCGAGGGCTACGACCGCGCGAGCGGCGAGAAGGTGTGGGAGGCCACCCGCTTCGACCTCGTCTTCGGCGCCAACGCCCGCCTCCGCGCGCACGCCGACGTCTACGCGGCCGAGGACGGCGAGGAGAAGCTCGTCGAGGACTTCGTCGAGGCCTGGCACAAGGTCATGACGCTCGACCGCTTCGACCTCGAATAACGCCGCACACCGCGACCACACGCCACCCCTGATCGACCGGGTCGGCCGTCGATGGGGCCGACCCCCACTCTTTCCCCTGCGCTCTCTCCGTCGAGCCGCGACGCGTTCACCGCCGGCTCGCGGCAACTTTTTTCACTCTCACGGCGATACCGTCGTCCATTCCGGGTCATGACCGACTCCTCGCTCGCGCGCGTCGAGGCGGGGCTCGAAACCGCCGCCGAGCGTGTCGGCGTCGGGCGGTTCTGTCGGCCCGCGCGCGCCGTCCGCCTCTTCGAGTTCGGCGCCGTCGGTTCCTCCGGCGCGATCCTGAACGTCCTCCTCCTCCTCGCGCTGCTCGGCGACGCCCCGTACGTCGTCTCGGCCTTCGTCGCCTTCTTCGGCGCCGCGACGTGGACGTTCGCGCTCAACAGCCGCTACACCTTCGCGGCGACCGATCGCCTCCGGCGACGCTTCGTCCGCTACCTCGGCGTCTGCACGTTCGGGTACGTCGTCTACACGGCCGTTCTCACCGTCGGCCTACAGTGGCTCGCCGTCCCGCAGTGGCTCGCGTCGCTCTCCGCCGTCACCGGCGGTGGGCTCTGCAACTACGTCGGGTGCGAGTGGTACGCGTTGACGTCGTAGGGGAACGGTTTTTCGCTCCGCGAGCCACGGGTCCCGTATGGGACTACAGGACTACTGGGGGATCGGCCCGAAGACCGCCGCGCTCCTCACGGAGTCGCTCGGCGAGACGGCGGCGATCCGAGCCGTCGAGTCCGCGGACGTCGGTGCGCTCGTCGAGGCGGGCGTCCCCGCGGGGCGCGCCACGCGGATCCTCCGACGCGCCACCGACGACGGCGACGCGGACGTCTTCGCGACCGACGACGCGCGCGACGTCTACAACCGCGTGCTCGACGCCGCGACGGCACACGCGCTCACCGATCGCGCCCGCGATCGCATCCGCGTGCTCGCGCCGCTCGACACGCACGCGGCCGCCGAGCGCCGCCTCGACGAGATCGACGCCGCGATCGAGACGTGGCGCGGGCTGAGCGACGCCGAGCGCGAGGCCGCCGTCGACGCCTTCGCGGAGCACGAGAGCCGCGATGCGGGCGACCGGGCGGCCGTCGAGACCGCGCTCGCGCTCATCGAGGCCGGCCTCACCACCGGCACCTTCGCCGCGTTCGCCGACCTCGACGCCGACGCGTTGCGCGACGCCGCGGCCGCGCTCCGCGCACGCGACGGCGACGACGGCGTTCGAGACGGATACGACGACCGCCTCGACGCCCTCCGCGAGCAGGCCGCCGCCGTCGAGCGCCTCGCGACCGACACCGTCGCGGTCCTCGACGACGTCCGCTCGGGCGACCTCCGGGGTCCCGACGCCTTCCGCGAGGCGGTCATCGAGCACGTCGTCGACGCGACGGGCGTCGAGGCCGCGGCCGTCCGCGAGCACGCCGCGACGGAGGCGAGCGACGCCGCCGACTTCGTGAGCACGACGCTGCGCTCGCTCGCCGACGCGCGCCGCGAGGCCGCCGCCGAGCGCGAAGCCACGGTCCGCGCTGACCTCGACGCGGCCATCGACGAGGCCGAAGCGGACGTCGAGGCGGCCGCGGACGCCGTGCCGGACGCCGCCTTCGCCTGCTCGCTCGCGCGCTTCGCCATCGCCTACGACCTGACGCGACCCGAGTACACCGAGGACGCGGCGCTCGCGGTCGTCGGCGCGCGAAACCTCGACCTGCTCACCGAGGGCGTCGCGGTCCAGCCCGTGTCGTACGCGCTCGGCGCGCACGACACCGTCGGAGCGGACGGGGCCGGTGCCGACGGCGACGCGTCCCAGCACTTCGCCGGACTGCCGTCCGGCGACCGCGTGAGCGTGCTCACGGGCGCGAACTCCGGCGGGAAGACGACGCTCCTCGAAACCCTCGCGGAGGTGGCGACGCTCGCGTCGCTCGGTCTGCCCGTGCCCGCCGAGCACGCCCTCGTTGGCGACTTCGATCGCCTCGTCTTCCACCGCCGCCACGCGAGCTTCAACGCCGGCGTGCTGGAGACGACGCTGCGCTCCGTCGTCCCGCCGCTCGCCGCCGAGGGACGAACCCTCATGCTCGTCGACGAGTTCGAGGCGATCACCGAACCCGGGAGCGCCGCCGACCTCCTGCACGGCCTCGTCTCGCTCACCGCCGAGCGCGACGCCCTCGGCGTCTACGTCACCCACCTCGCGGACGACCTCGACCCGCTCCCCGGCGTCGCGCGGATCGACGGCATCTTCGCCGAGGGGCTCGCGGACGACCTCGCGCTCGAAGTCGACTACCAGCCCCGATTCGGCGTCGTCGGGCGCTCGACGCCGGAGTTCATCGTCGAGCGCCTCGTGGCGAACGCCGACGACGCCGACCGTGAGGCGTTCGGCACCCTCCGCGACGCGCTCGCGGCCGCCGACGACGCCGACGACTAGCCCGGGCGAGCGCTTACGGTCCGCGCGCCCGACGGGTGTCGCATGGTCGAAGCCACGTTCCTCGCGCTCGCGGGCGCGCTCTGTCTCTTCTTCCTCGTCTGTAGCGCGTTCTTCTCGTCCGCCGAGATCGCCGCGTTCTCCCTGCAGTGGCACCGCATCCAGTCGCTCGCCGCCGGCGGCGACCCGCGCGCCGGCGCCCTCCGCGACCTCCGCGAGGACCCGAACCGACTGCTCGTCACGATCCTCGTCGGCAACAACGTCGTCAACGTCGCCTTCTCGACGGTGATCGCCACGCTCACCGTCGCGCTCCTCCCCCCGGGCCCCGCGATCGTCGCCGCGACCGTCGTCACGAGCGTGCTCGTCCTCCTCTTCGGCGAGGTCGCCCCGAAGGCCTACGGCGTCGCGCACGCCGAATCGTGGGCGCTCGCCGTCGCCCGTCCCGTCGCGGTCCTCGAACGCGCGCTCTCGCCCGTCGTCTGGGCGTTCGACGTCGCCTCCGACGCTCTCACGTCACTCCTCGGGGCCACGGACGCCGTCCCGCCGTACGTCACCCGCGAGGAGATCCGCGCGCTCCTCGTCACGGGCGCACAACTCGGCGTCGTCAACGCCGACGAACGCGAGATGGTCCACGCCGTCCTGGACCTCGAACAGACCGCGGTCGAGGAGGTGATGACGCCCCGCGAGGCCGTCGTCGCCGTCCCGGCGAGCGCCACCCCCGCGGACGCCCGCGACGCCTGTCTCGCCGCCGACGTCGCCGCCGTCCCCGTCTACGGCGACGACCTCGACGACGTGCGCGGCGTCGTCTCGCTCGCGGACGCCGAACGCGCCGTCGGTACCGACGCGTCGCTCGACGCGATCACCGCGGCCGTCACCCGCGCCCGCGAGTCGTGGACGGTCGACGACCTGCTCACCGAACTCCGGGAGACCGGCGCGTCGCTCGCCGTCGTCACCGACTCGCAGAACCGGACGGTGGGCGTCGTCACGCGCTCTGACGTGGCCGACGAGGTCGTCTGGCGGGGACGCTGAGACGCGGGCGCGGTCGCTCCTCGACGCGCGAAAAACGGAAAAGCGCGAGGGGTCGGGGACTCGCGGCGTTACTTCTTGCGCTGCGTGCCGCCGCTCTTCGAGGGGCGGGTCTTCTCGGTGCCCTTCCCGCGCTTGCGGAGACCGCGGCCCTTGCGGCCGGCGGAGGTGAGCCCGCGGAACGCGCGGTTCTCCTGGCTGTTGTTGGCGATCCAACCGAGATCGTCGTCGTTCTGGATCGCGGGGTGCTCCGGGTCGAGGAGGATGACTTCGAACCACTTCTGCGAGCCGTCCTCACCCACCCAGTAGGAGTTGAGCACGCGGAGGTTGCGGTACTTCCGGGAGGCGCGCTCCTCGGAGATGCGCTGGAGGTTCTTCGCGCGACCGATGCGGTTGACGCCCTGGCGCTTCGAGCGACGACCGGCCTTGTGGCGCTGCTGGCGCGCCGTCCCCTTGCGGACGGCGATGCGGGCGACGACGACGCCCTGCTTGGCCTTGTAGCCGAGCTCGCGCGCCTTGTCGAGGCGCGTCGGTCGCTCGACGCGCTCGATGGCGCCCTGATCGCGCCACTCCTGCTTTCGTTGCCACTGCAGCTCGGCGAGCTTCCCCTCGCCGGGCTGCTTCCACGCGTCCTTGATGTGGGAGTAGAAGCTTCGTGCCATAGTGTGTCCGCGGGCGCTTGCGATTCAGTGCGCGGTGCGCACCACATTTCGTCCCGTCGCGGCGGCGCCGCGGCGGGTGCCCGTCGGGCCCGCGCCGACGAGTTAGTGGCTCTTCCCTCGTGACGGGGTTAAGGCCTTCGGAAACGGCTGCGAGGACCGAGCGAACGCCGTCCTCGCGACGATGAAACGCAGGGGAAGGAGAGCGTACAGCGAGGACCGGGTCGCGGCTGAACGACCCGGGGAGGCCTCCGGGGCCGATCGAGCGTCGATCAGCTCGCGGGCCCCACCACGGCGACGCTATCACGACGCGCCGTCGTCCATGTGTATGCCACGAACGAGCCTCCGCCCGATCCGTCGGGCCACGGGTATATACCGGTTTTTCGAGATCGTGCCGGAGTTCGGTCCGAATCGGACCCAAATTCGACCGGAATGTCCCGCGCTACTCGGGGTACTCCCGCACCGTCTCGAAGTCGTCGGCGGCGACCGCGTCGGCGACGGCCTCGGCGTCCGTCTCGGGCGTCGGGTTCGGATACTTCCGGCGGAAGTAAGCGACGATGTTGCGGACGTCCCGCCCCAGGAACTCCCGGGCGTTCTCGTGGTCCGTCGGGACGGACTGGGGCCAATCGAAGAGCAACACGCCGTCCTCGCGGACGAAGACGTTGTACTCGCTGATGTCCGCGTGGACGTACCCCTCGTCGTACGCGTTGGCGATCTCCCGGAGGATCAGATCGAGGACGCCGACGACCTGCTCGTCTTCGAGTTTCGCGCGGTTGAGCTCGACGCCATCGATCTTCTCCATCACGATCGCGTGGCGGTTCTGGTCGATCGGACGCGGGACGCTCACGTCCGGGTAGAGGGCGTGGAGCGCCTCGTGCTCGCGCTCGGCGGCCTTCCTCGCGGTGTAAAACCACGAGACGTGATCGTTGTCGCTCGTGTAGTCGCGCTCTTTTTGCACCTCGCGGAAGTTCGTGTACCCCTCGCGGTGGAACTTGAGCGCGAGCGGCTTGTACGACTCCACCTCGAAGACGTCGCTCTCCTTGCCGACGCCGAGGGGCGCGCCGAACCCGGAGACGGTCTCGCGCTCGGCGAAGGCCTTCAGCGCGAGGACGTCGTACCCCTCGAAGGTGAGTCGGAACCCCTCGTACTGGATCGTCTGGCGTTCGACCAGCCCGCGGTCTTCCACCCTATCGAGGCGGTAGTCGACCTCCTCGGCGGTGAGGCGCGCGAAGTCCGGGAGCTTCTCGCGGGCCACCCACTCCGAGAAGCGCATCCCGTGTTCGACGCCCGAGAGGAGGTTGAAATCCTCCTGTTCGAGCGCCGCGACGTCCTCGGCGACGTTCCGTACCATCTCTCCTCGGGTAGGTCGGCACGCGATAAAAGCCCCGCGACACCCCCCGAGACGCCGCCGGTCGTCAGGTCGTCCCGTAGCGTTCGACGTACCGCGAGGTCTGTTCGGCGAGGCGTTCGAGCACGACCCCGTCCGCTTCGTCGAACGCCCCCTCGTCGTCCGCGACGCAGAGCATCCCGACGCGTTCGCCGCCGGCGATCACCGGCGCGCCCGCGTAACGGCCGAGGTCCGGGGCGACGCGCGCACCCCGATCCGAGACCGCGGCGTCGTCGACGATCAGCGCACCGTCACCGGTGATGCCGTGCGCGCAGATCGCGCGCCCGCGCTCACGGTCGGGGAGGTCGACGCCCTCGGCGGTGAGGAACGTCTCGTGGCGCTCGTCGACCAGCCCGATGAACCCCGCGCGGGCGTCGAGGCACTCGCGCGCCGTCGTCGTCATCCCGCCGAGGTGCGCGCGGAGCGTCGGATCGTCGAAGTCGCGGGCGCTGAGGGCGCGGAGGCGCGCGCGCTCGCCCGCCGGGACCGGGAAGTCGCGCCACTCCTCCTCGACGGCGCGCCGGAGCGTTCGGGCGGCCGTGCCGGCGTCGGCGTCCGCGTCGGCCACCACGCAGACCGCGTCGCTCGCGCGGATCAGCCCCGCGAGCGCCTCACTGCGCGCGACGTCCTCCCCGGCGAGTATCGCGTCCGCGTCCGCCGCCGCTCCCGCGGCGTCGCCGATCCGCCGGTGCGAGACGGTGACGCCGTCGGCGTCCCCCACCCCCGATCCGGCGTGCTCCGTCGCGTCACCCGTCACGCGGACGACCCTGAGTGCCCCCTCGTCGCTCACGACCGAGACTCCGCGAGCGTCGCTTGATAACCTATCGGCCGTCCCGGCGTACGCCCCCGCGTCAATACCACTAGTTATATTATGGCGGGGAATTATTCTCAGAGTACATCATGACGGACGACGAGATCGGAACGACGCACATCGGTAGCCTCCCCCGACCGCCCGAACTCCTCGAGCTCCTGACCGCGAAACAGGACGGCGAGGACGTCGACGCCGAGGAGTGGGAGCGCGCGACGACCGAGGCGACGCACGACGTCGTCCAGCGGCAACTCGACGTCGGCCTCGACTCGATCAACAACGGCGAGCAGCCCCGCGTCTCGTTCAACTGGTACGTCCAGAACCGTCTCAGCGGGATCGAGGGAACGCGCGAGACGGAGCTCTGGGCCGACCTCCAGGACTACCCGGAGTACGCGGACGAGACGTTCAAGACGGACGTCATCGACCTCTCCGAGCAGCCGGTCGTCACCGGCCCCATCGAGTACACGGGCTACGAGGAGGCCCGAGCGGAGATCCAGGGCTTCCGCGACGCGCTCTCGGACCTCGACGCGACCGCCGAGGACACCTTCATGACCGCCGCGTCGCCGAGCGTCGTCACCTCGACGCACGTCAACGACTACTACGACGCCTACGACGACTACCTCGCGGACGTCGCCGACGCGATGAAGGAAGAGTACGAGCTCGTCGCGGACGCGGGCTTCACCCTCCAGATCGACGCCCCCGAGCTGCTCACGGCCGGGCAGACCGAGGCCTTCCGGGACGCGTCCATCGAGGACATCAAGGGCGCGACCCGCCGCCACGTCGAGGCGCTCAACGACGCCCTCGAAAACGTCCCCGCAGAGCAGGTCCGCCTCCACACCTGCTGGGGGAGCTACGAGGGACCGGGCCACCTCGACATCGACCTCGTCGACATGTTGCCGGTCATCTACGAGGCGGACATCACGGGGCTGAGCGTCGAACAGGCGAACCCGCGTCACCAACACGAGTATCGCGCGTTCGCCGACGAGCCGATCCCGGACGGCTGGACGCTCATTCCCGGCGTCGTCGACGTGAAGACGAACATCATCGACCACCCGGAGACGATCGCGGACCGTATCGAGCGCGTGGCGAACGCCGCCCCGGACGACACGCCGATCGTCGCCGCACCGGACTGCGGGTTCGGCACACAGGCCGGCCTCGGCATGGTCAGCCCCGAGATCGCGTGGGCGAAACTCGAAGCGCTCGTCAAGGGCGCCGAGATCGCCACCGAGCGACTCGTCTAGACCGACTCACGAGCCCCTTTCTCCTGCGCGGTCCCTACGCGTCGTCGTCCGTGTACTGATCGTAGAGGACGCTCCCGAGGCTGGTGGCGTCCCGGACTTCGGTCGTGTCGTCGCGCGCCGTGGCCCCGCCGACGACACCCGCGTCCTCCATCTCGCTGACGCGCTGCTCGATCTCGGCCTGCACGTCGCTCAACAGCGCGTCCGGGACGTCCGTGACGTCGTCCGGTTCGTCGAGCGACGCCTCGCGGACGACGCGCCACTCCCTGGCCGTCGGGTCGTAGTCGACGGCGCGCAGGCCGCTCTTCGTGACGAAGACGATCGCGGTGATCAACTGCGTCTCGCGCTCCGGGTAGTGAAAGGCGTTCACGGGGCGAACGTCGACGAACCGACCGGAGGCCGAAAGCGCCATCACCCCGTCGTGGGAGAGCGGGCGCGACGGCAGCGACTCGAAAGCCATACGCGCACGTGGGTCTCGACCCTGAAGCGTCGTTCGAAAATCGGCCGCGACGCGAAGGTTCAAGCCCCGTCGGTCCGCGCCACGAGGCATGAGCAGTCCGCTCGACACGACGGTTCGCGTCGGTGAGATCCGCGCCGCCGAACGCTTCGAGGAGGCCCGCAAACCAGAGCTGTTCAAACTGGAGATCGACCTCGGCGACGAGATCAGACACTCCGCCGCGCAGCTCGGCTACAACCACGACCCCGACGCGGTCGTCGGGCGACAGGTGCTCTGTGCGATCGACCTCGGCACCGTGAACATCGCGGGCTTCGAGTCCGACGCGCTCACGCTCGGCGTCCCGGACGACGAGGGCCACCCGGTGCTCGTCGCGCCCGACGAAGCCGTGCCGCTCGGCGGCGATCTCTACTGACGCGCAGAAGTGCTATGGGACGGGGGAGTCGCGCGGTCGGTATGAGTCTGAACAGTGACCGCGCGGCCGCACCTCACCCGTTCTTTAGGTTCGCCTAAAACAACAAAAGCGTTTCGGCCACCTCACTCGAACCCGAACGTCTCCGTCTCAGCTCCGCCGAGGGCGTCCTCGACGGCCGCCCGGACCTCCGCCAGCGGCGGTTGATCGCGCGCCGGATCGATGGGGTGGTCGCCGATCCACCGATAGCGGATCGTCCGGTCCGTTCCGAGGAAGAAGACGGAGCGCTTCGCGCGCCGGAGGAGGCCGAACGTCCGGTAGTCGACGCCGAAGGCCTCGGCGAGCTCGAGGTCTCGGTCGGCGTACAGCGCGAAGCTGAGGTCGAGGTAGTCGATGAACCACCGGTGTGTCGCCGCGTGCGATCGCGAGACGCCGACGACCTGCACGCGCTCGTCGTTTGCGAACCAGCCGTAGTCGCGGAAGGAACACCACTCCGCCATGCAGTCGGGGCTGAAGTCGTTCGTGTAGAAGGCGAGGATCGTCGGCCGGTCGTCGGTCAGCGACGAGAGCGAGACGTCCGCCGTGCTCCCGTCCGGGCGGACGAGCGGGGCGGTCACGTCCGGCGCGACGTCACCCACGGCGAGCGGCTGGCTCATTGGCCCGACACAGGGCGTCGTCGCCCAAGTGCGTTCCGGCGCTCGGCGGACTCCGAAGCCCCTTTGCTCGCCGCCACCCTCCCCACGAGCATGTCTCTCAACGTCGGCGCACACGTCTCCATCGCGGGCTCGAAGACCTCGGGCGATCCCGAGTCCCCGCCCGGTGACGGCATCGAGAACGCCGTCTGGCGCCAGCGGAACGTCGGTGGCACCTGCGGGCAGATCTTCACGCACTCCCCGCAGGTCTGGCAGTCGCCGGACGTCGACGCCGACGAGGCCGCGGCGTTCCGCACGGCCAGCGAGGAGCACGACGTCGGCCCGTGGGTCGTCCACACCTCCTACCTCGTCAACCTCTGCACGCCCAAGGAGGACCTCCGCGAGAAGTCCCGCACCGCGATGCAAGAGGAGGTCGACGCCGCCCACGCGCTCGGGATCCCCTACGTGAACGTCCACCTCGGCGCGCACACCGGCGCGGGCGTCGAGCGGGGCCTCGAAAACGCCGCCGGCGTCATCGACTCCCTCGACGTCCCCGACGACGTCACGATCCTCATCGAGTCCGACGCGGGCAGCGGCACGAAGCTCGGCGGCGACTTCGAGCACCTCGCCACCGTCCTCGACCTCGCCGACACGCACCTCGACATCTGCCTCGACACCGCCCACGCCTTTGCCGCGGGCTACGACCTCTCGACCCCCGAGGGCGTCGAGGCCACCCTCGCCGAACTCGACGACGTCGTCGGCCTCGATCGTCTGCAGTACGTCCACCTCAACGACTCGAAACACGAGTGTGGCACCAACAAGGACGAACACGCCCACATCGGGGACGGCTACATCGGCGACGACGGCTTCGAGGCGTTCCTGAACCATGACGCGATCCGCGACGTCCCGATCGCCTTGGAGACGCCGACGGAGGACGGACGCTCCTACCCGTGGAACATCGAGCACGTGCGAGAGCTGCGTGACGGCGACCGGTAGAGGGCCGTCGCGACTCGACGAGCGCGCGGTCCGACTCTCCGCCGACTCGGGCGGCGTCCCGTCGTCGAGCAGTAAGCGTTTCTGCCCTCCGCACTTACGCGCTCGCAGTGAGACGGTTCTCCACCGACTACCTGACGGCCACCCGTCGCGGGATGTGGGACGACCGGTCGGCGCTCGCGCCGCTCGCCCTCGACTCGCGGACGCGCATCCTCGACGTCGGGTGTGGGACGGGCGAGTTGACGCGCGTCCTCCGCGAGGAGAGCGACGCCGAGGTGGTCGCCGTCGACGCCGATCGCGCGCTCCTCGCCGAGGCCGAGGCCGACGCGCGCGCGATGGGCGACGCGACGCGCCTCCCATTCCGCGACGACGCCTTCGACCTCGTCGTCTGCCAGGCGCTCCTGATCAATCTCCCGGACCCCCGGCGCGCGATCGAGGAGTTCGCGCGCGTCTCCGCGGATCTGGTCGCCTGCGTCGAACCCGACAACGCCGGGGTCGTCGTGGAGTCGAGCGTCGCGGCCGAGGCCCCGCTGGCGAAGCGCGCACGCGACACCTACATCGCGGGCGTCGAGACGGACGTCACGCTCGGATCGAGCGCGACCGCGCTCCTCCGCGAGGCCGGTCTTTCGGACGTCGAGGGTCGCCGGTACGAACACGAGCGCACCGTCCAACCGCCGTACGACGCGCCGGCGCTCGACGCCGCGAAGGCGAAGGCCGCGGGCACCCGGATCGAGGAGCAAGCGCCGACGCTCCGCCGCGGCGGCCTCTCGCGGACCGACGTCGACGACCTCAAAAGCGAGTGGAAGGCCATGGGACGCGACGTCGTCGACGCGATGGCCGCCGGAGAGTACGAGCGCCGCGCCGTCGTCCCCTTCTACGTCGTCGCGGGGCGGGTCGAGGCGAGCGACGCCACCCGCGTCGACGGAGACGGACACGGAGACGACGCGGAGCGACCGACGGATGACGGACCGGTGGAGAGAACGACGGATGGCGGACGCGCCGACGATGCCGAGCGCGCGAGCGAGGCGCGCGACGTGACGGAGACCGACGTCGGACGCGACGCCACCGACGCGCCCGAGCGCTGAACGGACAGCGGGCAAGAACGGCGCTCACACGACGTCGCCGCGCACCGTCGCGCCGTCCCGTTGCGCCTCGTAGGCGCGCATCGCCTCGGCGGCCGTCGCGGCCTCGTCGCCGTCGAAGCCGAGCATCCCGAGGGCGTCTTCGAGCGTCGGGAAGGCGAGCGCGCCCGCGCGGAGTTCGTCGAGCGTCTCGTCGTCGCGGCGGCCCTCCGCATAGAGGCAGACGCCCCGCGGGTCGATCACCTGCTCGTAGCGCCCGCTCTCCCGCGCGCCGTCCGCGCGCTGTGTGACGTTGCGCTCGAAGCCCGTATTACACACTTCCAGGTGCACGGGTTCGCCCTCGGGGAGGAGCTGTGCGGCGAGACACCTCTCCGGGGCGACGTAGCCGCTGTCGTCCGTGCGTACCCACTCGGGGTGTTCGCGCGCCCACTCGGCGTCGACGGTGCGGCCGATCCCCTCCACGCCGTACTCGGCGTCGAGGTCCGGGGCGGGCTCGCCCCCGAGGAGGAGGTCCTTCGTGACGTACACGTCGAGGCGGGTGAGCGGGTCCTTCCCGAGCGCGACCTCGCCGTACACCCAACACTCGGTGACGGGGACGGGGAGGTCGCCGTCGCTCACCGCATCGAGGACGGCCTCGACGCGATCCAGCGCGGCGTCGCGGTCCATACCCGCTCGACGTGCTCGCGCCACAACGCGTTTTCCCTCCGGCCCCGGGTCACTCGCCGCCGGCGACGAGGTGCGAGCGGACGTAGCTGTCGATCGCCTCTCTGGTGTGCGCGACGGTGTCGCCGTCCCCGAAGAGCACGCTCCGCGAGCGCGCACCGTCGATCATCACGAGGATCGTCTCGGCGGCGCGCTCGGGATCGACGTCCCGGAACGCGCCCGTCTCGATTCCCTCGGCGATCGTGTCGGCGAGCAGCGTGACGAGCCGGCGATCGTTCGCCGTGAACGCCTCTTGATACGCCTCGACGTACGGGACCTGCGAGCGGAATTCGAGCATCGCTATCTGGAACTCCTCGGACTTCTCGGGCCCCGAGAGGAGGATGTCGACGAGGGTGGTGAGTCGCTCGCGCGGGTCGTCGCTGTCGTCCGTCTCCTCGACCTTCGTGAGAAAGCCGTCGAGGAGGTAGTCGAGGAACGCTACCAACAGCTCCTCTTTCGTGTCGTAGTGGTAGTGGATGAGCGACTTCGACTTCGAGAACTCGTCGGCGATGGCCTGCATCGTCAGGTCCGCGTACCCGTGTTCGCACAGCGCTCGGTACGTCGCCTCCATGATGGCCGTCTGCGTCTCCGAGCGTTCCGCTCCCATATCCTCGCCCATTGCTTGACTAATCGATTAATCAAACACGAAAGCGTATCGGTTCCCGCCGTCTTCCGTGCCCGCCCGCGTCTCCGCAACGGTCAAACGCGCGCGTCGACAACGGGGACGCGATGGAGTGCACGAAGTGCGACCGCGAGGCGGTCATGCACGCGGCGTACTCGGGGAATCACCTGTGCGAACGTCACTTCCGCGAGTCCGTCGAGCGCCGCGTCCGCCGCCGCGTCCGCGAGGACGACCTCCTGTCGAGCTCGGCGACGCCCGCGGACCCCCAGACGTGGCTGATCGGCCTCTCCGGCGGGAAGGACTCGGTCGTGCTCACGCAGATCCTCCACGAGACGTTCGCCGACGACCCCCGCGTCGAGCTCGTCGCGCTCACCGTCCACGAGGGGATCGCCGGCTACCGGGACAAGAGCGTCGACGCCTGCGAGGCGCTCACCGACGAACTCGACATCGACCACGAGATCGTCTCGTACGCTGAGGAGTTCGACGTCGAGATGGACGACGTCGTCGACTCCGACCCGGAGAACATGGCCGCCTGCGCCTACTGCGGCGTCTTCCGACGCGATCTCCTCTCCACGTACGCGCAGGGGTACGAGGCGGACAAACTCCTCACCGGCCACAACCTCGACGACGAGGCCGAGACCGCGCTGATGAACGTCCTCGAAGGGAACGTCGAGCAGATGGCGAAGCACTTCGACGCCTCGCTGGGCCCCTTCGACGAGCGCAACGCCCAGGGCGGGATGACGCCGCGCGCGAAGCCGCTGCGCGACGTCCCCGAGAAGGAGGTCGCCCTCTACGCCCAACTGCGCGACCTCCCCGTCCACATGGCCGAGTGCCCGCATTCGAGCGAGGCGTTCCGGGGCGAGATCCAGGACCTCCTCCTCTCCCTGGAGGAGGCCCACCCGGGCACCCGACACAGCATCATGGCCGGCTACGAGGAGCTGGCCGCGATGGCCGCCGACCGCTACCGGAGCGCGGGGAGCGAATCCGACCTCGACGAGTGCGCGTCGTGCGGCGCGCCGACGACGCGCGAGATCTGTCGCAAGTGTTACCTCGTCGAGGCCGTCCACGCCGCGGACTGACGTGACGGTCGCGCGTCCGACGTGTAAGACGCGCGTGCGCCGCTGGCCGTCGACGAGCGCACGCAAAAAGGGACGTGTGGTGAAACGGCGTCAGCGGATGACGTCGAGGCCGTTGTTCTGTTCGAGCTCGCTCTGCCCGCCGTCGCTGTGCGCGCCCTCCCACTCGGACCCGCCGCTGTCGTCGGCCTCGAAGCCCTGCAGTTCCGCGCGGGACTTATCGGCCTGCTTCTGCGTGGACGGACCGAGCACCTGCGCGGACTGGACGCCGGTCATGATCGCCATGACGCGGACCTTGCCCTTGTAGTTGTCCTGGATACGCGCGCCCCAGATGACGTTCGCGGAGTTATCGAGGCGCTCGGTGATGTTGTCCGCGATGCCCTCGGCCTCTTTGAGCGTGAGGTCCGGTCCACCGGTGATGTGGACGAGCCCGCCCGACGCGCCGCGGTAGTCGACGTCGAGGAGCGGGTGGCTCATCGCGTCCTTCACGACCTCGTCGGTCTTGTTCTTGTCCTGCGTCTCGCCGACGAGCATCACCGCGACGCCGCCCTGGTTCATGATCGCGGTCATGTCGGCGTAGTCGAGGTTGATGAGCGAGGGTTGGGTGATCGTCTCCGAGATCCCTTTGACGGTCTCCGCGATGATCTGGTCCATCACGGAGAACGCCTTGCCGATCGGGAGGTTCGGGACGTAGTCGAGGAGTCGGTTGTTGTCGAGGACGATGATGGAGTCCGCCTCGTCGCGGAGCTTCTCCAGTCCTTCCTCGGCTTTCACCGTGCGGGCGCGCTCGACGTTGAACGGCGTCGAGACCATCCCGACGACGATGGCGCCCTGTTCTTTGGCGATCTTGGAGACGACGGGCGCCGCGCCGGTGCCCGTCCCGCCGCCCATGCCCGCGGTGACGAAGACGAGGTCGGCGTCGCCGAGGACCTCCTTGATCGTGCCCTGGGCCATCTCGGTGGCGCGCTCGCCCATCGAGGGGTCCCCACCCGCACCGAGGCCGTTCGTCAGGGATTTCCCGACGAGGATCTTCGTGTCGGCCTCGATCATCTGCAGGTGCTGTTTGTCGGTGTTGATGGCGACGGTGTCCGCGCCCTCGACCCCGATGTTGTACAGCCGATTGACCGTGTTGTTCCCGGCGCCGCCACAGCCGATGATGACGATTCGGGGATCCCCGAACTCGCTGTCATCGCTGTCGACGTCGCTCAGGTCCCGCTGTTCTGCCTCGGCGTTTTCGAGGGCGTCGTTGACGATATCTTGCATCTCTTACACCTTCGCCCAGCTGCGCTTTTCGTTCGACTTCGAGTCGGTCTGTTCATCTAGCATCTCGCGGACCGCCGAGCGGATGGCCTCCGAGCGATTCGGGTACTTCCCGAGCTCGACCATCTCCTCGACCTCCTCGATCTGCTGCTTCGGAATCCGGAGTGTCACACGCTCCATTGTTGATCTTCCCCTGCAAGACGGACGGTCCTTCGGTGTCTTACACAGCATCCCGAACCGGGCGCACCGACGCGGACCCGGCCGATCTACCGTAAGACCTCCGTCTTACGTACGCACAACGACAACGGACCTGCATAAATAGTTAATGGCTGTGTAAACGATTGTGTCTTACCGATCGAGGACGTCGCCCGCCATCGTCCGACGCCCGCAGTCCGGGCAGAACGCCCAATCCGAGCGGAGGTCCGCGCCGCACTCGCACGCCGGCCGTCCGGCCGCCCGCTCCCCGCAGTTCGGGCAGAACGAGTGCGCCGCCGCCAGCTCCTCGCCGCACTGTGGACACGTTCGCGCGTCCGACTCCGCCGCGCCCGCCGCGTCCGACACGGACTTCGAGCCGTCGTCGGTCCTGCGCACGCCCCCGCGTGCGCGTTCGCTCGCCGTCGCGGGCGCGTCCGACATCTCGCCGACGTTCACGTTCACGGTCACGTCGCCGTCGTCCCCCTTGCGGTGACGCGCGACCCGCTCGTCCACCCGTTCGTCGATCCGCGCGTCGAGCAGCGCGTCGAGACTTCCCGACCCCGCGTCCGACGTCGCCTCGCCCGGGTCGTCGTCAAGGTACGCCCGGAGCGCGCGGCGCATCACCTCGCTCTTCGACGCATCGAGCGCCTCGACGCGCTCGACGAGGTCCGCGTCGGCCCGGAACGTGATCTTCGACATGCGATATCGGGTCGTACGACGCCCGCCCATTTGAAACTACACCCTGACACCGGTGGCGAATGAGAAGTCTTAAATTCGTACCGCGGCCTACGTTTCGATGCGCCCGCCCTTAGCTCAGACTGGTAGAGCAGCCGACTGTAGATCGGCTTGCCCCCCGTTCAAATCGGGGAGGGCGGATCCTCCTTCCCGTCGATTCCACGCAGAAGTGGAAACGCAGTAAACGGACGGGAAAGCCCCTTCTCCCGACCGATTTCTGTTTCACGCGGGAAGCTCGAAAAGGTGAGTTGAACGGGCTCCCCGTTGCGGGGCGACGCCATCCCCCGATTTTCGTAGCTGACGAGGGGAGCAGTCGGGGCGAGTTCGTCCGCGCGTCACAACTCGGCCCGCAGGCACAGCGAGAAGGCTACTGGATGTCGCTCGCGGAGCGCGCACCGAAGGGCGACGCGTGCGAGGTGTGCGGCGCGGACGGCGACGAGCACGACGTTCGGCGTGTCTACCTACCCGACCGAACGGACGCCGAACGCGTGCCGCTGTGCGCCTCATGTCGCGGCCTGTGGGGTGACGCGCTGTGAGCGTCACCGTCTCGGTGTCCGAACACGCTCGCGAGAAGTTCCTGAAGCGGGCGGAACGCATCGATCTTACACCACGGATCGAAGACGCGTGGCAGCAGGGCTACGACATCTCGGACGGCCCATGGCTCCGCGGTGAGCGAGCCCGGTACGACCCGACGACCCGCGTCGTGATGCCCGTCCGCGACGGCGTGATCCGCACCGCGATCTACGCCCCGAGCGCGAAACCCGCAGTGCAGGCCGCCGTCCGAAACGCAGGGTGGTCACCGTGACCGCCGCCCGCCTCGAAACCCGGACGGACGGCTACGAGCGCTGGCGTGCATGGGATCCCGTCGAGAAACGCGAGCGCTACGTCTACGTCCACCAGCTCCTCGCCATCGCCACCGGCGCGGACCCCGCACGCATCTTCTCCGACGGCGCATACCACGTTCACCACAAGAGCGGCATCAAGTACGACAATCGACCCACGAACCTCTCTGTCGAGAAGTCCGACGACCACGCCCGCACCACCTTCGGCCACGAAACGGAGGGATCCGCGTGACGGTCGTCGAGACGGTCCGCCCGCAACCACACGAGTTCGACGCGACGTGGCACTTCGGCGCGACCCACCGCGACGACTACGGCCTCGGCCTCCACTACGCCTTAGAGTCCGTCTACCGCGACCACGACTGGCGCAACGACGGCAAGCCTACCGAGACGATCACCTTCGACGGCGACCAGTGGACGCTCGCCTTCGACTACCACGTCGGGAAGCTCGACCCCGACAGCGCACCCCCCGACTTCGACCTCGAACAGGTGCGCGAGTTCCACCTCTACTTCGTTGCGAAAGACGACACGTATGACGGCGAACGCGCCGATCAAAGCCAACGCGTCCGAGGCGGAACGATCACCGTCCGACCACGTTGGCCGGGCTTAGAGTCTCTCCCGGGTGTCGAGGACACCAGCGTTCCCGACCTCGGCGGCCCCTACGTCTCCGTCCGTACTCAGGCCAGCAACATCGCCCCCGAGAAGTATCTCGACCTCGCCCGACTGGTGTTCTCCGCCTTCGACGTCGACCAGCGCTACCTACAGGACCCCCATCCGATCAGCCACATCAACGACCTCGCACTCTACGTGCGTCCACGACGCTCGAAGAGCGGCCCGCTCTACGCCGCCAACGGCCCGATCGCCCGGTGCCACCAAGTCCTCGTCTCCGACCGGAGCGGATACCGAAAGCATACCGAGGATCACCGTGAGCGCCCCGGTGATATGGTGCTCGCTGAAGTTACCGACGAGCGAGCGGGGGACATGTTCCGCGGCCACCGGGTTGGCTTCCGGGCGAAGCACTACTACATGAACGACCCCGACGCCTACGACCCCGGTGAGTTCGGCTGGCATCCCAAATTCGAGGTGTCGTACCGCACGAGCCTCACCGATCGGACGGTCCGATGGGATCACCCCGACGAGTACGACCTTGATGACCTCTACCGCGAACTCGATGAAACGCTCTTCAACATGATCGAGTGGGCGGGCCTGTCGATCCGGGCCGGCGACCACTGGATGAGTGATGCGTATTTCAACGCCGACAAGAGCGTCTCACGGTCGCTTCGTCTCCGCGAGGACCCGCTTCCCGAGGTGAAAGACGACCAGACGGCCGCCGTCACCCGCCTCTGGGGCGAGATGCAAGAGAGCGACCGCGCGATCGTCGACCACCTCTTAGCCGACGGCGGCGAGGTCTCACCCACCGAAGCCGCCGAAGAGACCGGCTACTCGTACCGGACGGTCCGGCGCGTCGTCGACCGACTTGAGGCGTTGATCGACCACACGTACGGGAGTCTCGAACTCACCTCGAAGCACGTCCAGCAGGAACTCCTACAGCGCGTGCAGGCCGCCGAAGCGAACTTTCGGAAGACCGTGGAGTCCGCGACGATGGAAGTCGCGGACGCCGCCAGCGGACGCGCCAGCGGCCCGTGGAAGCGCTGGCGACGCCAGTACAACGCCAGCGTCCGCCCCGGCGAGTACGACCACGAGACGATCGTGGAGATACAGTACCAGCCCATGGACGCGAACGAAGAACGCGAGATGCTCCGAAAACTGAAGCTCGCGTGGGAAGAGACCCACGACGACCCACTCCGCCACCTCACCGTGACGTACCGCCTCGGAGACGGCACCCCGAAAGAGGTGAACGACGTCGCGCTCGCCGTCGACAAGCTCGCGCCCCGCGCCCGGCGCGTCGAGGAAGCGCGGAACGCAGACAGCCAACGCGACGCCGACGACGTCGACTGGGACGAGTGGTCCCGGATGTTCGCACAGGGACGCGTCGGCTGACCGCCCGACGACTGAGTGGCAACACTATCCTGCGGTCCGTTTTCCGGCTATTTTCGCGCCTTTTCGAGGGGGAGCGACCGCGATCGTCGTCGCTGAACTCCTGGTGCCGGCGCGCAAGCGCGCCGACCCCCAGCGGGAAAGCGGCCGGCCGCTGGCCGCTTTCCCGTTAGCCGTGTGCCTAAGGGCAAAATCCTATAATACACCGCCTACCTCTCGCGCCAGCCGGCGCGAGAGGTCCGCAACCAGCCCCGCCCCGCGGGGCGCGCGAAAATTTTTCGAGCCCCATCCTGTCCGCTGTTCCTACCAGACGGTGGATAGTTAGGGCCGATATGAGTGTCAGAAAACCGAGTTCGCCGCTATCTGTCTTAAACGACCGTCGCGTGCGACCGTCGATGTGGTCCCACGCTCCTCGGTAAAGTGATCGAGACGGCTACGTAGGACTACTCGAAAACGTCGCCGAGCGCGATCTTCGTGTGGTCGTGATCGTCACCGCCAGCGGACGCACCGTACCACGCCGAGACAGGCAGTTGATCGGCGGGAAGCGCTCGGTACCGGAGAATGCGGATGCCGCGGCCCACGCGACGGTAGACGGCGAAGCCATACCGGCCGTCGTGCTCGACGAGCTGGGCGTGGGCGTGCTCGCGGACGCGGAAGCGACCGGGGCGGCCGCTCGCCGTTTCGACGACCGCCGCCTTCAACTCCCATGGCGTCCCGTCGCGAGCGACGGCGTCGCGCCAGTAGGTGTGAACGCCGTCGCGTGTGAGGTGCCACTTCTCGGCCATCTGTTTCTCGGCGAGCGTCCCATATCGATTCGCGCGCTTCGATTTTTTCGAGCCCATCGCTATTCTGTTGCCTCAAAAGCCACGCGCTCGCGTCGCGCGCGTCTTATATATAAGCCGGGCCGGCCATCGTCGCGCCGGGGTCGTGGCTCGCGTCGCTCGCTAGAGCGACGAGAGACGGGCGAGGACCCCATAGTAAAGGGGGGTTGGTTCCGCTTGCACACTTTCGAACCCCACGCCATCACGGGATTACAGCCTCCACATCTGCAACCCAGTCGACCCGCTCACCACCGTCGTCATACTCTTCAAGCCATGATTTGACGGTAGTGCGGCTGTACGGTACGAATTCCTGAGTTTCGTAAGGACTCATTCCCTGCTCGCGGCAGGCGACCATCGTCCACATCGCAGTCTTCTTCACGTCGATTTCCGCGATGCCCTCGGCCTCTTCGTCGTCGCCGGACGGCCGCGTCCACGACCATTCAGACGCTTCCTCGGTCTCCATCCGCCAGTCGGTCGGTGGGATTCCCTCAATCGTCCCCTGTTTCCCGCGTAGCTGGCCGTTAGAGACGCGGTCTGCGATGACGGCGGTCTTCTGTGATGTTTTCTTCACGATGGTGCCGACGCGCCAGAGCATCGGATGCAGGGAACTCTCGTCGTGACCGATGTAGATGAGACAGCCGCCGTACTTCCTGATTTTGAAGACAAGCGGGCCCATTTTCTGCCGGACTTGATGGCCCTCCTTGCCGGTGCCGCTGGCGGCACTGGAGAACTCGTCGCCGATGAAGAGCTTCGGCGTCTGGTCGGTTTCGAGTGGGTTGCCTTCGTGTTTCACCCAGTCCATGAGCGTCGGATAGTTCGGGATCCATCCGTCGTGTTCGCGTTCGCTCGGCGGGAGTTCGTTCCCATCGTCGTCCTCGACGGGCCACGGCGTTTTCTCCTGAAGCGTTCGGATGTTGCTGGCGACCATCGTTCCGGGATGGTGATGCACCCAGCGCTGGCCGAGGAGGCCGGCGAAGTCACTCTTTCCAGCCCCCATTTCGCCGATAACGCAGATGACGGGCGCGGGACCGGTGACGAGGTCGTCAATCTTCCCGATCGCCTTGATCCCGGAGACGTCGGCGCGTTGATCCTGCTGGCCGGTGAGGTGCTTGAGTGTCTGCATGTCGCCATCGGCGAGGGCTTCGCGGTGGCGTTCAGCGGCGGAGACGGCACTGATACGCTCCACTTCATCGAGGTCTTCGGCGCGCCCGGGGAGGTCGCCCGGCCGATCGCTGGCCGTCGGGTCGTAACTATTGCTGAGGACGCCGAGGAAGCGATTGACGAGTGGGTCCTGTACGATGCCCGCGTTCGGATGGGCGAGCGGATCACGGATGCCGTACGCATCGAGGTGTTCGCGCTGTTGGGCGGGCGTGTAGAGGTCCTGCGGGCCGGTATCGTTGTCACTCATCGGTTGTGGTGTCAGTCGTGTCGTCGGTGTCGGTTGGGTCGTGCTGTGCGACGTCGTCGATGTAGTCGTCGATGTCGGGGAGGTCATCGAGGTCGGCGAGCTCTTCGACGTCATCGACGGCGGACGCCCACGCGTTCTTGGTGGCGTCACCATCGAGCATCTGACCGCGCTCGCGCGCCTCAGCGCTCGCGTGCACGGTGGCTTCCTGGATATCCGCGCCCATTTTGTTAGTGCGATCGCGGGCGCGAGCAAGCTGGCGTTGCTTGTCAATCAGGCCGTTATAGATGTCCTCAACGTAGTTCTTCCACGTGAACATCCGATCATCGTTCACCGCGGGAAGCGGCGTGCCCTCGACATAGAGGGTTTCGACGTCCTCCTGCCAGTCGAACTCGCGCACCTGCCACGCACTCCCGCCGTTCAGCGGTGTGGGTGCCCACTCCCCGATTGTCTTCTCCGACCAGATTTCGGGTGGGACGTAATACTTCTCTTGGGCCTTCCCCGCGTTCGTCGCGTGGTTCTCGGCGTTACAGAGATAGACGACAACTTGATTGCGACGCCGAAGCCACCGCGCGAGGCCGAACGCACTCGGCACGAGGATCGGCGTGAGGACGGCGAAGCCACCAAGAAGCGACCAGCCCCACGCCGGGACGTCCCACCCGCCCGCGGTGAACAACCAGATCGTGCCGGCGAGCCCGAGTAGGCCGGCGAGGAAGATGAGCCCGCCGAGAATCGGGCTTTCGACGCCGAGGAACGTGAGCCGATCCCGCCAGCCATCGAAGGTCGGACGCATCGTTAGGCCACCTCCGGCGCGTCCGTCCCGCGGTTCATCACCCACCAGCCGACGGCGAAGAAGACGAGCACCGCCCCGCCAGCCCCACCGAGCCACCCGACGAGCGAACCACCCGTAAGCCACGGCCCCGTGTTATCGTTCGAGTAGAGCGTCGGACACGACCCCGACGCGATGCACGCGCCGGTCGTCACCGACACCGACGCCTGCCCGTCGATCCGATCCGCGGGGAGGGAGACGGTTCGAGTTTCGCCGCGTTGGAGGGTGAGTTGCCGATACGCGGCGTGGGCGACCCGGCCAGTTGACTCCGCAGACGCCGAGAGCGTCGCGCTCTTGTACTGAGAGGCTTGGAGCGTGACGTTCAGCCGGCCATCCTGGTAGGTCCATCCGGTGACGGAGAGAACACCATCGACAGCGACGGGATGGCCGCCGGTCGCCACGGCTGGCCCGCTGGCCGCCGTCGTCGCCGTTGTGTTGTTCGCGGCCGCCGCCCCACCCACGCCGATAGCGAGGGTGGAGAGGGCGAGCGCGACGAGTAGGAGGCGCTTCATAGGAGCCGCCGGGGGAGTCGAACCCCCACAGTACCGACCACGGAACGGCTTAGAGCGGATTGAGTCGGGCCGCGATCGCATCGAGGATCCCGTCGATGACCCCCCGGATCGTGTGCGCGATCGTGTCGATCACGCCGCGGAGCGTCTGGATGAGCGCATCCAGCAGGATCGCGTGCATATCCCACCACCCAGTCACGTCGCCGAGCGCGGTCGCCACCGCAACGAGCCCGGCAAACGCGAGGAGGTAGGGGAGGATCGGCCGCAGCACGACCTTCCAAGCGAAGTACAGCATCGCGCTAGTTGCTCCGGTTTTTCAGGTAGATGACGAGCCCGAGCGCCAGCACGCCCAGTCCGGCGACGATCACCGGCGAGGAACCCCCGCCACCGCCGGCACCACCAGAGCCGCCACCGCCGCCGGCGGCCTGTCTGGCCTCGACGTCTTCGATGAGCTGCTGGGTTTCGTTCAGCTGCTCGACGAGCTTGGTGACGTTGGTGGTCTGGTACTGTGAGCGGGTCGCGTTCACCGACTCCATGGACTCGCCGTTCTGTGAGGAGATCGACGCGAGTCGAAAGGTCCCGGAGTCCAGGGGAACCGTCTCGCCGGTGGTAGTGGCGAGGATCGCGGACCCGTTCAGCGGGGGCGCGGTCGCGTTATACGAGGTGCCGGCCGTCCACGATCCGTTAGGCACGTCGGGAGCGAGGAGGAGGCCGTGATACTGTCGATTCTGGTAGTTAACTGTCATCGTCCCCGTGCCGTTCAGGTTCGGAGTAGCGAGGCCCATCATGGAGAGAGCGGCCACGGAGTCGTAGAGCGAGCCGGACTCGCTGGCCTGCGTGCCGAGTTGGAACATCCGGGTTTCGCGCGAAACGACCTCGGAGGCGTTGATTCGGCCACTCTCGACGGCGGGGTAGGTGTTGTTCGCGTACGTCGAGAACTCGGTTTTCAGCTCCGCGGAGAGATCCTCGTACTGTTGCCAGCGATTCTGATACTCGGACATATCGAGGACCGTTGCCGCGTCGAGACTCGTGTTCGGTGGAGATGTCGCAACGATGCGCTCAAATGGCTGCTTCGACCACGCCCAATCCTTATCGGGACGGCTGCCTCCAATCGCAATCGTCCGATCAGCGGTTGATACGCCGTCGCCAGTATTGTAAGACGACTCCCCGTACCAGGCAGGCGTCTCAATCGTACTCGAATTGACGAGCATGGAGTTGACGGTCGTCGTCTTGGACCACGAGCTGTGACCCTCCGAAGTGAATCCATCAACCGGAGCGTAGGGCTTGAAATCAAAGATTTCAGAGACTCCAGACTCGTTCGATGCCCGATCATGGAGGGATTTGAGGGCGTGATATTGGATTCTCAGACTCTTCACAAGCGATATTTGACGTTTCGAGTAATGGTCCCGAATCGCATCTTGGCCCCGCTGGACCGCGACAGACTGCACGGAGCCATTTTCGAGCGCCTGGTAGTACGCTATTTCGGCCTTGGACCACGCGACGTTCCGCGAATTGTTCGCGTAGTTCGCCGTTGAGGCGAGGAGTTGCTTGCTGCTGGCCTGCTGGGCGGCCGCAGCGTTGTAGATTTGGAGAGCGGTCTGATTGTCCTCAGCGTTTTTCACCTGCTGCACCTCCGTGGTGGTACTACCGACGACGCAATCGTCTGCGACGCCGAAGAAGTGGAGGATCGAGGCGAACGAACACGTCCCGGAGCCGGTGACCGCCGCCGCGTTATCCACCGGCGACGGTCCCGCACCCGAGAGAGCGATCGACGCGACGAGTACGACGGCCAGGAGAGGCGCGCCGATCCGCCGAGCACGACGGCCCGGCGACGGCAAGAAGCCCCCAAGATGCGCACGAGCGAGCAACATCATGACCCCGAGCAGCGCGACGGCCGCGGTCGCACCCGCAGGGAGCCCGCCCTGTACGTGGGTGCCGAGTGCGGCCACGGGGAGCGCGACGCCACCATAGCTGAGCGCGCGACCGGCGAGTGTCACGACCCACCACCCCGGTAGTGGTCGGCGAGCGAAACGACCGCGAAGAGCGCGACGGCGGCGACGACGAGCGCGGGGAGCACCCCCTCAATGCTCGAACCGTGACCGGCCGCCGTGCACGCGACGAGTGCCTGCATCGGTTAGCCCTCCCAACTGAGGAGCGGCCCAAACCCAGCCTGTACGAGCGCGACGACGAGCGTGAGCGAGCCGTAATCCGCAAGGACGTTCTGCACCGCCGGCACGATCGCGTACACCGGGATAATCCCGAGGGCAAGGACGATCGCGGCGACATGGTACGTCTCCATGTCGTCGATATCCCAGTCGCCCGCCCAGAAGTTCGCCACCACGATCCACCCGACGCCGATCAGCGCCAGTACCGTCGCATACGACACCTGCGCCCCCGAACCGGACCAGATGATCGTCGTGAAGTCGAAGCCACCGAAGAGTTTCAGCTGTACCGTCCATGCGTCGAGACTCATCGGGCCGAAAACGCCCACCAGCGCCATCCCGACGAGATCGATGAGGTCGAGGTTATTACGCGACATTGCGCCTCGATAGAGGCGCAACACGTGCTAGAATCGGTCTAACTCGTAACAGATTTCGACCGCGCGCCGCCGAGAAAACGAAGAAGGTCAGTCCGCGAAGACTCAGTTACTGCGGCGTCGTCGACTTACTGATAATCGACGACGAACCACCCGAGGACTGCCAGACGACCTGCACATCAATTCCTCCGCCGGGAGCAGTCTTGTTGCCTTCGATCGTGATACTGTCACCAGCTTGGATTTGGCTGCTGTTCCAGTCCGTACTATTAACGCTATACGTCGAGTTACTGCTAAATTCACCCTCACCGTCAGTCGCGTTGACCGAATCCGACCCGACCGAGACGGTGATCGTACTACTGTCGATAGAGTCACCACCCTGATCTGTGATCGTAATAGTGTTCACCGAATTGTCGTCGCTGAAGTTATCGTACTCATAGCCGAACGTCGCGCTCGGCGCGTTGTTACCGACGTTACTACCGAGACCGAGGACGAACGTCCCGATGACGGCGGCGAGGATCACGGTAATCGCCACCATCAGGATCACACCGATGACAGGCGAGACACCACGATCGTCGCTAAGGAGTTGTTTCAGGTCCATTGTGGTTAGTTGTTGGGGGTCGTTGAGGAGCTGATGATCGAGGAGGAGCCACCGGAGGACTGCCAGACGACCTGCACGTCCTCATTGGCGGGAATCCCACTGCCGTCAGTACTGATGTTCACACGATCGCCAGCCGTAATCTGGCTAGTGTTCCAGTCGTTGGTAGCGAATGTGTAACCACTTCCGGCGTTATCCGTGGAGGTGTTGATGCGGTCCGAGCCGATGTTGACGTGGATGGTGTCATGTTCGATCGCGTCACCACCTTGGTGCGTGATAGCGACCGCAGCATTGTTGTTGGAATCATTGAACGTTCCGCTGTAGTCGTAGTCGAAGGTCGCACTTGGCGCGTTGTTGCCGACGTTACTGCCGAGACCGAGGACGAACGTCCCGATAACGGCGGCGAGGATCACGGTGATAGCCACCATGAGGATCACGCCGATGACCGGCGAAACGCCACGATCGTCGCTAAGGAGTTGTTTTAGATCCATCGTTAGCCCTGGTACTCCCAGTCGCCGATGATTGAGGACGAGCCACCGGAGGACTGCCAGATGACTTGTGCCGACTCAGCACCGCCGTTACCGGTGAAGTTCAGCGTTGCGCTGTCGCCAGCGGTCCAGCGGTCGTCATCGAGGCCGCTATACGTGATCTCGTCAGGGTCTGGAGTTCCCGTGACGTTGATGGTCGAGTTATCGAGTGCGTCGCCGCCTTGGTGCGTGACAGTCAGATTCTCCGTCCCAGAGTCGTAGTCCCAGTTGAAGGTCGCACTCGGCGCGTTGTTGCCGACGTTACTGCCGAGACCGAGGACGAACGTCCCGATAACGGCGGCGAGAATCACGGTAATGGCGACCATGAGGATCACGCCGATGACGGGCGCATCCGTCTTTAGTTAAGCCTCACACCTCGGTTGTGTAGCGGTAGCGAGCGTCTCTTGTAAGATTGGTCGTCGCTTGTGGATCTTTTGAGCGTCT